>NZ_CP074133.1:5142098-5484196 GCF_018316655.1 Nocardiopsis changdeensis | reverse complement strand
CTCTGGAGAAGGCGACTTGCGCAGAATCAGACATCAGTCACTTTTGTTGTTCGGTTAACAATGTCGACGGGATGGGGACCCCGTTCCGGTGAGGGTGTCGGTCTTTTCTCGGGAGTGGGTTCCACCGGGTGGCGGAGGAGGCGGCGCGCGCCGCGGGCGCGGACCAGGGGCCGGTCGTGCAGCGGGCCCTGCTGGTCGGCGAGCTCGTGCGCCTGCGCCGGGAGAGCGGGCGCACGCAGCGGCAGGTGGCCGAGCGGCTGGACTGGTCGCAGGCCAAGGTCATCCGGATCGAGGGCGGTAAGCAGTCCATCAGCCGCACCGACCTGGAGGCGATGCTCCGGCTGTACGGGCTCGGCGAGGGGGAGCGGGTCCGGCGGCTCGTGGCGCTCAACCGGTGCGCCGGCCGGGAGGGCTGGTGGGGCCGGTACCGCGCTGCCGGGGTGCCCGCCGACCACCTGCGCATGGTCGGCTTCGAGGCGGGCGCCGCGCTCATCCGGCAGGCGCACAACGCGTTCGTCCCCGACCTCCTGCGGACCCCCGCCTACGCCCGGGCCGTCGCCCCGCTGCTGTACCCGGGAGGCGACGACGCCGGCCCCGGGGCGGACCCCGCGGACGGCGGCAGGGACGGCGCGGACGGCGCCGCCGCGCTCGCCGACCTGTGCCGCGAACGCCGGGAGCGGCTGGACGATAGCGGCCGGGCGCCCCGCCGGGTCCACGTGCTGGACGAGGCGGTGATCCGCCGCCGGGTCGGCGCCGGCACCGACCCCGGCCTGATGCCCGCGCAGCTGCGCCGCCTGGCCGCGGAGGCCGCCCTGGACGGGGTCGACGTCCGGGTCGTCCCCTTCGGGAGGGGCGTGCACCCGGGGATGCGCGGGCCGATGACCCTGCTGTCGTTCGACGGGCCCCTCGACGACGTCCTCTACCTGGAGGGCGCGGGCGGGGCCGGCCTCGTGGAGGGGGGAGCGCCGGTGGCGGAGTACGCCTCGGCCTTCGACGACCTCGTCGCCGGGCACGCCCTGGGCCCGGCGGAGTCGCTGGCCCTCATCGAGGAGGCCGCGGCCGGGATGGGCGGCTGAGCACGGCGCGCTCCCCGGCTGGTGCCCGCTCTTGCGGCGGTGCCCCGGTGCGCCCTCCCGGGCGGTGCTGTGGGGCCCGTGCCTGTTCTTGCGGCGGTGCCCCGGTGCGCCCTCCCGGGCGGTGCTGTGGGGCCCGTGCCTGTTCTTGCGGCGGTGCCCCGGTGCGCCCTCCCGGGCGGTGCTGTGGGGCCCGTGCCTGTTCTTGCGGCGGTGTGCCGGTGCGCCCTCCCTGTCGGTGCCGCGGGGTTCGGGCCCGCCCTTGCGGCGGCGCCCCGGTGCGCCTTCCCTGTCGGTCCGCGAACCTCCCCTCCGGACCGGGTCCCCCGCCGGGGGTGGCATCCTGGGAGCCCGGACGTCGAGTTGAGGGGAACGGCATGAGCGTCGATCTGCCCGAGGGCCGCGGGAATCCGGTCCTGGGCTCGCTCGCCGCGCGTCCGAGCCTGCGCTCGCGGGTGGTCGACGTGCTGCGCGAGGCGATGGTGGCCGGAGAGCTGGAGCCGGGCCGGATCTACTCCGCGCCCGCGCTGGCCGAGCGGCTCGGGGTGTCGGCGACGCCGGTGCGCGAGGCGATGATGGAGCTCACCCAGGAGGGCCTGGTGGAGACCCTGCGCCACCGCGGGTACCGGGTGGTGGAACTGGACGACGTCGACCTGGACGAGATCCTCCAGGTGCGCTCCCTCCTCGAAGTGCCGACGGTCGGCCGGGTCGCCGAGACCGCCGCCCCCGAGCAGGTCGCCGCGCTGCGGCCGGTCGCCGACCGGCTGGACGAGACCGCCCGGACCGGGGAGCTGCGGGAGTTCATCGCCGCCGACATGACCTTCCACCTGGAGCTGCTGTCCATCGCCGGGAACCGGCGGCTGGTGGAGGAGGTGCGGCGGCTGCGCGGCCTGTCCCGGCTGTCGGCGCTGCACCGGCTGTACGAGGAGGGGCGCCTGGAGGCCACGGCCCGGGAGCACCACCTGCTGCTGGACCTGGTCGAGGCGCGGGACCGCACGGGCGCCGAGGACCTGATGCGCCGCCACCTCGGGCACGTGCGCGGGATCTGGGCCGGGCGCGACGAGGGCTGAGGGCGGTACGCCCCGGGCGGACGGGGCCGGGCCGTCATACGACCGTCACAGGACTGTCATCATGTCGGGAATGCCCAGGTCTTGCGTTTGTGCAACGTACAATTGTACGTTGCACAGGTTGATCGGCCCACGCGATGTCGGGCCCCGACCCGAGGAGTGACCGCGTGTCCTCACAACAGAGCGTGGTGGGCGGAGCCGCCACCAACCGCCGTGTGCTCATCGGCAGCCTCAGCGGCAGCGCGATCGAGTGGTTCGACTTCTTCCTGTACGCCACCGCCGCGGCCCTGATCTTCGACAAGCAGTTCTTCCCCAGCGACGACCCCGTCATCTCGCTGCTGCTGTCGTACCTGTCGCTGTCCCTGACCTTCTTCATCCGCCCCTTCGGCGGCGTGGTCTTCTCCCACATCGGCGACCGCATCGGCCGCAAGAAGACCCTGGTCATCACCCTGTCCCTGATGGGCGCCTCGACCGTCGCCATCGGCCTGCTGCCCACCTACGCGCAGGTCGGCGTGCTGGCCCCGGTGCTCCTCATCGCCTGCCGCGTCATCCAGGGGCTGGCCATCGGGGGCGAGTGGGGCGGCGCCCTGCTGCTCGCCTACGAGTACGCCCCGAAGAACCGCCGCGGCTTCTTCGGCTCCGTGCCCCAGACCGGCGTCACCATCGGCATGCTCCTGTCCACCATCGCGTTCGCGCTGGTCAGCATGCTGCCCGCCGACGCCTTCGAATCCTGGGGGTGGCGCCTGCCGTTCATCGCCAGCCTCATCCTGGTGTTCGTCGGCCTGTGGATCCGCAAGGGCCTGGACGAGACCCCCGCGTTCCGCGAGGCCAAGGAGACCGGCAACGTCGCCAAGCTGCCCATCAAGGACACCCTGCGCGACCACTGGCGCTCCGTCCTGGTCGCCGTCGGCGCCAAGGTCGTCGAGACCGCCCCGTTCTACATCTTCGCGACGTTCGTCGTCAGCTACGCCACCGGCACCCTGCAGATGGAGCAGGCCACGGTCCTGAACGCGGTGAGCGTCGGCGCCTTCGTCAGCACCCTGTCGATCCTGCTCATGGGCTCGCTCTCGGACCGGTTCGGCCGCCCCGGCGTCTTCCTCGTCGGCTCGCTGCTGATCGCCCTGTTCGCCGCGCCGTTCTTCATGCTGCTCGACCTGCGCGTCGACTGGGCCGTGTACGCCGCCGTCGTCATCAGCCTCGGCGTCGTGTGGCCCCCGGTCACCGCCACGCTGGGCACCCTGATGTCGGAGATCTTCTCCACCAGGGTCCGCTACACCGGCGTCACCCTCGGCTACCAGATCGGCGCCGCCCTGGCCGGCGGCACCGCGCCGCTGCTGGCCACCTGGCTGCTCTCCCGGTTCGACGGCGCCTGGGGGCCCATTGCCTCCTACCTGGTGGTGCTGGCCGTCATCTCCATCGCCGCCGTGTCCGTGTCCGGTCGCGTGGTGCGCGGCGAGACCGCGGCGATCGCCGCCCGCGAGGCGCGGGAGGCCCGCGAGGGAGAGGGGGCCGCGGCATGACCGCCGGACTGCCCTTCGTCGACGCCGCCGAGGTCGCCCGCCGCATCGGCCCCGACCGCGCCCGGGAACTGGTGGAGCGGGCCCTGCTGGACGGGTTCGACCCCGCCGGGGACCCCGCCCGCTCCAACACCGCCGCGGGCTCCGGACACCTGCTGCTGATGCCCTCCACGCTGGGGGAGTGGGTCGGGGTGAAGGTGGCCTCCGTGGCCCCCGGCAACCCGGACCTGGGACTGCCGCGCATCCAGGCCGTCTACGTGCTGATGGACGCCCGCACCCTGACCCCGCGGGCGCTCGTCGACGGCGTCGCCCTGACCTCGCTGCGCACCCCCGCCACCTCCGCTGTGGCGGCCGACCGGCTGGCCGCCCCCGGGGCGTCCCGGCTGGTGGTGTTCGGCAACGGGCCCCAGGCGGTCGAGCACGCCGTGGCCATGGCGGGCATCCGCGACCTGGCGGACGTGCGCCTGGTGGGCCGCGACCCCGGCCGGGTCGCGGCGGCCGCCGCCGAACTGGCCGGACGGGGGCTCCCGGCGGCGCCGGGGACCGCGGCCGACGTGGCCGACGCCGACATCGTCGTGTGCGCGACCTCCGCGGCCGAGCCCCTGTTCGACGGCGCTTTGGTGCGCGACGGTGCGTGCGTCGTCGCCATCGGCTCCCACGAGCCGGACCGGCGCGAACTCGACGGCGCCCTGATGGGCCGCTCGCTGGTGGCGGTCGAGGACCACGGGACCGCGATGCGTGAGTGCGGCGACGTGGTGATGGCCGTGGCGGAGGGCGCGCTCTCCAAGGACGCGCTGGTCGGCCTGGCCCCGCTGGTGCGGGGCGAGGTACGGCGCGCGACCGACCGCCCGAACGTGTTCAAGGGCGCCGGGATGTCCTGGCAGGACCTCGCGGTCGCGGTGGGGGTCGCCCCCGCGCTCTGACCCCCGATGCCGCCGCCCGCCGCCGCCCGGTGTACGGTCCCGGTGCCGTCCCCGGGCGGGGCGGCCCGGGGCCGCGGCGTCCCGGAGGGGCCACACTGGAGGCGGGGAGGTCCTGTGCGCGGTGGCGGAGGAGAACGGGGAGAACGGGGTGCGGCGGCCGGGGTGCCGGAGCTGCCGCCGGACTCCCCGCCGGTGCGTTCCGGAGCGGTCCTGCTGCGCCAGCGCTGGAGCGACGTCGTCTTCCTGCACTGGCCGGTGGACCCCGCGCGGGTCGCCCCGCTGCTGCCCGCCGGCACCCGGCCCGACCTGTTCCGCGGGACCGCCCACGCCGGCCTGGTCGCCTTCCGGATGCCCGTCAACTCGGTGGCGGGGGCGGTGCCCGTCGGCGGGTTCGACGAGGTGAACGTGCGCGTGTACTCGGTGGACCGGCACGGCCGTCGCGGAGTGGTGTTCCTGAGCATGGACGCCGACGCCGCCCACGCGGTCGCGGCGGCACGGGTGCTCACCGGGCTCCCGTACATGTGGTCCGACATCTCCCTGGTGCGGGGGCGGGACGGCCTGCGGGCCGGTGCGGTGCGCAGGCGCGCCCCCGGCCGGGCCCGCGGCCGCTGGGCGGTCCGGGCGGGGGGACCGCTGGAGCGGCCCGATCCGCTGGAGCACTTCCTCACCGCGCGCTGGGGACTGCACACCCGCCACCTGGGACGCACCTGGTGGCTGCGCGCCGACCACCGCCCCTGGCCGCTGCACCGGGCGGAGTTCCTGCACTACGAGGGCGACCTGCTGGGCGCGGCGGGCCTGGAGCCGCTCACCGAGCGGCCGGTCTCGGCCCTGTGGTCGCCGGGCACGGACACGGGGTTCACGGTGTTGCTGGTGTGACCGGTGCGGCGGGAGCCGCCTGGCGCGGAGGGCGCGACCGCCGCGGGCGGTGCCGCCGGCTGCCGGCCGGGGAGCGGGACCGCGGCGGGTCAGGCGGCCCGGTCGGGCGGCGCGCTGCCCAGCGCGGGGCCGGAGCCGTGCTCCAGGGCGTCCAGCATGTCCCGGATCTCCCTGACCAGGCCCTCGGGCACCGCGTGGCCGAGCCGCGCCCCCTCCTCCGCGATCAGCTCGGCCCTCCTCAGGGTCCGCCACGCCGCCAGCGGATCGCGGCCCACGAGGGACTGGGCCAGGACCTTCATGGCCCGCAGCCGCCCCGATCGGTGCCGCAGCCCCCGGTAGCCCTCGACCGCCACCCGCGCCGACTCCTCGGCCTCGGCCGTCCGGCGGACCCGGAGCAGCGCCTGGGCCGCCATACGGTGCGCCCGGGCGTGCCACCACCGGTCGCCCAGCTCCCGGAAGCCCTCGGCCGCCTCCAGCATCTCCTCCTTCCCCTCGTTGCGGTCCCTCTCCATCAGGACCTGCCCCCGGACCAGCCGGGTGCGCATGACGCCCCAGGTGTCGCCGAGCTCCCCGAACACCCGCTCGGCGCTCTCCAACCGGAGGACCTGGTCGGACACCTGCCAGGAGTCCCGCAGCCGTTCGCCGCGGCGGAACAGGGAGAGCCACCGGACCGGGCCGGACCGGTCCCCGGGCCCGGACCGGTCGAAGCCGAACCACCCCTCCAGCACCGTCCGCAGGGGCTCCCCGCCCTCCTGCGCGGACCCGTCCGCGGCGGGCGGCACCCCGCCGGAGAACAGCGCGGACACCCGCTTCTCCTGCTCCCGCGGCCGGCGCCCGTCCCTCGCGGCCATCCGGCGCCGCTCGCGTTCACGGCGGGGGTCGAGCCACAGCTCGCACACCCCGGCCTGGCTGTTGAGGGAGTGCGACGGCAGCTGCCCCAGGGCCCGCAGGTAGCGGGCGTGGTACCAGTCCCCGTTGGGGGAGTCGGCGATCCGGCGGCGCCCGTGCTCCAGCACGAACCAGGCGTGCAGCTCGAAGCCGCGCAGCCGCAGCACCTCCCCCTGCTGGAGCCGGACCCGGGTCCACTGCTCCGGGTCCTCCGGGCGCCCTCGCAGCTCCCGCTCCGCGAGGGCGAGCCGCCCGTGCGCCTCCTCCAGGTGCCCCTGGAAGCGGTACAGCTCCGCCAGGTTGCACAGCGACCGCACCAGCCACCAGGTGTCCCGGTGCTCGGTGAAGACCCGGATGGCCGCGTCGATCGCCGCCCGGCCGTCGTCCGGGTCGCCGCGCCGGTACAGGTTCACGCCGACGGCGCGGTGGGCCCGGCCCCGCCAGCGCGGGTCCACCCCCGGACCGTCCAGGGAGTCCAGGATCATCGAGGCCGTCAGTGCGAGCTCGTACCCGGTGTGGTGGTCGCCGTGCCCGCCGGTCACCTCGGCGCGGTCGATCAGGGCGATCGCGCAGGCCAGCGGGTCGCCCGTCTCCAGGGCCAGGGCGACCGCCCCGGCGGTGGAATCCCGCATCGACTCCCAGTGGATCCGGCCGGTGCGGCAGAGCAGGGAGAAGGCGCGGCGCAGCCGCCATCCGTACGCCGCGATCCCGCGGCGGTCGGCGACGTCCGAGGAGAACCGCCCCTGTCCGGTCCACCAGAAGCAGAGCTCGAAGCCGCGCTGCTCGCTCTCCAGCCAGGCCACCGGTTCGGGGGAGGCCGGGGGCGGGGGCGGATCCGGGATCCAGGACAGGAGCGGGTGCGCCGGAGCGGGCTCGGGCGCCTCCCGGCCGGGCGGCGGGCCGAACGACCACTCGTGCGGGCAGGCCCGCCGCGCGGCCTCCTCGGCCCTCTCCGTGTAGGCGTGCAGCAGCCGCAGCACCGCCCCCTCCAGTTCGCGGCGCCGGGCGCGGGACCAGGCCGTCCGGTCCGCGTCCGCCACCCCGAACAGCCGGGGCCCCTGCCGCACGAGGAAGTCGCGCATGTACTCGTGCAGCCGGAAGTGCTCGTGCCCGCCCGCCGAGTACAGGTACGTCACCAGGTACCGGCGCCGCAGCTCGTCCAGCACGCCGACCGCCCTGCCCGGCCCCACGTCGAGCAGCGCCGCGGCCACCCACGGCGTGAACGTCGCGGCCCCGGTCCCGGCCAGCAGCCACAGCAGCCGCCGCTGCTCCTCGGTGCACTCGCGCAGGCCGAACGCCAGCGACCGGACGATCGACTCCGGCCCCGCCACGGTCAGGGTCTGCTCCGGGTCGTTCATCCGGCGGAGCAGGGCGGCGGCGCCGGGCCCCGTGGCCTCGGTGGCCTGCGCGCCCACCAGGCACAGGGCGAACGGGAACCCGTGGCACCTGGCCGCCAGCTCCGGCAGCGCCGCGCGGTCCTCGTCCGACAGCGGCCGGGACCGCGCGGACACCAGCCGTTCGAGCAGCAGTAGCCCCTCCTCGTCGGAGAGCTTGCCCATCGGGTGCTCCCGGATGTCCACGGGAGGGGACGACGGGAAGGCGCGGCGGCTCGTGATGAGCACCGCGCACCCAGGGCCGGTGGGCAGGAGCGGTTCCACCTGCGCGAAGTCCTTGGCGTTGTCGAGGACCAGGAGCACACGGCGATGCCCGCAGGCGTCCTTCCACAGCTCCGACAGCCTCTCCGGGGAGGCCCCGTCGGGTACCCGCTCCCCGACCTTGCGGAGCATCTCGGCGAGGATCTCCGCCGGTCGGCGGACCACCGGGCCGCTGCCGGGGCCGCTGCCCGGGTCCGGGTGCTCGGTCGCGGGGCCGTAGAGCTCGAACTCCAGGGTCCCGTCGGGGAAGCGGTCGCCCACCCGGGAGACGACCTGGGACACGAACTGGCTCTTGCCGGTGCCGCCCTCCCCGGTGATCGCAATGATCAGCGGCCCGCCCCGGCGCCGGCGCAGGCGGCCGCGGCGCCGGGGGAAGCGGGAGAACGCGTCCAGGACCTTCCCCATGAGGCCGGCGTGCCCGGTGAAGTGGTCGACGGGCGCGGGCAGACGGGGCCGCACCGGGGGTTCTCGGGGCGGTTCGAGCGCGGCGGGCCGCCGGTCGAGGAGGGCCTGGGCGGAGGCCGCCACGCCGCTGCCGGCCATGGCGAGCGCCACCACCCACCACCCGCCGTCCGGGAGCAGGTTGGGGAACCCCTGCAGCGCGGTGCCCAGGCCCAGGGCCAGCAGGGCGCCGACGCCCAGGCCGGTCCCGACCGGCCGCCAGCGGCGGGGGCCGGGCGCGCCGACCGTGCCCGCGGGGTCCTCGCCGTCCACGTCCGCCCTCCCGAAGACACCGGATTCCTCTGTGGGCCGGGGATCGCGGGGTCCGGGCGGCCGCCGGGGAACCGATCCTGCTGCGGTCGGCGGGCCGGTGTCCAGAGCGGGGAAGGGCGCGCGGGCGGTGTTCACCGACCCGTCCCCGTGCGGTAACCGTGCGGTCGCGCCGGACCGCCTGGAGCGGGCACGGGGGCGGCCACGGGTCGGGGCCGGCGGGTCAGGCGGCGGCCGCCGGGTCCTCCTCGATCGCGGGCGGGACGCTTCCCGGCCGGGACGGGTGTCCGACCGGGTGCGGGTCCTGGGCCGGGCGGTAGGCGGCCGGCACCGGGGCGTAGTCCTCCAGCGGGACGCCGGGCTCGGGCACCGCGGGTCGGCGCGGCGCGTCCTCCAGCGGAGGGCGGGGGCGCGGCGGCGCGGGCGGCACCTCCATGAGCCGCAGGCGCCGCAGCTCGTGCTCCACCCGGGCGATCCGCTCGGCCAGGACCCGGGCCGGGGGAAGGCCGCGGGTCGCCTCCAGCGCGCGGTCGCGCTCCCGGACGCGGAACGCCACCGCCCCGGACGCCTCGGCGAGGCGCTCCACGGCGGTCTCGCGCTCGCGCAGGGCGGTGACCAGCGTCGAACGCAGTTCCCGGGCCCGGGCCGCCGTCCGGTCGATCCGGGCGGCCCGGCGCGCCGCGAACGGACCGGAGGGCGCGCGCACCGAGCGCAGCCCCCTCTCCACCCGTTCCAGCGCCCGGCGGGCCCGGCGGGCCTCCGCCTCCCGCAGGGCCACCTCCGCCGAGGCCCGTTCCTGCCGGGAGCGGACCCGGTCGACGGCGACCTGTTTCCTGGCCAGGCGGTCGCGGGCGGCGGCCTGGTCCCGGGCCGCGGCCAGCAGCGAGTCCAGCTCCTCGATGCGGGAGCGCACCCCCTCGTGCAGGCGCTCGGCGAGCGCCTCGGGCGGGACCAGCGCCCCGAAGCGCCGGTGCAGGGCGGCCGCCTCGATCCGCTCGGCCGACGGCTCGGCGGGTACCTCGGGGGAGGGGACGGCGGCGTCGCGCAGCAGCAGGTCACCGGGCTGCGGGCCCAGGTCCGCGGTGGTCGTGACGTGCACCCTCCCGCCCAGCGCGGGGACGGCCTCGGCCGGGTGCCAGGGCCCCGTGGAGCCCGGGGCCCGGACGAGGAAACCGGCGGAGTCGGGGGAGACCCGCCAGTGGTGGCAGGTGAACACGTACTCGTGGGGGCCGTCGCCGCCGCGGATACGCCGTCCGTCCTGGAGCCGCAACTCCTCCCCGTTCGTCGCGCGGGCGGCGAGAGCCCTCCGGATCTCGCGGTCGAGGAAGGCGAGGGACTCGGCGGACACGGCGGATGTGGGGAGGGCGCTCGCGGAAGTCACATGACCCTTTCAGAGGGAGAGAGTCTCGTTCATACGGGGGACCCGACGGTAAGGAGTATGCCCGAGGGCTACGACATTCTGTAAGGGTACGGGTACGCAAAGTTCGAATCCGCCGGTCAGGGGCCCTGTCCGGAACCGGTCGCCCGTTCCCGGTAATCCGGAGCCCCGTGCGCGGCGGGTGTATCGCCGCAGGTCAGGGTCGTGTGTGGGTGGTGGAGTCGGATGGTGCCCGGGTGGCGGGCGTGCCTTGGGCGCACTCGGAAGATTCTCGATTTTCTCGTTCGCCGATCCCCGAAGCGGGCCACCCGGTTCCGTCATGCGCGGGAACCTCCCGGATATGAGGTTCCTTCATGTTCGTTCCGTCCCGGGCGACCTCGACGCGGGGTTCCGCGCTTGGTAGAGTCCCTTTTGTTAAGGGGCTTCACTAATGGCCTGCGCCAGGAGGGCGGAACTCGTGAGCGGTAGCGGTCCCCTCGCCCGCAACGGCGGGCGCCCCGCCACCATCGACGTCGACGACATCGTCGCGGCCGGCCGGGAACTGGGCATGCGGGACCTGAGCCTGAGCGCCGTTGCCGCCCGGCTGGGCGTGACGCCCGCGGCGCTGTACCGGCACGTCGACGGCCGCTGGGGCCTGGAGCAGCTGGTCGGCGAGAGCCTGCTCGCCGACCTCGAACTGGACGACGACCCGCAGGAGGGCGTCGAGGCGCACCTGGTCGGGTTCTCCGCGCAGCTGCGCCGCTTCACCCTCGAGCACCCCGGGCTGGCCGACTACCTCCAGAGCGTCTTCCCGCGCGGGGCCTCCGGGGCCGCCCTGATGATGTCCGAGGTGGCGGCGCTGGAGCGGCGCGGCTACGACACCTCCGCGGCGCTGGTCCTGACCAACGCCGCCGCGGCCCTGACCATCGGTCTGGCCGCCGCCGAGGACCACCGTTCCGCCGAGGACCACCCCGAGGGCCGAAGGCGCCGGGAGGAGGCCGCGGAGCGGATCGTCGCCGAACACCCCGCCCTGGGCGCCGCCTACACACGGATGCCCTACGTCACCGGCGAGGTCTTCACCCACCTCCTGCTCACCGCGGCCATCGGCGGCCTGGTCGCCGTCGCCCCCGTGGGCCGCCCGGTCGACGAGATCATCGCCGAGCTGGGCCGCCGCGGCGGTCTGGTGCCCTCCCCCGGCCGGGACACCGGGCCGGGGGCCGTGGCGGCGGAGGCGCGGTGACGGCGCCACCCGGGGACAGAGCCCCCCGTCCCGCCCGGGAGTGGACGGCCGGGCGGGGCGGGGCCCTCGGCGGGGCACGGGACCGGGGCCTGCGGGCCGCGCCGCGGGTGGGGAGCGCCCGGACCGCGGCGACGCCCGCCCCGCTCGCGCCGTCCGCGGTCGTCAGCCGGTGGGCATCCCGGGCCGGAAATAGTCCGCGACCGCGGTGCCGCCCCGCACCGCGGCGAAGACGCGGGAGGTGTCGTCCGGGCTCCGCGCGTCGAACAGGACCCGCACGGGGGCGCCGGCCACGGGCGCCGCGTTCCTGGGGAACAGCTCCGACCGCTCCACCCACCGGCGCTGCCCCCGGTCGTCGGTGAAGGCGAAGGTCCAGCGCACCAGGACGCGTTCGGCGTTCGAGGAGGCCGGGCCGCGGACCTCGGTGACCTCGCCCGCCACGGGCTCCCGTTCCGCCAGCAACCGGACCAGGGTCCTGCGGCGGCCGCGCTCGCGCATCCGCGCCCGGACGCCGGCCGCGGCCGACGACAGGAACAGCAGCGTCACGGTCCCCGGGAGCCACCACCGCATGGTGTACCAGACCCAGGCTCCGACGCCCCACTCCTCGTGCCGTCCGAACACCGGGTCGTAGGCGGTGCCCACCACGTCGGCCGGCGCCCATGCCGCCGTGGTCGCCCACCACAGGGCCGCGGCCGCGCCCAGCAGCCACAGCGGTGCGGGGCCGACGCCGACGAAACCGGCCGTCGACCCCGAGTAGCGGTGGTTCCAGCGCGTGTACAGGGCGAACGCGATGAGGGAGCCGACGACGGCGAAGGGGGTGGTCCACACGGCCATCGTCGACTCGGTGTCGGAGAAGACGCTGTTGACCATCATCACGCGGAACCGGTCGCAGAACGCCGCGGCGGCGTACCCGGCCACCGCTCCGGAGGCGGTGAGGAACGCACCGGCGGCCACCGTGCCCGCCAGGGAGCCCGCGCTCCCGGCCTGACGGCGCCGCCGGTCCTCGCGCGCGGCCGAGGGGTCGATGGTGCTCACCGGTACCTCCGCAGTGGGCGGACGCGGTGTGCCGCGCCCGTGACAAAGTGGGACCGAAACATCCTATGTATGCCTTTGGTCCGGCCTGACCTGGGGTTTCGTTTTCCGTCGAAGGCTGTGGGTAGAGGGCGCCCACGGCCCACGGGGGCCGAACGGAACAGACGGGATGCCGTTCGGGCGAGGGCGGCCGCGGGAACGTGCCGGGCCGTCCGGGAGGTGCGGGAGCGATGAACCGGAGTACGCAGGGGAGCGGGAAGAGCGGCGGTCGGAGCACCGGGAAGGGGACGGCCTCCGCACGCGACGCGGCGGAGGACGCCGACCGCACGGAGGACGCCGTGGCCGCCCGCGACCCCGAGGACACCGACGTGCTCCTCGACGTCCCGGTGGTGAAGGTCGACGAGATCGACCTCGAGGTGGAGAACCTCGTGGCCTCGGTGTCCCTCCACGCGGAGGTGCTGGACCTGCTCAAGCTCAAGGTCGGCGCGGACGTCGGGCTCGGCCGCGTCCACCTCACCATCAAGGGCGTCGAGGCCCAGGCTCTGCTCAAGGTCCGGCTCGACAACGTCCGCGACATCATCACGCGCGTGCTGGAGACCATCGACGCCAACCCGCAGATCCTGGAACAGGTGACACGGGGCGTGGGGTCCTCGCTCGAACAGGTCGCGGGCGGCGCGGGCGAGGCCGTGGGCGCCGTGGGCAGGGGCGCCGGGAGCGCGGTCGAGGACGTCGGGCAGGGCGCCGGCAACGCGGTGGAGGACGTCGGCCGAGGGGCCGGCGGCGCCGTCCGGGACGTGGGCGGCGGGGCCGGGAAGGCCGTGGAAGGCGTGGGCGACGACGCGGGGGACACCCTGAAGGAGGCGGGCCGGGCCGCCGGGAACGCGGTCGGCGGCGACGGAAGGGACGACAAGGACGGAAAGAACGGCGGGGAGGGCGGCCGCAAGGGCGGCAGGGGCGGCTCCCGTGGGAAGTCCTCCGGCTCCGGAGGTCGGAAGTGAGCGGCACGGACGGAGGCGCCGTCCCCGACCCCGACGTGGAGATCACCGCCGGCGTCCGCGCCGACGAGCTGACCTTCCACGAGGTGCCCGAGGTCGTGTCGCGCACCCGCACTGAACCGGACGGCGAGGGCACCGCGGGCAGCGACCGCTCGGGCGTCCCGTACGGCGTCCGCACCGGCACGGTCTACCGCGACGTCCGCGTGGACTACCGCCTCGCCGCCCGCCTCACCGACCCCGCCGGAACACCGGAGGCCCCGGCCCGGGAGCCGGAGCCTCCGCCCGCGGAGTGAGCGATCGGGTCGTGAACCGCGGCCTCTAAGGAACCGATTCGGGTTCGACCCTTCTCAGGACCAGCGGGCTGTCAGAAGACAGGTCACCCGGTCGCGTTATGTCACCCCCACCCATCGGTGCCCCCTCATGGGTGTGCCAAGGCCGACAACTCCCGGGCCGCTCGAACCGGAAGCGGGTGAGGTGACTGCTCGGTCCGTACCGTGTCGTTCGGCGGGGGCGGGGAGTCCTCCACATCCTGTTGTAGGCCGCTCTGGTGGCTGTCGGAGACGTACGTGGGAGGGGGATCCGTCGCACGTTCGAACCAGGGCCTCCCTTCGGCGGCCATACCTTCGAGGATGCGGAGTGTGTGGGAGAACCCGGCGGCATCGAGGTTGATATCCGATGCCTCGGTCTGCGGTTCCTCGTCCCCGGAGTCGAGGACGGGAGTGTCGGATACCGGGATGCTCTTGGTCGGCCCATTCGTCAGTGTGATGTTCAGGGTGTAGCGCCGTGCGCTCTTGATCTCCACTTGGACAGAGGAGAGCGCATCGAAGCGGTAGTTGTCCCGTTCATTGCGATGCCACCGTGCCCGCTCGAAGTCGAGTCCGGCCGTGACCTCTCGTACTCCGTCATTGGTGACCAGGAAGACTCTGATCTCGTACTTCGAATGGCGCCAGGGACCGTTCTTCACACTGGAAGATTTGCAGGGACGGTCCGGAGTCGGAAGGAGGGCATGGGTCGTGACCTCATGCCAGGCCAGACGGTGATGTTTCAAGGCCTCGTCGAGAATCAGGGTCTTGTCCGCATTCAGCCAGTTCTCCATCTCTGTGTCTGTGGGCATCAGTTTTTTGAGCTTGGCCGACCACCGCTCGTACTCGGCTTCCCGGGCCGCGAGGATTCCTTCCCGTTCCCGGTCCTCCTCGCTGTAACGTCGGCGTTCGCTGTGGACCTTGAGCCAGAGGGGAATCGCGAACCTGCCGGTGACCACGGCAAGGAGGACACAACCCACTGTCGTGATCGGAGCCTGTTGCAGAGCGGTGGTGAGCACCATCCCGGTCGCCACTGCCGAGAACAGGCACAGGACCGTACACCGTGCTTTGAAGGGCGTTCCGACCGCGTGGATCTCCTCCGGTTCCAGTGGAAGGCCCTTGATCCAGTGCTGTCGAACATCGCGCACCATGAACCGGATCAGCCAGTTCACTGCTCCCTCGCGGACGCTGCTCTCCCGATAGATGCGGGCGACCTCATTGCGCAGGGACCGGCGTATCCCGGCGGTTTCGCTGAGCCATTCGTCCCTTGTCTCGGGATCCGGGGTGTACTTGAAGAAGTAATAGTCGAATGTCCGCTCTACATGATCAGCGAATCCGCGCTTGGGAGGCCGTACATGTGAGCGCCGATATCCGTACTCCCCCTCTTTGGCCAGCCTGCGTCGGCGCTTGTGATCCCACAACGCGATGTGCCAGGCCGCGGCGGATCCGAAGGTGAGCATCGACAAACAGGAGATCATGGATACCAGGCTTCCCTGAGCCAAGACGGCCTTCACCATCACCCCGACGGGGAACAGGAACAGGCTTGCCAGGAACAGGCCTCCGCAGACCTCCGAGATGGTGGTGGACTTCGGTCTGGGCTTGAGGGCCCTGGCCTTTGCAGGAACGGGCTCGAAGTAGACCCAAGCCCGGTCGACCCGTTCGCGGGAACACTGCTCCAGTTCGGCGTTCGCCCGGATCCGGTGCCACACTTCTTGCTTCATGCTCCCAGTGAGCACGAGGCCCAGATGGCGCAGGATCAGGTCGCGCTGCACAGCGGGCAGACGATCCAGGCGGACCATCGCTTCGACCGGGTCTCCTCCCGTGCCGTCCACGCAGGACAGGAGGGCGAAGACGAGGTCCAGACCCCGCCACCAATCGTTATCGCTTGCCGCTGTCCGTCGGGTCGACAGTTCTTCCAGGATCGCGCGGTCCTCCTTCGTGAGATCTCGGTAGGAGCGCTTGCTGAGGATGGCCAGAGCCCGGTGGAAGTGGATCTCCGGGGCATCGAGTCCACGCGCGTAGGCTTGCTCGAGATGCTCCCTCGCCTTGACCGGGACTCCGTCCGCGAGATAACGGCATCCGACCTGGTAGTGGCGTTCGGGTGGGTCCTCGGGGTTCACCACGTAGATGTTGGACTCGTGCACATTGCCGAACTGCGCTCCGACAGAGGAGCCGGGGCCAGCGGTATTGAAGGTGTCGGATCCGTTCACGAGAGCCCCCGAGCCTCGGTGATCAGCACTCCGACCTTCACTGCCAGGGACGCCAGCTCGCCGATGAGGCCGCGCAGCCGCTTCAGGGCCAGGACGGAGGTCTTCCGGCTCTCGACGGTCCCCTCCTCGATCCCCTTGTCGGCGATGTCGAGCTCGGCCGCCGCCGCCTTGTGGGTGTCCTCGTCGAGGTTCCCGGCCGCGTGCTCCCGGGCCAGTTCCTCCCTCAGCGCGGCGAGCCGGTCCGCCAGGCCGCCCGACTCCTGCCCCGAGGAGGGCAGGGACACGTGGAACGTGCTGCCGCTCACGTGGCCGGCCTGGACACCGACGTTCCCGTAAGCGGTGTTCGTGACGCTGCCGCCGTCACGGCCGCGGTCGTCTTCCTGCATGGTGGGGGAGTCCTCCTGTCCGATGAGTTCTTCCGCGAGTGCCAGGGCGAAGGCCGCGGCGTTGGCGGCGGCGATCGGCTGCCAGGCACGGTCCGAGCCGGTCGCCTTGGTGCCGTCCGCCCGGTCGCTGATGCCGCGCACGATCGCCACCGGTGAACCGCTCAGGTGCCCGGCCTGCGCGACGCCCGCACCCTCCATCTCGATGGCGAGCGCGTCGTTGTAGGTCTGCCGGATCCACTCGGCCTCGCGCGACAGGGAGGAGTTCTGCACGATCTCCCCGGCGGCGATGGGCCCCTGGTGCACCTCGGGGCGGGGCCGGTCCGGCGGGGTGCGGCGGTTCCACGCACCGGTCCTGGCCACGTGCGCCGCCGTCTGCCCGATCCCGTGCGGGGACTCCCACACCCGGGGCCGGGCCTTGAGCCCGTCGTCCTCGCTGGTCCCGCCGTGGTAGGCGTACACATGCGTCGCCACCACCACGTCGCCCAGCGGGGTGTCCCACAGGGCCCCGGCCACGCCCACGAAAAGCAGGGCTGCCGGGGAGAACTCGTGGATCGCCCGCTCGGCCAGCACCGCGGACGACTGGTTGCCCTTGCCGGTGAGTCCGAGGGCGACGCGGCCGCCGCCCGGCAGGGTGCCCACCTCGAAGAGGGTGCCCCTGGGGTGCCGGTACGGCTCGGGGGAGAGGAGCCGTTCCCGTACGGCCTCGTACTCGAGGTTCAGCGCGGTCAACACGACCACGGTGTCGTCACTCATCGCCTGTTCTCGCTCCTGATCAGGGGAAGGGGGCGCATCATCGGAGGGCGCAGCACCCGCAGGGGTCCCGCCCGGAAGAGCCGTGCGGGGCGCCCCTTCGTGGGGCGGCGGTCCAGGCCGACGGCGGTGAGGAAGCCGGGCACGGCCTGGACCTTGCGGTAGAAGTTGCGCGGATCGAGCTCGAAGCCCCAGACGGCCTCGTAGACCCGCTGCAATTCGGTGAGTGTGAAGGTCTCGCCGCAGAAGGCCGTGGCCAGCGCGGTGTGCTCGAGCTTGGAGCGGGCGCGTTCCAGGCCGTCTCTCAGGATCCGGTGGTGGTCGAAGGCGAGGGGGGAGCGGCCCGAGGCGAACTCCTCGACGGGGTGCCATGCTGCCGCCGAGGCGTCGGTCCCGGCCTCGGGTTCGGGCAGACGGGGGGCGATGGCGAGATAGGCGACGGAGACGATGCGCCCGCGGGGGTCGCGGTCGGGGTGCGCATAGGCGCCCAGCTGTTCCAGATGGAGGTCGCCCGCGTCGAGGCCCGCCTCTTCCTGGAGTTCGCGGCAGGCGGCGTCGAAAACGTCCTCACCAGCATCGGCGATGAACCCGCCGGGGAGTGCCCATTGCCCTTGGAAGGGGTCGATTCCCCTTCGGATGAGGAGGATGTGCAGGGCCGAGGAGCGCAGCGTCAGGATGACGAGGTCCACGGTCAGGAGTACGGGGGGCGGCTGCCAGGTTTCGTTCGGCATGCGGCGAGCCTAGCTTCTTGTCAGTTAAACAAAAAGGCTTTCCCGGAAATTGGTGCCTGTGGGTACTCGATTTCATGCTGTGCCGATTGGGGGTTATGGTTTTCCTGTTGCCAAAGTTTCTCTTGTGAATTTTGCGGTCGGCGCTCTGTGGGCATTCCGGTCTATTCACATATCGCTGATGGATCTGTTCTTCGTGTTCTCGGGAGCCGTCCGCCGAAGGCGGTGGCCGGGTCATCGGGGCGCGTGGCAATCTGGACCGCGACAGCGGAGTGAAGGGCGGGGTGCGGCGGATGGACCCGATCGTGATCGGCGGCCTGGCGGGGGCGGTCGGCAGCGTGGTGACAGCGCTCACCACCCAGGTCTTCGCACACCGGACCAAGGCCCGGGAACTCGAACACGCGGAACGGGTAAGCCTGCAACAGGCCAGGTCCGACGAGGAGAAGCTGAGGGACGAGCAGCGCCGCTCCGGCTATGTGGCCCTCAACTCCGAGGCCCGCGAATTCCTCGCGGCCCTCACCGATCTCTTGAAGGCGGTCGAGTCGGACGATCCGCGGGACGAGGAGAGGGCCGCCCTGGACCGGGCCCGCGCCTCCTACCGGCACTGCTACGCCGAGGCGCAGCTCGCCCTGAACGACGAGATCCTCGAGGTCGCCTCTGGCGTCAACAGGAGCCTGCTCGACCTCTTCGGCCTGATCAAGCGGATCGATAAGGGCAGGGGTCGGCCGGGGGAGACCTGTGAGTCCGCCGAGGCGAAGCGCCAGGAGGTGTGGGGTCGCATCGGGAGACTGCGTTCGGTCATGCGCAGTGATCTCGGTATCAGCACCTCCCAGCGCTAGGGAAGGCCTTCCGCCCGGTCTCCTGTGGAGCGCAGCACGCCTCTGTGCGGTACGGGCGGCCGACCGCCTCTACGCGGTCTCCCGTTCCGGGGCGGAGAGGGCGCACAGCACGGGCCGGGCCGCCGGAGGCCGTGTGCGCGCCCTCTGCGCGTCACTCGCCGACCTGGAATTCGTAGGCCTGCCGCACCAGGCCCATGACGTGGCCGAGGTCCGTTGCGGAATCCAGGGCGACCTGGACGTTGCCGTTGCCCGCCGTCCCCTTGCCGGTCACGTCCCAGGCCAGGCCGCGTTCGTCGTGGAGCACCTCGAAGGGCATGTTCAGAGTGAGCTTCAGGCGCTCGCTCTGTACCACCACGTCGACGAAGTTGGTCTCGGCCTTGTAAGCGATGTAGCGCTTCAGGAACGTTTCCGTGACGGCCTCGTCCAGGGCGAGCACCCGGCCGCGGAACTCCTCGAACAGGGCCAGCAGGGACTGGTTCGTGAGATTCGGATGGTCGGCGATGGAGTACCCCGACTCCGTGTTCGAGAGGTCGGTGTCCGGGAAGCCCTCGGGACGGGCCGGGCGGGGCCAGATCTCCAACGCCTGGTCGGCCAACCGCTCCGCGCGCTCCACGATGGCCTGCTCGTTCCAGGTCTCGAGAGAGCCGAGCCCCCTGTTCAGCCGGAGCGGGCTCTCCCTGAAACCGCCTTCCATGTCCCGTTTCCGAGCGAACGGGCGATCGCTGTACTCGGAGTTGTAGCCGGTCAGCGTCAGGTTGCCGAGGGTGTGCAGGTAGTGCTCCTGCACCTGGGCCCAGTCCGGCCCCAGGTCTGCGCGCCACTGCTCCGAAAGGTTCTCGTTCTGCGGCAGGATGTGCTCGATCGTGTAGTCCTCGATCGACACGTGCTCCTTCCTGCCGAAGTTCTCCAGCCGGCGCAGCAGGTACGACCGGCGCTTGAAGTTGTACATGTCGGCCTTGGTCAGATCGACCCTGAACTGCTGGTCCGAGGGGAAGGCGCGGTAGCTTTTCAAGCCCAGCAGGTGCGCCTGGACGCTCTCGACGTACCGCTCCTTGTCGATCGTCTTGGTGAAGGTGCTGAACGTCCTGTTGAGCGAGTTCGTCGGGATCCGGCAGACGGCGCGGCGGAAGATGTAGGACGTGACCATGTCGACGATCGACACCAGGTCGTCGTTCCGGAGGACGCCGAGTTCGTAGTCGGTGTAGAGCTCCAGCAGCAGCGGATAGACGACGTCCGCCTTGATCTCCCGCAGGTCCCGGAACGCCGCGGCGAGCCGCTTGTCGGCCTCCTGGCCCAGGGCGACGGCGCAGTACCGCCGCGCATACTCGTAGAGCTCGCGGACCAGGGCCCCGATCTCCGCGCCGCCGGAGGTGAAGGCCCGCGCGTACTTCTTGTAGGCCCCGTAGACGTCGTCGAAACGCGGGATCTCACCGGTCACGACCGTGAGGTAGTGCCGTACGAAGTCGTCGAACTGCTTCTCATAGGCGGCCTGCCCGAAATCCGTCTCCATCGGCCGCCAGTAGGTGGTGTACAGCTTCTCCTGGAGGGCCGGATCCAGGCCCATCAGTACGAAGTTGCGGATGAGGTCGGCCTGCGACAACTGCAGCCCCGTCGAGTTCATGGACTCGAAGATCAGCTGCGGATTGTCGGAGGTGCGGTCCAGGCGGATGTCGACGACGACCAGTTTCGCCAGGCCGCGGCACACGGCGCCGAGGTCGGTGCCCGGCTTTTCGAGGTGGTCCAGGAAGCGCCGGTGGTTGTTGCTCACGCTCTCCGAGGGGTTCGATGGTAGAGGGGTGCCCCCGATGATCGCCTTGAGCGTTTCCCGATCCTTCTCGGAGAGCAGGAGCTTGAAGTAGTCCTCCCCCTCCTCGTCGCTGTTCACCAGGTACCGGTTGCGCAGCTTCTTGGGGGCGAAATCCGGGAGCGGAGCGGGCGTACCCTCCGGGAGGCCCTCCAGGACGCGGGCCAGGGCCGCGATCAGCAGCATCACCGTGGTCATCCGCTGCTGGCCGTCGATGACGAGATGGGGCTCCTGCGTCGTCAGGTTCGACAACCCCTTCTCCACGTACACGATCGAGCCGGTGAAGTGCGACGTCAGGTGGTCGTCGCCGCCCGCCCGCTCGATATCGGCCATCAGCTGATCGCATTCCGCCGCGGTCCAGGAGTACGCACGCTGGTAGATCGGGATGACGAACTGGTGGCCTTGCTGGATCAGCTTCAGCAGGGGGGTCTCGGAAGCCTTCACAGTGCTGGGGGACCTTTCTCATCAGGGGCTCTGGGCGGGTCCCGGTCGGGCGGGCGGGCCGGGACCGGTGGTCGGCCGAGGGGCGCAGGGGCGGATTCCGGTACCGCCATGACCGGTCGGACCGGGAACACCCTGCCGACGGTGCTGAGGAATGTGCCGGATACGCGTGTACGCCGACATTAGTGCGCGCAGGGGGCGACCGGTGTGGAAGTGCTTTCTCCGGCTGGGGAGGAGGGGAGGGCCGCCGCGGCGTGCCGGTGCGGCGGCGGTGTCTAGGGGGTGTTCTCGGCGGCGCGTTTGAGGTCTTCGGCCTGCTGGGCCAGGTGGTTCCGGGTGGACTTGCGGAAGAACACGCCGACGATCGACACCATCAGCCCGCGCATCTCCAGGTCCAGGGTCAGGCGGGAGCGGTCCCCGTCGAGGGCGTCGACGCGGTGGCGGGCGACGGTCGTGACGCCGCCGGCCCGCTGCGTCAGCTCGAAGGAGACGGGGGCGTTCCAGGAGGTGACGTCCCACAGGCCCTCGGGCAGCCGGTGCTCCCGGAGGCGCACGGTGCCGCCCCTGGCCAGCGGCGGTGGCGACACGACCTCGGCCACCTCCACCAGCCGCACGACGCGCGGCCACGCCTCGATGTCGCTCAGCACGTCCCAGACGCGCTGCCGGGGCGCCTGGATCTCGACGGACTTCTCGAACCGCATGTCGGAGCCTCCTCGGCCTGGGGCACTCGTCCTCCGGACCCGGTGTACACCGACCCTACGCCGGTCCGGGTGACGGCACCGGGATCTCCGGCCCGAGGCGGGGCGGGTCCCGGGCCCGCCCTCGGCTACCGGGTGAGCGGCTCCACGCCCGGGTAGTCGGCGAGCGGCGCGCGACCGGCGACCTCGTATTCGAGGATCACGAGTCCCGAGGGTGTGGTCCGCTGTCCGATCAGCCGGAGGCCGAGGTCCGCGTCCCCGGTGATGAGTCGCCGCCCCTGGCCGATGACCACCGGGGCGACGGCGAGGCGGAGTGTGTCGACGAGTCCGGCGTCGAGGAGGGAGGCCGCCAGGCGGGCGCTGCCGTGCACCTGTACCTCGCGGCCGGGGCCGGCTTTCAGCGCGCCGACCGTCTCGGTGATGTCGCCGCGCAGGACGGTGGTCGGATTCCACCCCGCCTCGCCGAGGGTGTCGCTGACGACGTACTTGGGCAGGGCGTTCATCCGCCCGGTGAACGGGTCGGGTTCGGCGATCTCGGGCCAGTCGCGGGCGAACGCCTCGTAGGTGCGGCGGCCGAGCAGCAGCCCGTCGGCGAGGTCGAGCCAGTCCGAGGCCTGTCGGACGAAGGCCTCGTCCAGGTAGGGAACGAACCAGCCGCCGCGGACGAACCCGCCGCTGGGGTCCTCATCGGCCGACCCCGGCCCCTGGGAAACGCCGTCGAGGGTGACGAACTGGGTGATGGCGATCCTCATTCCGCCGCCTCCTTCTCCGTGAGTACCGCGAGTCCGTCCGTGACCGACCCCCAGCCGTCGAAGAAGCCGAGTTCCTCGTGGCGGTCGCGGTCGGCCGGGTCGCCGTGCCGCACGACCACTCTGTAGTCGGTGCCCTCGGGATGGTCGGTGAACGTGATCTCGGCGGTCATCGCCACGGGCGCGGGCGCGGCGGGACGCCAGGCGCCGGTGACCGCGTTGGTGAAGACGAGCCGCTCCCGCGGTTCGACGACCAGGAAGACCGAGTCCGTGTGCGGCAGGAAGTCCCGGCCGTCATCGCTCATGCTGGTCACGAACGCGCCGCCGGGACGGACGTCGAGGCGGTCGACGCGGGCGACGGCGGGCGCGGGCACCCACCACCGCTCCAGCCGTGCCGGTTCGGTCCAGGCTCGCCAGAGGTCGGCGCGCGGGGCGCGGATCAGCCGGTCGAGTTCGAGGTCGAGCCGGGCGTCGATCGGGGGCATCGGTCCTCCTGGTGGTCGGTGACGAACTGTTCGAGGCGGTCGGTGCGCCGCTCCCACAGGGCTCGCTGTTCGGTGAGCCAGTCCTCCACGAGTGACAGGCGGTCGCGGTCGAGTGTGCACGTGCGCACCCTGCCGGACTTGTGCGTGCGGATCAGCCCGCTGCTCTCCAGCATGCGTACGTGCTTCGTGAACGACGGCAGCGACATCGGGAACGGCTCCGCCAGTTCCCCCACGCTGGCAGGACCCCGGCCCAGGCGCCGGATCACGGCACGCCTGGTCGGATCGGAGAGTGCCGCGAAGACCTCGTCCAGAGCACCATACTTAGCCATAAGGCTAAGTATTGCAAGGAGGAGGACCCGGCTCAAGGGGAGACCTTTCGTGGGGACCGGCCCTCGGTTCCGTCCCGGAGGCCGACCCGGGGAGGATGGTGGGCGGTGCCCCGGCGCCTTCCCGGCGGGGAGGCGCGTGCACCCGCCGGTGCACCCCCGGACACGCGAAAGCCCCTGACCGGCGCGAAAGCGCAACGGTCAGAGGCTTTCGCTCGTGGGGGTGAGTGGCGGGACTTGAACGAGGATCGGGGAGTGGCCTGACTTGCGCTGATCCGAGAGCCCGCAGGCAGTGGCGGTTTCGCTCATCCCGTTGTGCCGCGTTGCCCCGCCTTCCCCGGGTGCCGTCCACCTTCGGGGTGCACGGCTGTGACCTGTTCAGCGCATCCCAGGAAATTTCGCTACGTGGGCATGGCTGAACGCTGTTCCATCACCGCGACGGCCCTTTCGATGCCGAGTACGACCGCGTACTCAAGGTCATCGGCGCCAACGCCGTCCTCAACGGAACCGAAGTGGAGGCGCGCGGAGGCGATCCCGCCCTGTTCCACCGGACGGAGCAGGGCTGGTCATAGCCCTGGCCAGGCAGGAGTCCGCGTTCGCCGGGTCCCTTCTGTGGTCGCAGAGATGTCCGCTGGTAGTGCTGTTCCCATTCCACGCCCAGTGGAGTGAGGACAAAAGTGAGGACGAAACCGTCCGTGACCGGCCCTGGTCAGCGCTCGGTCCCCGATCCCGGGCGGCCGCTTCCCGGACGTTCCCAGGGCCGGTACCCGGGCCGACCGCTTCCGGGAGTCGATCCGGTACCCGCTCCTGCTCCCCGGTCCGGTGTCGACCTCGCCCCGGGACCCGGCGCCCCCCGCGAGGACACCTGGATCAGCGCGGCGGCCGAACCCGGCGCGGCGGTCGTCCGACCCGCCTCCGGCCGCGCGGTCTCGACGGCGGGCGAGGACGCCATCGTGGACCGCGAGCGTGCGTCCCGGTCCCATTCCCGCCGCATCGCCTCGGCCAACCCGGTTCCCAGGATTTCGGGACCAGGTACGCCCGCACTGGCTTCGCGGTGTCGGGCATGCCGCTCGCCCGCTTCCAAGGCCGCCGTCATCACCTTGGCGTGGACCGGTTCGGGCCGGTGGCCGGGGAGCGCGTTGGAGACCCGGCGCTCAGGATCGCCCAGGTAGGAGATCCTGGCGTTGACGTGGGCCGTCTCCGCCTCCGTCGGCTGCCTGTTCCGCTCGGTGTCGATCGTCTCCCGTGCCCCGAGCGGTTCGCGCATGCGTCCGTCGGGACCGCGGTGGTTCTCGTACAGCAGGTCGCCGTTGCGGTTGACCACGTACATGGAGTCCACGAGCCCCTGGGACTCCAGATAGTGGGCGACGTCGGGGATGTCCCGGTAGAAGGGGTCGTGGTACTTCGTGGGATCGATCCATCGTCCGGTCCCGGCCTTGTCCCGCCCCTTCTGGTAACGGTCGGCGATACCGAGCAGGCTGTTGGACTCGTGTGTGGCCAAATAGACCACGCTGACGTGGTAGCCCTGGTCGGAGAACCCCTTGACCCAGGACTCGGCCCATTCCCGCTTTCCCAGGGGGTGACTGGCGATGACGTCGTATTTCGGGTCGCCGCCTCGGATCCGGTCCATGCACTTCTGGTGGAGGTCGTCCGGCAGGCCCTTGTTGACGAGGTCGTTGCCCTCCAGTCCGTGTTCGCGCATGACCTGCTCGTACCGCGGATGCACCTCGGCGTTGTCGTCACCGTCATAGAGAACGGTGCGATCATCGCCCATCTCGGCGTACACGGCCTCCTGGGTGGTCGTCTTCCCAGCACCGGGCTGGCCTCCGAGAATAACGGCCCTCGGCCGTTCTCCCCCGCCGCGTTCCGGACCCAGAGGCGGTGTCAGCTCTCTCAGGCGCTGTTCGACGGCCTCCTTCCGCTCGGCCTCGGACATTTCCCATGGATCGCTCACAGTCCGTGCTCCCGCTTGAGCCGGGCGACCTCCTGCGGAAGCTCACGGAGAATACGGTCACCCTCTTCCCTGGACATGGAGAACCTACGCTTTTTCCGGTCGGTCCAGTAGTCGATCAGGCGTTTGTACTCTTCCCGCTCGGGCGAGCCCTCGGGAGCCTTCGAGTGGAGGTTGATGTAGATCCTCACCATTGACCCTAGGTGTAGCTTGATGTCCTCGCGGCGTTCGATCTCCGTGTACCGCTCGTGTGCTGCCTCGACCTCGGCCCGCTGCTCAGAGGTCCACTCGTCGCTCACGTGTTCTCCTCTTCTCCTCGCCTCAACCCCTGGTGGGGGACGACTTGAGCTTTGTTTACCATTGCGTCTGGGAATCCATCCAATTCCTGGAGGCCGAAACCCTCTACAAATGTAGGGCCGTCATGCGAAATCCCAGGTTGGTGGCGGCATGAGTACGTGTGACCGCATCAGGCCACGAACGAGAGGGCCGGACCTCCGACGCACGTCCAGGTGGCCGTGCAGCGGTCGGGGCGGGCCCGGGAACGGCGAAGGCCCCGACCCGGGGGTCGGGGCCTTCGGCCTGTGGGGTGAGTGACGGGATATGAACTGGGCTCGGGGGTGCACTGACCAGCGCGGATCCGAGAACCCGCAGGCGGCGATGGTGTCGCTCACCCGGTTGTCCCGACCGAGGGAGCGAACCCTTCGAGCAGGTCGGGCGGCCATGTGCGGGCGAGTGGTGTGAGAACGGTCGTCCTCGGAGCGAATTTCTGGCCAGGGCATCGTCGCCCCCGGGGATTCGGGGTCGAACGAAGGGACACCGCTCGGTGGACGCCATCCCGACAGGCTGTCACGGTGGACCGCCGACGATGCCGCCGCATGTCATACGGTGGGTGGCGGAGGGTCGAGACAAGGGAGAGGATGGAGGAGTGACACGCGATGCGGTCCGTCGGCGCCGGCGGACCGCCTGGCAGGCGAGACAGCGAGTCCGGAGCGAATGACCATGGAGAGGGCCGGACTGCGGGTGCGACTGCTGGGAGGTGTGGACCTCCGGATCGGTGACGACCCGCTCCCACCACTGGGCTCCGCACGCGCGGAGTCCCTACTCGCCCGCCTGCTGCTGCACCGTCATGCCCCGCTGTCCCGTCGGCAGCTCGCGTTCCTCTTGTGGCCGGAGTCGGAGGAGGCCCAGGCACGCACCAACCTGCGCAAGGTATTGCTGATCCTGCGCCGCGAACTCCCCGGGGCCGACCGTTTGATCGACGTGGGTCCCCGGACGCTGCGGTGGCGTGAGGACACGCCGCTCTGGCTGGACACGGAGGAGTTCGAGCGGGCCGTGGCCGACGGGCGGCTCGAAGAAGCAGTGGACCTCTACGGCGGGGACCTGCTGGAGGGCAGCTATGACGAGTGGCCGACCCGGAAACGAACGCGGTTGGCCTCCCTGTACCTGGAGGCGCTGGAGCAGCTCGCTCACCGGTACGAGCGGCGGCAGCGGTGGCCGGAGGCGATCCGGTGCGCAGAGAGGCTGGTCGAACGGGACCGGCTCCGGGAAGAGAGCCACCGCCTTCTGGTCCGGCTGTGCCGGGAGAGCGGGGACCTGGCTCGTGCACTGCGTCACTACCACGAATGCGCGGCCGTCCTGAGACGGGAGTTGGGAATCGACCCCTCACCGCGAACGCAGGCGGAATGGGCGGCGCTCATCCAGGTGGCACCAACGACCGGGAATGAACCGGACCCCGCGCTCGGCGGCCGGGTACCGGCGGCAGAGACCGTGCCGTTCACCGGGCGCAGGGCCGAGCTCGCCGGTCTCCTCTCCGCATGGCGGGAGTCTGCCGGCGGGCGGTCCCAGCTCGTGCTGGTCAGCGGAGAGGCGGGAGTCGGCAAGACCCGGCTGGTGGACGAGCTGCGCGGCGGCCCCGGTGGCGGCGGAGGCCCGTGCTCACCCTGGAGTGGGGCCGCTCGCCTACGGGGTGGTCACGGCATGGCTGCGGGCACCACCGATCGCCGTGCGACTGCATCGGCTCGACCGGTTCCACCTCACGGAGCTGGCGCGCCTGCTGCCCGAACTCGCCGAACGGGCCGATCCCCCGGGCCCGCTTTCGGAGGGGGAGCTGCGGCGGCGCCTGTTCGGGGCGGTCGGCCGGGCCCTGACCGCGATCGGCGCCCCGGTGCTGCTGATCATCGACGACGCGCAATGGTCCGACGCCCAGTCACTGGGCGTGGTGCACCATCTGCTGCGTACCGCCCCATCGGCGCGGCTGCTGGTGGCCGCGACAGCGCGGCGCGAGGAGCTCACCGACGGCCACCCGCTCCTCGGTCTGATCACGGACCTGCGGGCACTGGGCCGCTTCAACGAGATCGGCCTCGAACGGCTCGGACAGGAGGAGACGGCGCTCCTGGCCGAACACGTCGCGGGCCGCAGACTCGAACCCGATGAGCTGGACCGCCTGTACGGCTCCAGTGAAGGCAGCCCCCTGTTCGTCATCGAGGCGCTGAAGCCGGACGCTCCGGCCTCAGCGCGGAGGGTCCAGGCGGTGATCACCGGTCGCCTGGCGCGGCTGTCGCCGCCCGCCGCCCGGCTCGCCGGGGCCGCCGCCGCGATCGGGCGCGCCTTCACGGCCGATGTGCTGGCCGCCGCTACGGACCTCAGCGAGCCGGAGTTCGTATCGGCCCTGGACGAACTCTGGAGGCGGGGCATCATTCGGGCGCGCGGCGTCAACTCCTACGACTTCAGCCACGGCCGGATCCGCGACGCGGCCTACGCCGCGCTCGGCCCGCCCCGCCGCCGACAGGCGCATCTCGCGGTCGCGTACGCCCTGGAACAGCGCGACGAGCAGGCCGCTGCCGCGGTTCTCGCCTCGCACCATGAGAAGGCCGGCGCCACGGAGGCGGCGGTCCGGTGGTATACGCGGGCGGCCGAGGACGCCCAGTGGCTGCACGCGCACGCCGACGCCGTGCATGCGCTGGAGCGCGCACTGGACCTCACCGGGCGGCTCACGGCCGGGCCGGAGACCAGCGCACTCCAGTTGCGGCTGCTCACCGCACTCCCAGCGCCGCTGGTGGCCTGCGAGGGGTACGGCTCCGAGCGGATGGACCGGATCCACAGGCGTGCCCTGCGGATAGCCGGGCGGCTCGGCCGGGAGCCGGAGCCACCGCTGGTCTGGTCACTGGCGATGACCGCACTCGTCCGCGGGGACTGGGCACGGGCCGAGCACCTCGCCCAGCGGCTGGGGTCGGCGATGCGGGCGGGCCGCCTCCGTCGGATGCGGGGGGACCCGTGCGGCGGCCCGGGAGTGGGTGGCCCGGGAACGGCGAAGGCCCCGACCCGGGGGTCGGGGCCTTCGGCCTCTGGGGTGAGTGACGGGACTTGAACCCGCGACTTCTTGGACCACAACCAAGTGCTCTGCCAGCTGAGCTACACCCACCACGTGCGCCGGGCCTCGCGGCCCTGCGTACGTATGAGATCTTAGCGGATTCCCGGGAGTGCTTCGATCAGTTTTCCGGAGCGTCCTCGCGCGGCTCCACGCGGCCGGTGCCGCCGGCGACCACGTCGGCGGCGATGGCGCGGGCCGTGGCGGAGTTCGGGCCCGGCTCGGGGACGAACGCGGCGGCGCGATAGTAACGCAGCTCACGGATGCTCTCGGTGATGTCGGCGAGGGCGCGGTGGCCGCCGTTCTTGTCCGGGCTCGCGTAGTAGACGCGCGGGTACCAGCGGCGCAGCAGCTCCTTGATGGAGGAGACGTCGACCATCCGGTAGTGGAGGTGCTCGTCGATCCGCTTCATGTCGCGGGCGAGGAAGGTGCGGTCCGTGGCGATGGAGTTGCCGCACAGCGGGGCCTTGCCCGGCTCGGGGACGTAGCGGCGGATGTGCTCCAGGACGGCGTCCTCGGCCTCCTGGAGGGTCACGCCCTTGTCGAGCTCGGCGAGCAGCCCGGAGGTGGTGTGCATGTCGCGTACGAAGTCGCCCATGGCGTCCAGTGCGGCCTGCGGGGGTTTGATCACGACGTCGATGCCCTCGTCGAGGATGTTGAGCTCCCCGTCGGTGATCAGACAGGCCACCTCGATCAGCGCGTCGTTCTCGAAGTCGAGGCCCGTCATCTCGCAGTCGATCCACACCAAACTGTCGTTCATACGGCCAGCTTAGGGCTTCGGGGGCGGGGGCCCGGACACGCCGCGGGGCGGCCTCCGGCGGAGGCCGCCCCGCGGCGGGACGCGGTCAGTCCCAGATGAAGGGGTCGGAGACGCCCGGGGGCTCACCGACGCCGATGAGGTACAGCCAGTCCCAGATGCCCCAGAACTGGACGACGACCAGGCCCAGGACCACCAGCAGGATCAGCAGGAAGGTGAAGCAGCCGCATCCGCAGCCGCCCTTCTTCTTCTTGGGCGGCTGGGGCTGGGGCGGCGGGGCCGGGTAGGGCTGGTGGCCGGGGGCGCCCGGGTGCGGGCCCCAGGGGGCTGGGGGCCGCCGTGGGGCGCGGGCGGGCCGCCCGGGACCCCGGCGCGCGGACCCGCGGGCGGGTAGCCGGGGGCGGGCCGGGCCGGTTCATCGGGGGCGGGCCCTGCGGCGGGCGCCCCGGAGGGCGGTTCATCTGCTGGGGCGGCGGGAACGGCGGCGGGTAGCCGCCGCCCGGCGGCGGCTGCGGCGGGCGGTGGTACGCCTGCTGGGGTCCCGACTGGCGCGGGTAGCCCGGCTGGGGGCCCGAGGGCGGGTAGCCCGGGCGGCCGCCGGTCGGCGGGTACCCCGGCTGGGGGCCCGAAGGCGGTGCGGCGTGCGGCGGGGGAGCCTGGCGGGAGGCGTCCGGGCGGCCCGGGGTCCACGGGGTGCCCTCGGCCGGAGCCGGCGGGGAGGCCGGGGGAGCGGGGTGCCCGGGGGGTCCCGGAACGGGAGCCCCGGGGGCCGGGGTGCCCGGGAGCGGGGCGCCCGGGGTCCCCGCGGCGGGGGCGGCCGGCGCGGCCCCCGGGGGGCGGTTGCGCTCCTCCTCCGCGCGGCGCTCGGCCTCTTCCTCGGCGCGCTTGCGGTTCTCCTCCGCGCGCTTGGCGGCCTCCTCGGCCTGCCGCTTCGCCTCTTCCTCGCGGCGCTTGGCGGCCTCCTCCTCGGCCACGCGGCGCTGCTCGCGGCGCTCCTCGGAGAGGTCGCTCCAGCCCTCCTTGAGGCTGCCCAGCAGCTTGTTGAAGCGGCCGCCCTTCCTGTCGCCCTCGTCCTCGTCGCCCTCGGGGGCGCCGCCGGAGAACATCGGGTCGTTGGGGTCGAACACGGCGGTGCCGCCGGGCTCGCCGCCGCCACCGGGGGTGAACACCCTGGTGCCGGAGGTCCCGCCAGCATCGGACGGGTCGAAGACGCGGGTGCCCGGGGCGTCGCCGATCTCCCCGGGGTCGAAGACGCGGGTCCCGCCCGGGGAGCCGGTGCCGGGGGCCGCGCCGGAACCGGTGAGGTCGGCGGTGGGCAGGTCGTCGCTCAGGTCGGCGGTGGGGGGCTCCTCACCGCGGCCGGGCAGGTCGCCGGGGGACACGCGGATGGTGGCGCCGTCGTTGACGCCCCCCTGGGGGCGGGGGGAGGCGGTGCCGGGGGTGACGCGCATGGTCGCGCCGTCGCTGAGGTCCGCGGTGGGCTCCTCGTCGGCGGTGGAGGGCCGGCCGGGGTTGATGCGGACGGTGCCGGGCTCGTCGTCCACGGGGGCGCTCGGCGGGGGGCCGACGGGGGTGGAGGGGCCCAGGCGCACGGTGCCGGGCTCGTCGTCGGCCGGGGGGTGCGCCGCGTCCCGGCCCCAGGAGGGGTCGATGCGCATGGTGCCGAGATCGTCGTCGACGGCCCCGGGGGAGGGGCCCAGACGCACGGTTCCGGGCTCGTCCTCGGACGGGGGGCCGCCGGGCCCGCCGAGGTAGGCGGTGGCGGCCTCTTCGTCGTCGTCGGCCCCGCCACCTTGGAGTTCATCCAGGGAGCGGGTGTGCCGCGTCCACTCTTCGCCGTTCCACCATCTGAGCGTTCGCGCGTCGCCCTGCGGGTCCGCGTACCAACCCGGCTCGATAGATCCACCCATGGGGGTCAGACTAAGGGGTTTCGGAACTCTGCTCGACCAGTGGATCCCGTTTCCCGGGTCCGCCGGGGCGTCCCGCCGCAGGCCATCGCCCCGGGTGCTCAGTCGGTGACCGGGTGTTCCTGCTCCGGTCGCGGGGAGGGGACCCGGCCGTCCCCGGCGAGGAGCCGGGCGGTGTCCAGGCGGCCCGGCCCCGGGTCGGTCGAGCCCGGTACCTGGTCGTGGCCGAAGTGGCCGCCCCGGGCCCAGACCCGTTCCCGCTCCGGTGGCGGGGCGGTCCCGGTGCCGGGCGTCCCCGCGGGCCAGGTCCGCGGAACACCCCAGGAGCCGAGCCAGGACAGCAGCGCGTCCCGGCCGCGCATCGGGCCGCGGGTGAAGGGCGCGGACCGGTGGGCGACCACGGCGACGACCAGGCACACCCGCCCCTCGTCGCCGTGGTCCACGCGCAGCCCGTGGTGGCGGGTGGAGCCGGGGGAGGGGGAGGCCCGCCGGGTGGCGGGCAGGATCTGGACGGTGTCGCCCGTCAGCGGGTTCCACACCAGGTGCACGGTCCGCCCCGCGGACACCAGCCGCCCGGCCTCCTCCCGTGCCGACCGCACGGCCGGATCCGTCCCGGTCACGGTCCACACGGCGCGCGGGGCGCCGGTCCCGGGCGGGGAGTGCGCCCGGCCGCCGTCGATCCGCTCGGCCTCGGGCATCCACGCCTCGGACATCGCACTCCCCCCAAGGGGTCCGTCGTTCCCGGCCCTCTCTGTGTACGCCGGACGGTCGGAGAAGTCCATGGAGGCCGGGACCCGTGGAAGCCCGGAGGGGGCGGCGGCCGCATCGGCCACCGCCCCCTCCGGCGCGCTCCCGCACGCCCGGACCCCCGCGCTCCCGGGCCCGAGTCCCCGGGCCCGGTCCCCGTCAGTCCTCGGGCTCGGAGATGCGCAGCGAGAACGCCCTGATGAAGATGTCGCCGATCTCCGTCGGGTCCTCGGTCATGTACGAGGCGCCGCCGGTCGCCGCGGCGATCTCCTGGAGCGGCTCCAGGTTCTGCACGTCGGGGCCGAACGCGATGGTGATGATGGGGATCGGCCGGGACGGGCTGGCGATCGCCTCGATCTGCGTCAGCAGCCCGTCCAGGTCCAGGCCGCCGGGGTTGTCGTTGTCCCCGTCCGTCAGCATCAGGATGACGTTGTTGCGGTCGGGCCGGTAGGTCCGCGACATCTCCTGGTACGCGGCCAGGTAGGTGTCGTACAGGGCCGTGTCGCCCTGGGGCAGCGGCTGGAGGGACCCCAGCGCCTGGGACAGGACGGCGCGGTGCTCGCTGCCGTCGTCCGCCGTGGCCTGGAGCTCGCGGATCGGCGCGATCTCCTGGTAGTGCAGGTTGTTGTTGACGTTGGTGGAGAACTGCCACAGGCCCAGCTCGGAGCTGGGGGTGAACATCTCCAGGCCCTGGGTGGCGGCGGCGCCGGTCACCTGCATGCGGGTCATCCCGGTGCCGGGCACCTCGGCCAGCATCGACCCGGAGATGTCGACGATCGCGAGCACGCGCGAGTCCATCTTCATCTGGTTCCAGGTGCGGGTCAGGTCGGTGATCGAACCCTCGGAGGGCGTCGCCAGCTCCTCGGGGGCGGCCTCCAGGAAACCGTGGTCGCCGCTGAGCACGGAGGTGTCCACCTCGCCCTCGGGCCCGCGGAAGCCCTCGGCGAGGATGTGCCCGCGCGCCGAGTCCGAGCGGATCGCGGTGCGGAACTCCTCGGCCGCGCGGGTCAGGACGCTGTCCTCGGTGCGGACGAGGTAGGGGTAGTCGAGGTAGTAGGTGCCGCCCTCGAGGTAGTCGACCCGGACGGCGTTCTCCTCGTAGGCGGAGTTGTAGCGCCAGGCGGCCTGCTCCGACATCACCATGAGCGGCGGGGCCTCCTCGCCGCCGCCGCTGAGCGCAAGGAAGGCGGCCTCCTCGTCGGCGGAGGCGCCGCGGTGCAGCGACTGGAGGGCGGCCGTCATGGCCGCGTTGAAGGTCTCGGCGTCGGGGCTGGCCTCCTCCAGCGCGCCGTTCAGCAGGTAGAGGGTGCCCAGGCCGGTGGAGCTGCGGGCCGGGTCGACGACCCGGACGGTGCGCTCGGCCTGCTCGCCGGGCGCGGCGGTGGGCACGACGTCCATCCACGTGGTGGGCGCTTCGGCCTCCTCGGCGTACGCGGCGAGCTCGGTCACCACCAGCGGGCTGCGGGCCACGGAGGTCCCGGTGTCGGTGAGGACGGCGTCGCCGGACTGGCTCTGGACGATGCGCGGCCACACCGAGGAGTCCGGGATCCACACGTCGGAGTCGGTGTCGCCCATGGTGGCGCCGGAGCCGGTGATGCCGAAGGCGACGTTGGCCGAGTCGACCTGGCGGACCTCGACGTGCACGCACCGGCCGTCGACGGCGGTGTCGGTGAGGTTGAAGTCGCGGGCGACCGCGTCGACGGCGGGCGCCAGCTCGGGGCTGACGGCCACGTCCAGCCGGATGTCGGAGCCGCCGCACCCGCCGGAGTTGCCGAACATGTACACGCCCACCCCCGCCAGGCCGACGACGATCACGAGGGCCGCGGCCAGGGCGGCGAAGGCCCCGCCGCGTCCGCGGCGGCGCCTGGACCGACCGGGGGCTTCTTCTGCGTATCTTCCGCGGTGACGTCCCACAGCTTTCCTCACGGGGTGGTGTGTTCGGACGAGGAGTCGTCCTGGGGGATGGTGCCGTTACTGGAGTGGCCCGCCGGCGCCGGTACGGGTGCCGGAGCGGGGCGGACCGGTGGGCCGGGACCGGGAGGGCGTCGGTCCGACCGCAAGGGTGTTACTGGTGGGAAAGGTACTCAACCTTCCGGAGCGGGTGGAGACGGTATGTACAGGTCCATTGCGGTCACATGGTGCCGTGACCCGCACCGCGCCCCCGTGCAGCCCCCGTCACCCTGGGGGATCCGCCCCCGGCGGCGACGACCCCTCCCGGCGGGGCGGTCCGGCCGGAAACCGATTCCGATACGGAATCGAGACCGTCCCCGGTCGGCCCGCGTCCCGGGGGCGCCCCCGGGGCACGGCCGGTCCGTACCCGAGGGGGCGCACGTCAGTTGTCGCAATCGGGCACGCAGAGCCGCCGCGAGATCGAACTGAGGAAGATGTCGCCGATCTCCTCGGGGTCGTCGGTGACGAACAGCGAGCCGCTGGTCGCCGCCGCGACCGCGCGCAGCTCCTCCCGGTCGGCCTGGTCGCCGAAGGCGATGATGAACAGGCTCACCGGCCGCTGCGGGTCGAAGCGGTCCTGTAGGGCCGCCACGAGCTCGCCGTGCGACAGGTCGCTCGACCCCGCGTCCCGGCCCGCGGTCAGCAGGATGACGCTGTTGATCTTGTCCTCGTCGTAGACGGACTGGACCTCGTCGTAGGCGGCCAGGATGTTGTCGTAGAGCCGGGAGCCGCCGCCCCGCACGTCGATGGTCTGCGCGATCTCCATCAGCTCCTGGCGCCGGGTGACCTCGCGGCCGTCCTCGGCGTCGCCCAGGCCCTGCATGTCGGCGGACTCCTCGCGGCCGGACTCCCCGTACTCCTCCGACATCAGCCACAGGCCCATGTCGGTGGCGTCGGGGAACAGGCCCAGGCCCATCAGCGCGGCCTGCCGGGCGGCCTCCATCCGGGTCGCGCCGTCCGCGCCGTCGAGGTCTCCGGCCATGTCGGCCGAGACGTCGGCCAGCACCAGGGTGCGGGTGGGCATGGACAGCCGGTTCCAGTCGGTGACCGAGGCCAGCAGGGCGTCGCCGGTGAGGTCGCCGTGGACCCGGGGCGCGGCGGCGGTGATCCCGGGCAGGTCGGCCAGGGCGCCGGACGCCTCCCCGCCGGGGTCGCGGAAGCCCAGCTCCCGCAGGCGGTCGCGGTAGGCGTCGCCGCGCAGCACCTCGTACAGGTCGGCAGCGGCCGAACGCAGCGAGGGGGTGTCGGTGGTGGTGACGTAGGGGTAGTCCAGGGAAACGGTCCCCTCCCGGGGGTAGTGCGCCCGCAGCCGCGGCGCGTCCCCGGCGCGGTTCGCGTTGTAGGCCGCCACGGCCTGCTCGGGGACCACGATCACCGGGGCGGGGCGCGTCCCGTCCCGGGCGCCCCCGGTGAAGAAGGCGGACAGGTCGATCTCGCCGAACGCGCTGTCGGTCTGCACGTCGCGCACGAAGTCGGTCATCGCGGTGTCGGCCTCGTCCCCGGTGCCCAGGTGGCGCCGGACCGCGTGCATCACCGCCATGCCGTCGACGCCGCGGTTGGGGTCCACCATGACCAGCGGCCGGTAGGGGTCGCGTTCGCCGGGCAGCACGACGGTCCAGTCGGTCTCGTCGGGGTCGGGCATGCCCTCGGTGCCCTCGGGGGCGGCCAGGACCACCGGGGAGGAGGCCAGCGAGGGCGGGTCGGTCTCGATGCCGCGGGTGCCCCCGGCGGACATGCGGGCTAGCTCCACCCAGGCGGAGGACTCGGGCACCCACACGTGCGGGGTGATGGTGGAGTCCGCGCCGGGGCCGCCGGCCAGGGCGGTCATGATCCGGTGCGGGGCGATCTCGTCCACCTGGGCGTACACGCAGTCCCCGTTGTACGACGGGCGCCCGGCGTTGAACTCGGTCGCCGCCTCCCGCAGCATCGGGGCCAGGCTCTGCGTGGCCGACACCCGCAGGTAGCGGGTGTCACCGCAGCCGAGCGCGCCGATCCCGAGGGGGACGGCGACCGCGGCCGCCACGACGAGGGCGACGACGAGGGCGCTGATCCCCAGCGGCGAACGCACCAGCCGGCGGGTCGTCGCGAAGGTCGGTGAGCTGAGTCGGTGACGTCCACTGGGCACGGGCACTCCGGGGCGTTGCCGCGGCCGTTCCCCGCGGGGCGCGGCGGGGTGTGCGGGGGAGCCGGCGCGGACAGGGGACAGGGACACGGGGTGCGGCGCCGGGCACCCCGGACGGCGGGAGAGTGAACCATCGCGCGCCCGGCGGCGTCACACGGGGTGGAAAGGGTTCATAACACCCTACGGCCTCTATGACCTGAGCCACTCTCCGTCATCGTCATCAGGACCTTACTCGTTGGTAACGCGGGAACGGAAGAGGCGGTGGGACCGGACGGAAGGGCACCCGGACCGGCTCCGCCCCCGCGGCCGACGGGGCCTCCCCCGACCCGAGTGGGGTGATCTCTTTGTTACCGTGCTCACCGGGGAGCACACCCGTGTTCCCGTTAGGCTTAGGCCCCGCTGCAGGAGTCCGCCCCGGCACATGCCCCCCATGGCCGCCGGCGCACACCGCGGAACCTCCCGTGACCGACGACCCCCGAGGGTTTTCGCATGTCCCTTGATCGTGATCACCGGCGCCGAGGAACACTCGGCACCGCTCTGCTCGCCGGCGCCTGCTGTGCCGGCGCGGTCGCCTACGGGGTGATCGTCGGCCCGTCGATGCTGCCGCCGCAGCAGGACGTGCAGGCCGCCACCGCGCTCAGCCCCGACCTGGCCGGGCTCGACCCCGAGCCGGACGGCGAGGAGGCGAGCGCGCCGCGCGGGCCGATCGGCACGCTGGAGATCCACGTCAGCGACCGCGACCGCGCCTGGGTGCAGACCCTGGAGTGCACCGGCGACGCCGAGGAGGACGCGCAGGCCTGCGCCGACCTGGCCGCCGTCGCGGCCGAGTTCCACGGCGAGCCCGCGGGCAGCGCCGAGCACCCCAGCTCTGGCGAGGAGGAGGCCGAGCCGACCGAGGAGGCGGCCGACTCCGAGGTGATCGACGGGGTGCCCGTCGAGCCCACCACCGCCGCGCTGCCCGGCAGCGAGTCGCTGTTCACCGAGGTCAGCGAGGGCACCGTGTGCACCGACAAGCTGTACGGCCCGCAGGAGGCCACCATCGTGGGCGTCTGGGAGGGCCACGAGGTCGAGACCACGCTCACCCGCAAGGGCTCCTGCGAGGAGGCCCGCTGGCAGCGGCTGCGCCCCCTCACCGACCAGATCATGTGACGCCGCGCCGCACCACGCGGTGCGGTGCGGTACCGCCCCCGGCGGCGCCGCGGGCACCGCGCCGCGGCGTCCCCGGCGACCGGGGATAATCGTCGTCCATGCACGTCATCGAGATCGACGACCCCGCCGACCCCCGGCTCGCCGACTACACCCGGCTGCGGGACGTCAACCTGCGCCGCCACCTGGAGGCCGAGCACGGCCTGTTCATGGCCGAGGGGGAGAAGGTCATCCGCCGGGCCGCGGCCGCCGGCTACGGCCCGCGCAGCTTCCTGCTCACCCGGCGCCGCGCCCACGCCCTGGCCGACCTGGTCGCCGACGCCCCGCTGTACCTGGTGTCGGAGGAGACCGCCGAGCGCCTGGTCGGGTTCGACCTGCACCGCGGCGCCCTGGCCGCCTTCCACCGCAGGCCGCTGCCCTCCCTGAAGGAGGTCCTGGCCGGCGCGCGCGGCATCGTCGTGCTGGAGGACTTGGTGGACCACACCAACGTCGGCGCGATCTTCCGCAGCGCGGCGGGCCTGGGGGTGGACGCCGTCGTGCTGGCCCCCCGCTGCGCCGACCCGCTGTACCGGCGGGCGGTCAAGGTGTCGATGGGCGCCGTCTTCACCCTGCCCTACACCCGGCTCGACGACTGGTACGGCGGCCTCGACGAGCTGCGCGCCGCCGGGTTCCACCTGATGGCCCTCACCCCCGGCGAGGGCTCCCGGCCGCTGCGCGAGGCACTGGCCGGGGTCGGGCCCGAACACGGCGTGGGCCTGCTGCTGGGCACCGAGGGCGACGGCCTGTCCGCCCGCTGGCTGGAGCGCGCCGACGCCCGCGTCCACATCCCCATGTCCGGCCGCGACGTCGACTCCCTCAACGTCACCGCCGCGGCCGCGATCGCCTGCTACGAGCTGGCCCAGCGCGGCGGCGGCATCGAGCACCGCGGTGGGACCCGGGCCTGACCGGCCCGGATAGGGTGGCGGCGGACACACGCGGAAGGGGAGGGCCACTCATGGCAGGCCGGGCACTCGTGCAGTGGGAGGAGAACCGCCGCAACGCGCCGGAGGCGCTCACGGTGGACGTCTACGCCGGGGGGCCGGCGCCGGACGGGCTCGACGGGGTCGGCTTCTACCAGGTGCCCTACGCCCCCTCCACCCAGGGCGTCGACGAGCGCCTGGACATCATCGGCCGGATGCCCCGGCTGGAGGTGCTCCAGCTGACCTCGGCCGGGTACGAGCACGTCCTGGACCTGGTCCCCGACCACGTCACCCTGTGCAACGGGCGCGGCCTGCACGACGCCAGCACCGCCGAGCACGCGCTGGCGCTCATCCTCGCCGCCCAGCGGGACCTGCCCCGGTGGGCGGTCGACCAGCGCGATCACCGGTGGGGCTCGGCGCCGCTGCGCTCCCTCGCCGACCAGCGGGTGCTCATCGTCGGCTACGGCAGCATCGGGCAGGCCGTCGAGCGCCGCCTGCTGCCCTTCGAGGCCGAGGTCGTGCGGGTGGCGAGCCGGGCCCGGCCCGAGGAGGACGTGCACGGCGTGGACGAGCTGCCCGGGCTGCTGCCCCACGCCGACATCGTCGTGCTGGTCACCCCGCTGACCGAGCGCACCCGGGGGCTGTTCGGCCCCGCGGAGTTCGCGCTGCTGCGCGACGACGCGCTCGTGGTCAACGTCGGTCGCGGCCCGGTCCTGGACACCGGCGCGCTGCTGGCGCAGAACGGGCGGGTGCGCGCGGCGCTCGACGTCACCGACCCCGAGCCGCTGCCGGCGGACCACCCCCTGTGGGACGCCCCCGGCGTGTTCGTCACCCCGCACGTGGCGGGCGGGTCCGCGGCGTTCTACCCGCGCGCCCGCGCGTTCATGGACGCCCAGCTCGCCCGCTGGGCGGCCGGGGAGCCGCTGGAGAACGTGGTCCGGCCCGGCCGCCGGTAGGGGCCGCGCCCCCTGCCCGGCGGGTCGGGCCCGGGCGGCCGCGGACCGTCGGTACCGCGGACCAGAATGGGCGCATGAGGATCGCGGTGGTCGCCGACGGCGAGGGCGGCGGACGGTTGCGGCCGCTGGACGGGGACGGCCCCGAACGGCGGGTCGACGACCTGGCCGCGGCCGTCCGCGCCGCCGAGGCCGACCGGCCCCGCTGGGTGTGGGCCGACACCCGCGACGTCTACCCCGACCTGGTGCGCGCCGGGGTGCGGGTGGAGCGCTGCCACGACGCGGCGCTCGTCGAGGCGCTGCTGCTCGGATACGAGGGGCGCCACGGCGAGCCCCGGTCCCTGGGCGCCGCCTGGTCCCGGCTGCACGGGCGCCCGGTGCCCGCGGACCCCCACGAGCCGGCGGGGGAGGGCACGGCCGCCCAGCCCGCGCTCTTCGAGGCCGACCGCTCCACCCTGCCGCCGGGCACGGACCGGCTCGACGCCCTGGCCGAGGTCCACGCCGACCAGCGGCGCCGCCTGGCCGCCCTGCCGCCCGGCATGGACCTGCTGGCCGCGCTGGAGTCGGCCGGGGCCCTGGCCGCCGCCGAGATGTCCCACGAGGGCCTGCCCTGGCGGCCCGACCTGCACGACCGGATCCTCACCGGCCTGCTGGGAACGCGGCCCCCGGCGGGGCGCCGCCCCCCGGTGCTGGCCGACCTGGCCGCCCGCATCGGCGAGGCCGTCGGCCGCGAGGTCAACCCCGACTCCCCGGCACAGGTCCTCAAGGCCATGGCGTGGATCGGCCACCCCGTCACCTCGACCCGGGCCCGGGAGCTGGAGCGGATCGAACACCCGGTGGTGCCGCTGCTGCTGCGCTACAAGGAGCTGTCGCGGCTGCACTCGGCCAACGGCTGGGCCTGGCGGGACGCCTGGGTGGACGAGCGGGAGGGCCCCGACGGGGTGCGCCTGGGCCGCTTCCGCCCCGACTACGTGGTGGGCGGGGTCGTCTCCGGGCGGTGGGCCACCCGGGGCGGCGGCGCCCTCCAGATCCCCAAGGCGGTGCGCGGCGCCGTGCGGGCCGACCCCGGGTGGGTGCTGCTGCGCGCCGACGCCGGGCAGCTGGAGCCGCGCGTCCTGGCCGCGGTCTCGGGGGACACCGCCCTGGCCGAGGCGGCCGCCGAGGACGACCTGTACGCCCGCCTGGCCGTGCACACCGGCGACGACCGGGCCCGCGCCAAACTCGGCCTGATCTCCGCCATGTACGGCCAGACCGGCGGGGACGCCGCCCCGCTGCTGGCGCTGCTGCGCCGCCACTACCCGCGGGCCCTGGAGTACGTGGACGCCGCCGCCCGCACCGGCGAGCGGGGCGGGGTGGTGCGGTCCTGGCTGGGCCGCACCTCGCCCCGGCCCGCCGGGTGGGAGCGGCGCACGTCCGGCCCCGACGGCGAGCGCCACCGGCGGGCGCACGGCCGGTTCACCCGGAACTTCGTGGTGCAGGCCGGGGCGGCCGAGTGGGCGCTGGTGCTGCTCGCGTCGCTGCGGCTGTCGATGCCCGGGGCGGTGGTGTTCTTCGTGCACGACGAGGTGCTGCTGCACGTGCCCCGCGAGCGGGCCCGGGAGGCCGTTCACGCGATCGATGCCGCCAGGGAGCGGGCGCGCACTGTCCTGTTCGGGGACACTCCGGTACGATTCCCCCTGGCTGTGACCGTTGCAGAGGAGTACGAAGACACCCCCCGACCCCCCATGACCCCCTGACCGGCCCGTACCGGGACGTTCGATATCGGACGGCGTGGGCTTCTTGCAAAGGCGTTCAGGTACACCCATTCTTGGACTCGGAACGTCATCGGAAAGGCGCGCGCCGTAGGGGTCCCCCACACCCCGGGTCGTTCAGAGAAAGGGCGAGACATCCCCGTGCGGAGCCGTAGATCTGCTTGCACCACGGCGGTCCTGGTGGCCGCCTTCACCGCGTTCGGGGCGGCTCCGGCCTGGGCCGACCCCGTCGTCGAGGACCGACCCCCCATCAGCGAACAGGCCGACCCCCTCGCGTCCGGGGGATCCGACCCCCTCCGGGACCCGCAGGCCTCCGCCTCCCCCGAGGTCGCCGACCCCGACGACCTCAGCCACAGCGCCTACGTGGCCCCCTTCCGCGAGGCGCGCAGTATCGAATACTTCGTGGTCGCCCAGGAGACCCTGCCCGCCGAGGCCGTGGACGCGGTCCGCGGGATCGACGGCGTCGAGCACGTGCTCACCGTGGACGCCGCCCGGGTCCTGGTCGACGAGGAGGCCATGTCCGTGCTGGGCGTGGACCCCTCCACCTTCCGCAACCACGCCCCCGAGCCCTCCGCCGAGTCCGACGACATCTGGCAGGGCGTCGCCGAGGGGCGCATCGCGCTGTCCAAGGACGCCGGCACCGAGCGCGGGCTGGAGGTCGGCGGCGACGTCACCGTGACCGGCGGCCGCGGCGACGTGCCCCTGGAGGTGTGGACGCACGCCACCTCCGGCATCGCCGGGATCGACGCCCTGGTCTCCCGGGAGACCGCCGCCGAACTCGGCATGCCCGAGGGCAACGCGCTGGTGGTCTCGGCCCCCGGGGCCGACCCGTGGGACCTGTACGAGGACCTCGGCGGGGCGCTGGGCGAGGACGTGTCCGTCCAGCTGGTGGGCGACGCCCCCGAGCCGGCGGGCGACGGCGAGGCCGTGCCGCCGACGGTCATCGAGCGCGTCATCGCCAACGCCGAGTCCCAGCTGGGCGTCCCCTACGTCTGGGGCGGCACCACCCCGGGCGTCGGGTTCGACTGCTCGGGCCTGCTCCAGTGGGCCTTCCGCGAGGCGGGCGTGGAGATCCCGCGCGTCACCCACGACCAGTGGAACGCGGGCGAGCGCATCGCCTTCGAGGACATGGAGCGCGGCGACCTCATCTTCTGGCGGTCGGACCCCACCGCGCCCGACTACATCTCGCACGTGGCGATCTACCTGGGCGACGGGATGATGCTGGAGGCGCCGCGGACCGGCCTGGACGTGCGCGTCACGCCGGTGCGCACCGCCAACTACGCGGGCTCGGTCCGCGTCCACACCTGACCGCGCGGCGGAACGCGCGGGCCCCGGCCGTTCGGCCGGGGCCCGCGTGCGTTCCGGAGGGGACGGGCCTGTCCCGCCACGACCGTGGCCTCCTCGACGAAGCCGCCGAGGAACCCGACACCCGGCCCCGCAAGACGTCGGGGTGGGACTCCCCGTCCCGGCGTCCTGCGGGACTCGTCTCGGCAGGCAACCGATCACCGTGTGGCAACGAGCGCTCGAATTCGCCGGCCCCGGGCGGAGGCCCTCGGACGGCGGGGCGGTGTGTCCGGGAAAGGCGGTGGGCCGTGGCGCCGCCGGTTCGGCGGCGCCACGGCCCACGGTCTCCTTGTCCGAAGGACCCGGCCGGGAGGGGAAGGCAGGCCTCGGTTCAGGAGGGGGTTGACAGGGAGCCGCTGAGGGAGGGGGAGACAGCGTGCCGACCCTGTCGGGATGGTCCTGGGGTGTGACGACGGCGTTCCGTCGCACAAGGACTACATAAGCAGCGAGCGGGCGATTTGGCAAGAGGCACGATCAAGGCAGGCAAGTGGTCCCAAACCAGTCTTAACGTGCAAAACGATGATTCGGATGTCCGTTTCGTTTCCGTTCGTCTCAGCGCCCGGCGGCGTATCCCTGGGAGCCCCGCGCGTCGGCCGCCGCACGCAGCTCGCCGGTCTCCGGATCGCGGGCCACGGCCGCCAGCCGCCCCAGCGACCACGGCTCGGACACCTGCACCCGGTGCCCGCGCCGGCGCAGCTCGGCGATGACGTCCTCGCCCAGGCCCGGCTCCACGACCAGGTCGCCCGGGACGGTCTCCCGGGGGTGGAACGAGCTGGGGAAGGCGTTGGTGTGGAACATCGGGGCGTCCAGGGCCTCCTGGAGGTCCTCCACCCCGTTGAGGATGCGCAGCAGCGCGGTGAAGGTCCACTGGTCCTGCTGGTCGCCGCCCGGGGTGCCGATCGCCAGCACCGCCTGGCCGTCCTCCCGGGTGACCAGGGTCGGGGACAGCGTGGTGCGCGGCCGACGGCCCGGTGCCAGGGCGTTGGGGGACTCCGGGTCGAGCCAGAACATCTGGGTCCGGGTGCCCAGCGGGAACCCGAGCGCCGGGATCACCGGGGAGCTGGTGAGCCAGCCGCCGCTGGGGGTCGCCGACACCATGTTGCCGCGGGAGTCCACCACGTCCACGTGGCAGGTGTCGCCGCGCTGCACGGTGGGCTCGCCGAGGGTGCGGTCCGCCGGGGCCTCCTGCGCCAGGTACACCGGCGGGGTGAAGGGCGTGCGCCCGGCCACGCTCCCGGGGCGCTGGTCCAGGGACGCGCGGCCGTCGTCCACCAGCGCCGCGCGCGCCGCGGCGTACTCGGCGGACAGCAGCTCCTTGAGCGGGACGTCGGTGAAGTCGGGGTCGCCGTACCAGGCCTCGCGGTCGGCGAAGGCGAGCTTGGCCGCCTCGGTCACCCGGTGCACGAAGTCGGCGCCCTCGCCGCGGGTGCCCAGCGCCTCGGCCAGCCGCAGCTGCTGGAGCATGGTGGGCCCCTGGCCCCAGGGGCCGGTCTTGTGGACGGTGTGGGCGCCGTAGGTGACACTCGCCGGCTCCTCGTACGTGGCGCTCCAGTCGGCCATGTCCTGGGAGGTGAGCAGCCCCCGCTGCGGCTCCCCGGTGGAGGAGGGCACCGGCACGGCCAGGAACGCGGCCACGGCCTCGGCCACGAAACCCTGCGACCAGCTGCGGCGGGCCGCCTCGATCTGCGCCTCGCGGTCGCTCCCGGCGGCCTCGGCCTCGGCGATGATCCGCCGGTAGGCGGCGGCCAGGGCGGGGTTGCGCAGCCGGGTCCCGGCGGCGGGCACCCGGCCGTGCGGCAGGTAGACCTCGGCGGAGCCGGTCCAGTGCCGGGCGAAGACGGGCTCCAGGGCGGCGACCGCCGCGGAGATCCGGTCCAGCACGGGGTACCCGCGCTCGGCCAGGCCGACGGCGTGGTCCAGGACGTCGCGCACGGTCAGGGTGCCGTGGTCGCGCAGCAGCAGCATCCACGCGTCGAAGGCGCCCGGTACGGAGGCGGCCAGCACCCCGCTGCCGGGGATGCGGTCCATCCCGGCGAACGCCTCGATCGTGGCGGCGGCGGGCGCCACCCCCTGGCCGCACAGGACGCGCACCGGCCCGCCCGCGGCCTGGAAGACCACGGGGACCTCGCCGCCGGGGCCGTTGAGGTGGGGTTCGACCACCTGGAGCGTGAAGCCCGCGGCGACCACGGCGTCGAAGGCGTTGCCCCCGCGTTCGAGGACGGACATGCCGGTCGCGCTGGCCAGCCAGTGCGTGGACGCGACCATGCCGAAGTCGCCTCTGAGCTGGGGACGGGTGGTGAAACGGGCCATCGGAGGGGCCTCCAGGGGTAGCAGAGGTGGGGGGAGCACACCGTACGCGGAACGGGATACCGGTCCGCGCAGGGTGACGCTACAGCACGCCCCGAGGGCGGGGGGAGGGGTCATGGGATGGGAGGAGGGGTGGACACGCGAACGCCGGGGGCCCGAGGGCCCCCGGCGCCGGTCGGCGTTCGATCACTGCTGGGCCGGGACGCTCCAGGGCAGGGAGTCCCACAGCTCGCGCCACTCGTCGTCACCGATGGTGTCGAGCTCGGCCGCGGCGGCCTCGGTGCCGTCGTCGGCCTTCTCGGTCCCGGTCTCGGACCCGGCGGCCTCGGTGCCCTCGGCGGCCTCGGCGGCGGCCTCGGCCTCGGCGGCCAGCTCGGCGATCAGGTCGGAGATCTCCGCGATGACCTGCTCGACCTGGGCGCGCTCCAGGTCGTTCTCCTGGGCGCAGGTGTCGACGGCGGCGTTCTTGTCACCCTCATCGCCGTAGTACCAGACGGTGGCGAGCAGGCGGTCGCGCTCGGCGTCGTCCAGGTCCTCCTTGCCCAGGGCCTGCTCGACGAACTCGCCGCTGTCCTGGGCCAGCTGGGACTCGTCCAGCCCGGTCTCACCGGCCTCGAAGTCCACGAACCGGTCCAGCAGGCACTCCTTGACCTCGCGGGAGCCCGTGCCGGGCAGGGTCACGGCGTCGTCGACCGGGGTCTCGGGGGTCTCCACCGGGACCTCGGGGGTCTCGACGGGAGCCTCCGGGACCTCGGGCAGCTCGGGCGCCTCGCCGACGACCTCGCCGACCGGGGCCCCGGGGACCTCCGGGGTGCCCGGGCCCACCGGGGCCTCGGGGGTCTCCACCGGGGTCTCGGCGGGCAGCTCGGGCGTCTCGACCGGGACCTCGGGGGTCTCGACGGGCGCCTCCGGGGTCTCGACCGGAGCCTCCGGGACCTCGGGGGTCTCGGGGACCTCCGGGGTCTCAGGGGTCTCGACGGGCGTCTCGACCGGGACCTCGGGGGTGTCGACGGGCGCCTCCGGGGTCTCGGGGGCCTCCTCCACGACCTCCTCGGCCGCGTCCTCCGGGCCCGGGCTCGCCCCGGCCTGCTCCTCGGTCCCCTCGGCGGGTTCCTGAGCCGGCTCCTGGGCCGGCTCCTGGACGGCCTGCCCGGCGGCCCCGGCCTCCTCGGTGACCTCCTCGGCCATCCGGCGCAGCTCCTTGACCTCCCAGCGGTCCGGCTGCAGGTGGGCGGCCACGGCGACGCCGGGTCTCTCCAGCCAGAAGAGGTCGCCGGTCTCCTCGGACAGGTAGGCCCCGTCCTCGAAGGCGGCGTCGCCCTCCACGAGCTCCAGCTCCCGGTCGGGGATGTGGCTGTACCGGCTCTTGCGCAGGTCGTCGAGGTCCTGGAGGGCCTCGGACCGGATCACGGACACCCGGCCGAAGAGCTGGTCGGGGCCCTGGACCCAGGAGAGCTGGGACTGGCGCCCGCCCTGGCGGTCGGTGACGGAGGAGGCGTTGATGCCGTACCTCTCCAGACCGGGGGGCAGGTACCCGATCTCGTACCCGTCGAGGCTGTAGGAGGACTGGCCCTGGCGGACGACCGGCCAGCTCAGCTCCCGCGCGTCCTCCTCGTCCGCGAGGGCGGACCCGGCGAGTCCGACCGGACCCGCGGCGGCCAGGGCGACGACGCCGAGAGTCGCGACCCACCTCGTGCGGTGCTTACGCATAGTGTTCCTTCCCATCGACTACTAATAGTGATAATTGCAGGGCTCTGCGTAATTATCGAGGGTCTCAAGAGCCAAAAATGTAACATGAAGTCATCAAGTGAATGCATACTGTGATAATCGGTGGGAGGCGGACAACATGACCGCGGGTCGTTCCCGCGTGCTCCGCACCCCGTAACCGGGGGGTCACCGAAAGCACTCAGGCTTCGGTGTCGAGGAACCCACCGATACGTCCGTCCACGCGTACCTGGGAGGCCCGGTGCACCGCATCGGCATCGTCTTCGGAGTCGTCTCACTCGTTCTCGCGGTCAGCGCCCCCATCGCCGCGTCCGCGGTCCACGCCCCCGGGCTCGACCCGCTGGGCACCACCACGGAGCCCGTCATCGTCCAGCACGCCGACCCCCAGCGCCCGATCATCGCCGTCTCCCACCGGGGGGCCGCCGGCCACGCCCCGGAGAACACGCTCGCCGGACTCGACGCGGCGCGGCGCTTCGGCGCGCTGACCGTCGAGATCGACGTCCAGCGGACCAAGGACGGCGAGCTCGTCCTCCTGCACGACGCCACTCTCACCCGCACCACCGACGTCGAGGAGGTCTTCCCGGACCGCGAGTCCCGCCTGGTCGCCGACTACACCCTGGCGGAGGTGCGCCGGCTCGACGCCGGGTCGTGGTTCTCCCCCGAGTTCGAGGGCGAGCCCGTGCCCACCCTGGGCGAGGCGCTGGACCGCATGCGGGATCTGGACCTCAACCTCTTCCTGGAGATCAAGGAGCCGGCCCGCTACCCGAGGATCGAGAGGGAGATCGCGGTCGAGCTGCTCAGACGCCCGGCCTGGCTGGAGCACAACCCCGCGTGGGAGCCGCGCCGCCTGGTCGTGCAGAGCTTCGACTGGGAGGTCACGCGCTCGTCCAAGCGCCTCCTGCCCTCGGTCCCGCACGCCCTGCTCGGGCGGGTCCCCGAGGACCGGCTGTCGGAGTTCACCTGGGCGCACATGGTCAACCCCAACCACACCACCATCGACGAGGACTACGTGGAGCTGCTCCACGAGCACGGGTACGAGACCATGCCCTACACGGTCAACAGCCGGGCCGCCATGGACGCCGTCCTGCGCATGGGGGTGGACGGGTTCATCACCGACTACCCCGACGCCGGACAGCGCGCCATCCGCGACTTCCTCGACGACGAGGGCCGTGAGGGCGAGGACCGCGACGACACCCCGGAGCAGGTCGCGACGCCGCTGCTACCCGCGCCCCTGGTGCCCGTTCTGCACTAACCGCTAGATTGCGTGGAGACCCACGAGCAGGAGGCGGAGCCACGTGAGCGACCGGTCGGACATCGGAGAAGTCGTCGACTGGCGGACGAAGGGGGTGTGGTGGCCGGGGGACCCGGTCGCCGCCGCCGACTTCGCCGCCCGGCGGGACCGGTTGTTCGACGGGCCGTTCACGTGGCCGCTGCTCGTGCTGCGCGAGTCCGCGCTCGCCCGCAACACCGCGGCCCTGGCCGACTTCACCCACCGCCACGGGCTGCTGTTCGCCCCGCACGGCAAGACCTCGATGGCGCCCGCCCTGCTGGACCGCCAGCTGGCCGCGGGCGCCTGGGGCATCACCGTCGCCACCGCCAACCAGGCGCTGGCGGTGCGCCGGTTCGGGGTGCGGCGGATCCTGCTCGCCAACGAGCTGCTCGAACCCGGGGTGATCCGCTGGGCGGCGGACGAGGGCGCGGCCGACCCCGGCTTCGAGTTCCTGTTCTACGTCGACTCCCCCGAGGGGGTCGCGGCCCTGGCCGAGGGCCTGAAGGGCGCCGAGGGCGGCCGTCCGCCCGGCGTGCTGCTGGAGCGCGGCGTCCCGGGCGGCCGCACCGGGGTGCGCACCCGCGAGGAGGTCCTGGAGCTGGCCCGCGCCGTGGCCGCCGTCCCCGGGGCGGGCGTGTCCGGGGTGGCCGGGTACGAGGGACCGCTCTCCGACGCCGACGGGGTCCGCGGGTTCCTGCGGGACCTGCGCGGCGACGCCGAGGCCCTGTCGGCGGCCGGGTTCTTCCCGGGGCGGGCGCAGCCGATCGTGACGGTGGGCGGGAGCGCGTGGTTCGACCTGGTGGCCGAGGAGCTCGGCGGCATGGTCGAGGCGGTCCCGATCCTGCGCAGCGGCGCCTACATCAGCCACGACGACGGGCTGTACCGCCGCCTCACCCCCTTCAACCGGCTGCCCGAGGGCGGCGACGCACTCACCGGCGCCCTGGAGCTGTGGGCCCGTGTCCTGTCCGCCCCCGAGGAGGGGCTGGCGGTCGCCGGGATGGGGCGCCGCGACGCCGGGTACGACCAGGACCTGCCGATCCCGCGCGTCCTGCGCCGGGCCGACGGCACCACCGTCCCCGCCGAGGGGGTGACGGTGCGCAAGTTCGACGACCAGCACGCCTACCTCGACGTCCCGCCGGGGCTGGGGGTGCGTCCGGGCGACCTGATGTCGTTCGGGATCTCCCACCCCTGCACGACCTTCGACCGGTGGCGGAGCATCCCGGTGGTCGACGACGCCGACACGGTCGTCGACGTCGTCGCCACCTACTTCTGAGCCCTCCGGCGCGCCCGCGGCCCGCGCCGCGGGCGGCCGGGAGCCCCCGCCGTGGAGGGGGCGCCGAAGTTCCTCGCCGCGGCCCGCGCCGCGGGCGGCCGGGAGGCCCCGTCCCGCCCACCCGGGCCGGGACGGGGCGGGGGATCAGCCCCAGCCGTGGACGCCGGGACGGGTGTGCCAGGGGCGCGGGCCGTCGAGCGGGCGGTACTCCACGCCCGCCGCGTCCAGGCGGGTCAGGTGGTGGACCAGGCGCGGCTCGAACTCGGCGTAGTCGCGCGCGTCGGCGGACCACACCTTCTCGGCGAACGCCGACAGCCGCGGGAAGACCATGTAGTCCAGCCGCCGCGGCGTGTCGATGTGCTCGGTCCACACGTTGACCTGGGCGCCCAGGACGTGCCGGGCCTCCTCCTCGGTCAGCGAGGCCGGGACCGGCTCGGCCAGGTACACGTCCTCCGTGCGCAGCAGGGTGCCCACCCGGATCGGCTCGTCGTCGGACTCCGACTGCTTGTAGTCCAGGTACGAGGTGGCGGTGGGGGACATGACCACGTCGTGCCCCGCCCGGGCGGCCGCGATGCCGCCCTCCTCGCCGCGCCAGGACATCACCGTCGCGCCCGGCGCCAGCCCGCCCTCCAGGATCTCGTCCCAGCCCACCAGGCGGCGCCCGCGCGCGGTGAGGTGGTCGTCGAGCTGCCGGATGAACCAGCTCTGCAGCTCGTCCTCGTCGGCCAGGCCCTCCTCGCGGATGCGCCGCTGCGCGCTCTCGCTGCCCTTCCACTGGGTCTTGGGGCACTCGTCCCCGCCCACGTGGAAGTACGTGCTCGGGAACAGCTCCAGCAGCTCGTCGATGACGTTCTTGTAGAACTCGATGACGTCGTCGGTGACCGCCAGCACCTCCTCGAAGACGCCCCAGCGCTGCCCCACCGGGATCTCGCCGGCCTCGCCCAGCTCGGGGTAGGCGTGGATGGCGGCCTGGGAGTGCCCGGGCACGTCGATCTCCGGGACGACGCTGATGTGCCGGGCGTCGGCGTAGGCGACGATCTCGCGGATGTCGTCCTTGGTGTAGAAGCCCCCGTGCGGGCGCTCCTCGAACTCCGCCTCCTGCCCCGGCCGGGGGGTCCCCAGCTGGCTGCGGGTGCGCCAGGACCCCTTCTCGGTGAGCTTCGGATAGCGGTCGATCTCCACCCGCCAGCCCTGGTCGTCGCTGAGGTGCAGGTGCAGCACGTTGAGCTTGTGCATGGCCAGGAGGTCGATGTAGCGCAGCACCTCCCGCTTGGGGACGAAGTGCCGGGCGGTGTCCAGCATCAGCCCGCGCCAGGCGAACCGGGGGGCGTCGGTGATCCGCACGGCGGGCAGCGTCCACTCGGTGCCGCCCAGGGGGGCGTCCCGGTGGGCCTCGGCGGGCAGCAGCTGGCGCAGGGTCTGGGCCCCGTAGAAGACCCCGGCGGGGTCGTTGCCGACGATGATCGCGCCCTCGTCGTCGACGATCAGCCGGTAGCCCTCGCGGCCCAGGCCGGCCCCCGGGTCCACGCTGAGGCGGATCTGGCTGTCCTCGGAGCCCGTGGCGAGCGGCAACCCCGTGGCCGCGCCGAGTTCACGCTGGAGCCACACGAGGGTGCCCCGGGCTTCGGGGTCGGCGGACACCCTGGTCGCGGCGGTCAGTGTCAGCCCACCCTCGTCGCCGGGCACCAGCTGGGCGGGGCGCGGGATGACGGGTCGGGAGTCGAGGAGGGAGGGGGAGGTATCAGGCACGGGTGGGCGCTCCTATCCGGTCTAGACCAATAGGGGACATGGTGCCATGGAGGCCGCCTCCGGCGCAGCACCGTTCTTCGAGCGGTCGGGTCCGGACCGCGCATTCCGGCCGCCCCTTACCCGGTTTTGACCGCTCCCGGCCCTTACCGCACCGCCTTTCGCGGAAGGGCTCCGGACAACGGCCCGGCGTGTCCGATCCGCCGAAAAGCGTGCGGGGACCGGCTTCGGTGGATGCTGGGGGAGGAGAACCCCCCAAGGGGGTGGGGTGCGTACCACACCCCGAGAGGGGCGCTGGCGTCATGGCCGGAGCGGAGCCCCGCCCGTAGCGTTGTTGGACGCGCCCGGAGCCGCCCGGGCGCCGGGAGGAGACGACGAGTGGCGCAGGCGACGACGGGACCGCGGCGGTCCGCCCCCCGGGGGTGGTGACGGTGGTCTGGTCCGTCCTCATCGCCGTGACGGGGGCCTTCGCGCTCGCCCTGGGCTCGGCCCTCCAGGAGCGCGACGCCGTGCGCGCCCCGGGGGGCCAGGTGGCCCGCGCCGGGTTCCTGCTGCACCTGCTGCGCCAGCCGCGCTGGCTGCTGGGCACCCTGGCCGCGGGGGTGGGCGTGTGCCTGCACCTGCTGGCCCTGAGCGGCGCTCCGCTCACCATCATCCAGCCGATCGGCGTCACCGGGCTGCTGTTCGCCATCGTCCTGTCGGCGCTGTTCAACCACCAGCGGGTGCGGACCTCGCAGATCATCGCCGGGGTCGCCGTCATGGCCGGCCTCATCGGCGTGCTGTGGATGTTCCCGCACGGCGCCGACCTGCCGGTCATGTCCACCCGGGCCGCCCTGGTCCTCACCGGGACCACCCTCTTCGTCGGCCTGGCCGTGTTCTTCACCGCGCACTGGATGCGCAGCGGCGCCCGGGCGATCGTGCTCGCGCTGGCGGGGGGCACGGCCCTGGGCGCCACCTCCGGCCTGGCCCGGGTGATCACCGCCAACGCGGTCGTCGACTGGACGACCGTCTTCGGCTGGCTGACCGTGCTCGCCCTGGTGCTGGCGGTCTTCGGCGGGCTGCTCATGCAGAACGCCTACCGCACCGGCCACTTCGCGGCGGCCTACGCGACCCTCCTCATCACCGACCCCGTGGTCAGCGTGGGGATCGGCGCGATCCTCCTGGGGGAGGGCGCTCCCGAGACGCTCGCGGCCCAGGTCGGAGCGCTCGGCTTCACGGCCCTGGCGATGGCCGGGACCATCGCCCTGGCCCGCACCCGGCACCGCAACCCCGAGGCGAAGGGGGCGCACACGCACACGAGCACGGCCCGCACCCGCGACCGCTGAACGAAGGAGTTCCACACATGGCCCAGTCCAGAGCGCTGCGCGTCCTCATCGCCACCGACACCTACCCGCCCGACGTCAACGGGGCCGGATACTTCACCCACCGGTTGGCCGAGGGGCTCGCGGACCGCGGGCACCGGGTGCACGTGGTGTGCCCCTCCGACGAGGGGGACCCGTACGTGCGCCGCAACGGGCGGGTGATGGAGCACCGGCTCCGGTCGGCGCCGATCCCCCTCCAGACCGATATGCGCGCCGCCGTGCCGCTGGGCATGGGCGGCCACATCGCCCGCCTGGTGCAGCGCCTGGACCCGGACGTGCTCCACTCGCAGAGCCACTTCACGCTGAGCCGCACGGCGATGCGCAGGGGGCGCACGGCGGGCATCCCGGTGGTGCTGACCAACCACTTCATGCCGGACAACCTGTACGCTCACGCGCGGATCCCCGAGGCGATGCGGACGGCGGTGGGCGACCTGGCCTGGCGGGACATGGTGCGGGTGGCGGGGGAGGCCGACCACGTGACCACGCCGACCCCGCGCGCCGCGGCGCTGCTGAGGGAGAAGGGGTTCGCCGGGGAGGTCGAGCCGATCTCGTGCGGGATCGACCTGGAGCGCTTCCACCCGCGTCCGGCGGAGCGGTCCGCGCTGCGGGAGGGGTTCGGCCTGCCGGACCGGGAGACCGTGGTGTTCGTGGGGCGGCTGGACGAGGAGAAGCGGATCGACGACACGATCCGGGCGCTGGCCCTGGTGTCCCGGGAGCGGGACGTCCAGCTGGCCCTGGCCGGCCTGGGCCGCTGCGAGGCGCGGCTGCGGGCGCTGGCGGCCGCCGAGGGGGTCGCCGACCGGGTGTTCTTCCTGGGCTTCGTGCCGGACGACGAGCTGCCGCTGGTGTACGCGGCGGCGGACGTGTTCGCCATCGCGAGCGTGGCGGAGCTCCAGAGCATCGCGACCCTGGAGGCGATGTCCACGGGGCTGCCGGTGGTGGTCGCGGACGCCATGGCGCTGCCGCACCTGGTGGAGGAGGGGCGCAACGGCTTCCTGTTCCCGCCCGGCGAACCGCGCCTCCTGGCCGACCGGCTGCTCACCGTGCTGGGCTCGGAGCGGTCCCGGGCGGCGATGGGCGAGGCCAGCCGGGAGCTGGCGGCGCGGCACGACCACCACCGCTCGCTGGAGCGGTTCGAGGAGGTCTACCGGGGGCTGCTGCCCGCGGCGCCCCGGCCCGCGTACCTGGAGCGGCTGGCCGCCTGAGGGCGGTCAAGCGGCGGCCGGGGGATCGTAGGGGTATTTGTCGTCTTTGTCTGAATTGCGAATAATCTGAGGTTTGCCACTTTCCGCATTCTTTGCGTGGCTGACGGTGATATCCATGCGGCTCGGGAAACACATGGGGTGTGTGGTTCGAAGGGATCAATGGACGGAGCGGCCTCGGCAGGATCACCCGCGGCGGTGACGGGAACCAGGCCCTCAACGACCGACTGCTCGACGCCGAACGCGAAGCCGGGTTCCACGAGCGCGACATGTCGGCGTTCGAACGGGAACGCATCGACCTGGAGCACCGGGTGACCCGCATGGAGGCCGAACTGGAGGCACTGCGACAACGCCGGCTGGAGGCCTACGCCCGGTGGTGGAACGCCCGGGACGACCGGGACCGCGCGCTGCACGTCTGCCGCAAACTGCGCCGCCGCGTCGACCGGGCGCGGCGCCGGAGCGGCGATGAGGACGATTGAAGGACACCGGAGCGGGGAGGCCCGCGGTGGCCCGGCCGAACGGCCGGGCCACCGTCATGTCCGGGACCGGCCGCGGCCCCGGGACCGGTCGCCGTCGCCGTCCCCCGGGCTCGCCGCGGCCCTGGGGCCGGAGGGCCGACGGCCGTCCCCGCGCGGCTCCGGCGGCCTCCGCGGGCGCGGGCCTCAGGAGGGGCGGTCGGTGAGCGCGTCCAGCTCCTCGGCCACGGTCCGAGCCGCGGTCCGCAGCGCCTGGAGGGTGACCTGGACCGCAGGGCGGCGCAGCGAGGCCGGGCGCACCACCGCGTACACGTGCCGGGCCGGGACCCGCCCGGGCAGCGTCCGGTGGACCAGCCCCGCCGGGGCGCCCACCATCGCCAGCGACGGCACCGCCGCGATCCCGATACCGCGCGAGACCAGGCTCAGCACCGTGCCCAGCCCCTCGAACTCCCAGGCCGCCCCCGGCAGCCCGCCCACCTCCGCCAGCAGCAGGTCGGTCCCGTAGCGCGAGCGCTCGCCCTCGGGCGCCACGATCCACGACTCGCCCAGCAGCCGCTCCAGCACCACCGGCTCCTCCGGGTCGGCCAGCCGGTGTCCCTGCGGGACGGCCAGCACCATCGGGTCGCGCAGCAGGTGCACGTGGCGCAGCCCGCTGTCCGCCCCCCGCCCCGGGTGCTGTCCGCTCCAGTCGTCGACCAGGGCGATGTCCACCTCCCGCGAGCGGACCTTCTCCGTCCCCGTCGACAGCAGCGTCTGGCGCAGCACCAGCTGCATCCCCTCGTGCACCCGCAGCGACGGCGCCAGCAGCGGGGCGAACGCCACGGCGGCGGTCGGGAACGCCGTCACCGTCACCACGCCCAGCGCCATGTCGGCCTGCTCGGCCAGGACCGACTCGGTGGCCTCCACCAGGGCCAGGATCTCCTCGGCCTGGGCGACCAGGAGCCGGCCGGCGTCGGTCAGCTCCGCCCCGCGCGGGGTGCGGTCCAGCAGCGCCACCCCCGTCTCCTTCTCCAGCGCGGACAGCTGCTGGGAGATGGCCGAGGGCGTGTACCCCAGGGCCGCGGCCGTGGCCGCGATCGTGCCCCGGGCGGAGAACTCGCGCAGGATCTGGAGGCGTCGGAGATCGAGCATAAGAACAGCTTACGCTCACCATCGAAAAGACTCGCTTGTACTGAAGGGTGTTCCTGGGCAGGGTGAGGGATGAGAGGCCGTCACCTGGAACGACGGCCGCACGCCGACCCTGAGCCGGAGATGAGTCATCACATGGCCGTCACTGTTTCCGCGACCCTCGCCGTCAACGAAGCCCTCGCCGAGAAGCGCCGCCAGGGGGTGCGCGTGCTGCCCCTGGGGTTCGGTGAGGCCGGTCTGCCGGTCCACCCGGTCATGCGCGACCGCCTCACGGCGGGCAACGGCGCCAACTCCTACGGCCCCGTCGCCGGGGTCGCCGCCCTGCGCGAGGCCGCCGCGGGCTACTGGGAGCGCCGCGGGCTGCCCACCGACCCCGGCATGGTGATCGCCGGGCCCGGCAGCAAGCCGCTGCTGTACAGCCTCCTGCTGGAACTGGGCGGGGACACCGCCATCGCCGCGCCCAGCTGGGTCAGCTACGCCGCGCAGAGCCGGCTGGTGGGCGCCCGCCCCCTGCTCGTCCCGACCGCGGGCGGCGGCGAGGGCGGCGTTCCCCAGCCCGACCTGCTGCACGCGGCCGTCACCGCGGCGCGCGCGCAGGGCCGCACCGTCAACGCGGTCATCGCGACCCTGCCCGACAACCCGACCGGCACCCTGGCGAGCCGCGAGACCGTGCGCCGCCTGGCCGAGGTCGCCCGCGAGCTGGACCTGGTGATCATCTCCGACGAGATCTACCGCGACCTCGTCCACCCGGTCGGCCCCGGCGGGGAGCCCGTCCACGTGCACAGCCCCGCCGAGTTCGCCCCCGAGCGCACCGTCATCTCCACCGGGCTGAGCAAGAACCTCGCCCTGGGCGGCTGGCGGATCGGGGTCCTGCGCCTGCCCGACTCCGAGCTGGGGCACCGGCTGCGCGGCGGCCTGCTCGGTGTGGCCAGCGAGATCTGGTCCAGCCCGGCCGCCCCCGTCCAGGAGGCCGCCGCCCACGCCTTCACCGAGCCCGCCGAACTCGTCGACCACATCGACCGCAGCCGCCGCCTGCACGGGATCGTCGCCCGCGCCGTCGCGGACGTGTTCACCGGGGCCGGGGCGACCCTCGCCCCGCCGCGGGCCGGGTTCTACCTCTACCCGGACTTCGAGCCGATGCGCGAGCGGCTGGCCGGACTGCACGGCGTCACCACCGGGCCCGGGCTCACCGGGCTGCTGCTGGAGCGGTTCGGCATGGGCGTGCTGCCCGCCGCCGAGTTCGGGGAGGGGCCGCAGGCCCTGCGCATGCGGGTCGCCACCAGCCTGCTCTACGGGGACACCGAGGAGCGCCGCTACGCCGCGCTGGCCGCCACCGACCCGCTGGCGCTGCCCTGGATCCACGCCCACCTGGACCGGCTCGCCGAGGTGCTGGACGCTCTGACGGCCACCCCGGTGTCCGCGGTGGTGGCGCCGACGCTCGTGCGGGCGGCTGCCGAACCCGTCCACTGACCAGGGGAGAGAGGGGCGGACGGTGCCCTTCCCCGGGGGTCGGGTCAAGGGAGGGGCACCGTCGTCCGTGATGGTCGCGGGAGTGGGGAGGGGGAGGGCCGGGACCCCTCAGCGGGCGGGCAGCGCCGGGGACTCCCCGGCGGCCAGCTCGCGGCTGGGGGCCAGCACCGACCGGTAGTGGGCCAGCAGCTCGTCGCCCACCGCCTCCCAGGTGCGGTGCTCCACCGACGCCCGCGCCCGGCCCGCGAGGTCGGCGCGCAGGGCGCGGTTGTGGGCCAGCCGCCCCACCGCCACCCGCAGCTCGCGCACCGAGTCCGGGGCGTACAGCAGCCCGTTGACGCCGTCCTCCACCAGGTCCAGCGGGCCGCCCGCGGCCGGGGCGACCACCGGGACCCCCGAGGCCAGCGCCTCCTGGACCGTCTGGCAGAACGTCTCGTCGGCCCCGGTGTGCACGAACACGTCCAGGGAGGCGTACAGCCGGGACAGGTCGCCGCCGGTGCGCTGGCCGGTGAAGACCGCGCCGCGCAGGCGCCGCCGCAGCCGGGGCAGCTCCGGGCCGTCCCCGACCACGACCACCTTCACACCGCGCAGCTTCAGCACGTGTTCCAGCAGGTCGACGCGCTTGTCCTTGGCCAGCCGACCGACGTAGCCGATGATCGCCTCCCCGCCGGGGGCCAGCGCCCGGCGCAGCGCCCCGTCGCGGTGCTCCGGGCGGAAGCGGTCGGTGTCCACCCCCCGCCGCCACAGGGCCAGCCGGGGGAACCCGCGCGCGGACAGGGCCTCCATCGTCGCGGAGGAGGGCACCAGCGTGCGGTCCGCGGCGGCGTGGACGCGCCGCAGTCCCGACCACAGGTGCTCGTGCCCGGGCAGCCCGTACCTCCGGGCGAAGCCCGGCAGGTCGGTCTGGAACACCGCCACCGTCGGCAGCGCCCAGCGCCGGGCCGCCTCCACCGTGGCCAGGCCCATCAGGGCCGGCGAGGCCAGGTGCACCAGGTCCGGGGAGAACGAGCGGATGGCGGTGGTCAGGGTGCGGCGGGCGGGCAGGCCCAGGGCGAAGTCGCGGTACACGGGCAGCGGCACCGAGGGCGTGCGCACCACCGGGAAGCCCGCGTAACGGGTGGGGCCGTCGTGCCCCGGGGCCAGGACCAGCGCCTGGTGGCCCCGGGCGGCCAACAGGTCGGCGACCCGGCACACGGAGTTGGTCACCCCGTTCACCTGGGGCAGGAAGGACTCGGTCACGATGGCGACGCGCAGCGGGCGCTGCTTGTCGGCGGAGGCGGGGGTCGGGTCGCGGAAGGTGTCGAGGGGGGACATGCGGGCGGCTCCCAACGCCGGGGGGACGTGTCCTCGACGCTAGAAGGCGCGGGTGAACCCGGATGGGGCGCGGAGGGAACCGGACGCGTCGCGCGGGCGTGGGCTCACCGAGCGCGCGGTGACGGACCACGGACGGTGCCCCCGCACCCGGGTTGACCGCAGATGACCCGTCGGTGGCTAAGATCGCATCACGTGATCGAATCATTGCTCTGAGGAGTGGAACGGTGACTCTCGTGGAATGGGCCGATGAGGTCCGCGTCGCACTCGGGCTTCCGGAGACCGAGGCCATGGACCGCAAGGACGTGGACCGCGTCCTCGACCTCGCCAAGGACGCCGCGCACTCCGTCGCCCGCCCGGCGGCGCCGCTCACGGCCTACCTGCTCGGCATCGCCGTGGGCCACGGGGCCGACCCCGAGGCCGCGGCGCGGATGCTGGGCGAACTCGCCCGGAGCCGGGCCGGGGACGACGGGAGCGGCACGTGACACCGCCGAGGGGCGGAGAACGAGAGGGAGCCCGCCCCGGTTCCCGGTGAGACCGGCATGTCGAAGGTGTGTGACGTGTTCGTTACGCACCACTGCGATTCTTTGCCGATGACGCGAGGCCACCACCAGTGCCGACACGTCCACGAGGGCACCCGCCCCCCGCGCGCCGACACCCGCGGTGCCCTCGGCCCCATCCACTGACCGACAGGGAGATCCCCCGTGGACCAGCTCCTTGAAATGGCCGGCCTCATCAGCGGCATCATCTGGGGACCGTTCGTCCTCATCCCGCTGCTGTTCGCCGTCGGCCTTTTCCTCACCATCCGCCTGAACCTCCTCCAGCTCCTCAAGCTCCCGCACGCCCTGTGGCTGGCGCTCGTCCGGCGCAAGGAGGACGACTCCGTAGAGGGGGACATCTCCCACTACCAGGCGCTCAGCACGGCCCTCGCGGCCACCGTCGGCGTCGGCAACATCGCCGGCGCGGCGCTCGCCATCGGCATCGGCGGCCCCGGCGCCCTCTTCTGGATGTGGGTCGTCGGGTTCCTCGGCATGGCGACCAAGTACAGCGAGGCCCTGCTGGGTGTGAAGTTCCGCCGCGCCGACGCCAAGGGCGAGCAGAGCGGCGGCCCGATGTACTACCTCAAGTACGGCATCGGCGGGGGCTTCGGCACCGTCCTGGGCGTGCTCTTCGCCGTCTTCGGCGCGATCGCCGCCTTCGGCATCGGCAACGGCAGCCAGGCCAACACCGTCGCCCAGCAGATCAACAGCGTGACCGGGGTCGACACCTGGATCATCGGCCTCGTCCTCATGGTGCTGACCGCCGCGGTCATCCTCGGCGGCATCAAGAGCATCGGCCGGGTCGCCTCCGCGCTCGTGCCGATCATGATCATCGGCTACGTCGGCATCTGCCTGGCCGTGCTCGCCGCCAACTGGGCGCAGCTCCTGCCCGCGCTCCAGCTCGTGGTCACCGACGCCTTCACCGGCACCGCGGCCGCCGGCGGCTTCGCCGGCTCCACCGTGCTGATCGCCATCCAGATGGGCTTCGCGCGCGGCATCTTCTCCAACGAGTCGGGCCTGGGCACCGGCGGCATCGCCGCCGCCGCGGCCAAGACCCGGCAGCCGGTCCGCCAGGCCATGGTCTCCATGACCCAGACCTTCATCGACACCATCATCGTGGTCACCATGACCTGCATGGTCATCATCACCACCGGTGTCTGGCAGGGCGAGAACGCCGAGGACGGCTCCCTGCTCACCAGCCAGGCGATGACGCAGGGCCTGGAGGCCATCAGCCCGTCCCTGGCCCCCGCGGGCGCGGTGGTCGTGGCGATCTCCGTCGCGGTGTTCGCCTTCACGACCCTGCTCGGCTGGTCCTACTACGGCGACCGGTGCATCGAGTTCCTGGTGGGCCGGCGCTTCGTGCTGCCCTACCGGCTCCTGTTCATCGTCGTCGTGTTCGTCGGCTCCGTGGCCAGCCTGGACTCGGTGTGGCTGTTCAGCGACATCGCCAACGGCCTGATGGCGCTGCCCAACCTGGTGGGCCTGCTGGTGCTGTCGCCGCTCGTGGTGGCGGAGACCAGGAAGTTCTTCGCCCACCCGGACTGGAAGAACCCCGACGCCCTGATGGACGACGTCGTCAAGGGCTAGCCGCCACGGCACGCCGTGGAACGGGAAAAGGGGGACCGGCCGCTCGGGCCGGTCCCCCTCTCGCGTTCCCGTGCCCGGGTCACCACCAGGCGTGGAAGTGGTGGACGGGGCCCTGGCCGCCGCCCGCGTCGATCTCGTCGGCGCGGCGCAGGGCCTCGGTCAGGTAGGCCTTGGCGTCGGCCACGGCGGAGGCCGCGTCCGGGCGCTGCGGCAGCAGCGCCGCGATGGACGACGACAGGGTGCAGCCGGTGCCGTGGGTGTTGCGGGTGTCCACGCGGGGCGCGGAGAACTCCCGGTGCTCTCCGTCCCGGGACACCAGGACGTCCACGCTCTCCCCGCCCTCCAGGTGGCCGCCCTTGAGCAGCACCCGGCGCGGGCCCAGCTCCAGCAGGCGGCGGGCCTGGGCGCGCATCCCCTCCAGGTCCGTCGCCTCGTCCTCCTCCAGCAGGTCGGCGGCCTCGGGCAGGTTGGGGGTGATCAGGTCGGCGCGGGGCAGCAGCGCGGTGCGCAGCGCCTTGGTGGCCGAGGCCTCCAGCAGCCGGTCGCCGCTCTTGGCCACCATCACCGGGTCGACCACGACGTTGGGCAGCCCGTGCCGCCCGATCGCCTCGGCGACGGCCTCGGTGATCTCGGCGGTGCCGAGCATCCCGACCTTGACCGCGTGCACGGTCGCGTCGGAGAAGAGGGTGTCCATCTGGCGGACCACGAAGTCGGCGGGGACGGGGTGGACCCCGGTGACGCCCCGGGTGGACTGCGCGGTGAGCGCGGCGATCACGCTCATCCCGAACGTCCCGTGGGCGGAGAAGGCCTTGAGGTCGGCCTGGATCCCGGCGCCCCCGCTGGGGTCGCTGCCGGCGATGGACACGATGTTGTACGCGCTCATGGGCGTTCCTTCGCTAGTGCTAACTAGGGCAGGTTCGACGGGTGTGCTCTCAGCCGGGGCGCGGCCGGTCGGCCGCGCCCCGGCACCCCGCGCCGTGCGGACCCGGGAGGGTCCTTCGGTTGAGGATGCCGCCGGTGGGGCGGTCAGGCGGTGGGCGTGTTCTGCGCCCCGCGCGCCCGGACGATCTTGAGGACCCGGACCACCACGAACCACAGCAGCAGCAGGGCGATGACGACCAGCACGATGTTGCTGATCAGGCCGCTCCACTGGACCAGGATGGGCTTGATGGCCGGGCCGAAGACGAAGCCCAGGCCGATCCAGATGGTGTTCCACACGGCCGAGCCGATGACGGTGTAGAGGGAGAACTTCAGCAGCGGCATCCGCTCGATGCCGGCCGGGACGGAGATGAAGCTGCGGACCAGGGGCACGCACCGGCCCAGCAGGACGGCCATGCCGCCGAAGCGCTCGAAGAACTTCTCGGCCTTGTGGAAGTCGCCGATCTCCAGCAGCGGGGTCTTCTCGACCAGCCACATGGTGCGTTCGCGGCCCAGCAGCGCGCCGATCGCGTAGAAGCCCCAGGCGCCGACGAGGCAGCCGATGGTGGCCCACAGGATGGCGAGCCAGACGTTCATCTGGCCGTCGTAGGCGAGGAAGCCCGCGCCGGGCAGGACGGCCTCACTGGGCATCGGGGGGAAGAAGGTCTCGATGAACAGGGCCACGCCCACACCGGGCTCGCCCAGGGTCACCATGAGGTTCAGGACCCACCCGATGAACCCCTCGTACTCGTGGACGATCTCCTCCTCGACCGACGTGTTCATGGCCAGGGCCGACATCGTCCACAGATTCGCTGGCATCCGGGTTCCTCTTCTTCTTCGTGCTTTGCGGGCGGGTCTGGGGGAGGGGAAGGACTCCGCCGGTTCTGGGGAGGGGTGCGGACCGCTCTCACGCGGCCGGCAGGGGTGCCCGGTCCGTCACGGGTCCTTCGTCTGCTCGTGCGGGCGGGGTGGGACGGTCTCCCCGCTCAGGGGCGTCCTCGGCCTGCCTTCTCCTAAGGTACAAGCGGAAACGGTCGCTGTGGGCGGCCGCGGGGACGGGGTGCGGATTCCCCCACCCCGTGCCATCGGGGGCACCGGGGGAGGGAAGGGGCGGGGCGAACAGGCGTTTTGTCATCCACTGTTCGATTTTTCGGTCGTGCAGGGACGCCGCCGCTCAGAAGCCGAAAAAGAAGGAGTCCCACAGCACAGTGCTGCGGGACCCCGCATGGCCGGTTCCGGCCCCCTCAGACGCCTCCCCGGACCACCGACGACGCCCACCGGTAGTCCTGCTTGCCGACCGCGGTGCGCCGCACCCGGTCCACGAAGTGCACGGTCCGGGGCACCTTGAACCCGGCCAGCCGCACCCGGCAGAACGCCAGCAGGCCCGGCTCGTCCGGCGCCGCGCCCGCGGCCAGCGACACCAGCGCGGTGACGCGCTGCCCCAGCAGCTCGTCCGGGGCGGGCACCACGATGGCGTCCTCCACCGACGGGTGGGCCTTGAGCGCCGCCTCGACCTCCTCGGGGTACACCTTCTCGCCCGCCGTGTTGATGACGACGCTGCCGCGTCCCAGCAGCACGATCGACCCGTCGGCGGCCCGGGTGCCGAAGTCGCCCGACAGCGCCCAGCGGCGCCCCTCCGCATCGGTGGGGAACGTGCGCGCCGTGGCGATCGGGTCGTTGTAGTACCCCAGCGGGATCCGGCCGGTCCGCGCGATGCGGCCGACCGCCGCCGACCCCGGCGGCACCGGGCGCAGGTGCTCGTCCAGCACGGCGATGCTGCCGCCCATGGTGAAGCTGCGGCCGTCCCGGGAGCCGGTCAGCGGCTCCGCGCCGCCCTCGGCGTCCTGTCCGCCGGTCGCCGAACCGCACACCCCGGTCTCCGAGCCCCCGTAGGAGTCGGCCAGGGCGATGTCCTCGCGCCAGGCGCGCCACAGGCCGCGCACCGGCGGGGTCAGCGGTGTCCCGCCCGAGCGCACCGCGGACAGGTCCGGGCACAGGCCGGGCTCGGTGAGCAGGTGCCGGGCCAGCGGGCGGGCCATCGCGTCGCCCACCACCTGGAGCGTGTGCACGCCCTCCCGGTGGGCCAGCGCCACCACCCTCTCGGCGCGGAAGCTGCGGTCGGTGGACAGCACCACGCGCTTGCCGCACAGCAGCATGCTCAGCGCGTTCCACTGCCCGGCGGCGTGCATCAGCGGCCCCAGCACCAGCATGCGCTGGGGGAAGCAGGCGCGGGCGCGTTCGGCCACGTCGCGGGGGGAGCGGGCGCGCGGGGCGCCGGGGGAGCGGCGCTCGATCGCCGCCCGGAAGATGTCGGCCTGCCGCCACAGGACGCCCTTGGGGTAGCCGGTGGTGCCGCCGGTGTACAGCAGGTAGTGGTCCGAGCCCGAGGTGGGCGGCAGCGCCCGGTCCAGCGGGGCCCCGGCCAGCGCGTCCTCGTAGCCCACGGCCCCGGGGAAGGCGGCGCGCACGGCCTCGCGGGCCGCGGGACCCGCGCCGTCCTCCAGCAGCACCGCGTGGCGCAGCCGGGGCAGGTCGGGGCGGACCCGGGCCACCGTCGCGGCCAGGGACTCCTCGGCGATCAGCGCCACCGCGTGGGAGTCGGCCAGGACGTGGCGCAGCTCGCCCGCCACGTAGCGGTAGTTGACGTTCACCGGCACCGCGCCCGCGCGCAGCACCCCCAGGAACGACTCCGTCCACTCGGCCCGGTTGAAGGCCAGGATCGCCACGTGCTCGCCGCGGCGCACGCCCGCGTCCGCCAGGTGGCGGGCCAGCCGGTCCGCGCGCCCGCGCAACCCGGCGTAGGAGACGACGCGACCCCCGGCGACCAGGGCGGTCCGCTCGGGCACCGCGTCGGCGACGGCGTCGAACAGCCGGGTCAGCGAGAACGCGGCGTCGGGGTCGGCCGTCGCGGGCGACGCGGCGGTCTGCGGCGCGGCGGGTCCGGGCGATGAACGCACGGGCGGCCTCCCTTGGCGGCGGATGCGGCGCTGCCGTCCACGGCACGGGGGCTCGCGGCGGGACGCCGGCGCCGACCGGCTTCCGGCCGACGCGTCGATGACTTGTGTGCCGACCGTACCCGTCGGGAGGGGAGCCGATCGCCACCGGGGGTGTGGACCGCATCACCCCACTTCACGGGCCCGGTCACAGGGCCCGGACGGCCCTGTTCCACGGCCTTTCCGGGGCGTCGGCGGGGCCCGGATTTCGGGCCCGGTCGTGCGTTTGTGACACACCTCACCCCTTGTGGGGTCACCGGGTCATCTGCTCAACTCTTGGGGACTCTCCGGCGGGGGCTCTACCGGGCCCCGCGGTGGGTATCTAGTGTCTGACATCGGTCAATGGTGATCGGAGCGGTTGGATGAGCAACACCCAGAACCTGGGGCAGGCGAACGACGCCGGGAACCCCGGCGCGACACTTCCCGAACACGACACACCCGCACTCTCCAGCGCGGACCACATCGCACTCGCGCAGGAGCACTCCGCGCACAACTACGCCCCCCTGCCCGTCGTCATCGCCGAGGGCCGCGGGGCCTGGGTGACGGACGTGGAGGGCGAGCGCTACCTGGACTGCCTGGCCGGCTACTCGGCCATGAACTTCGGACACCACAACCCCGACCTGCTGGCCGCGGCCCACCGCCAGCTCGACCGGGTGACCCTCACCAGCCGCGCCTTCTACAACGACCAGTTCGGCCCCTGGGTGGACGCCCTGGCCCGGATGGTCGACAAGGAGAAGGTCCTGCCGATGAACACCGGCGCCGAGGCGGTGGAGACCGGCATCAAGGTCGCCCGCAAGTGGGGCTACGAGGTCAAGGGGGTCCCCGAGAACCAGGCCACCATCGTCGTGGCCGGGGCCAACTTCCACGGCCGCACCACCACGATCATCTCCTTCTCCTCCGACCCCGAGGCCCGCACCGGCTTCGGCCCGTACACGCCGGGCTTCCGCTCGGTGCCCTACGGCGACGCCGCGGCCATCGAGGCGGCCATCGACGACACCACGGTCGCCGTGCTCATCGAGCCCGTGCAGGGCGAGGCCGGGGTCATCGTCCCGCCGCTCGACTACCTGCCGCGGGTGCGGGAGATCTGCGACGACAACCGCGTCCTGTTCATCGCCGACGAGGTCCAGTCGGGCCTGGGCCGCACCGGCACGATCCGGGCCTGCGAGCACAGCGGGGTCGTCCCCGACGCCTACCTCTTCGGCAAGGCGCTGGGCGGCGGCATCCTGCCGGTGTCGGCGATGGTCGCGAACGAGGACGTGCTCGGCGTCATCAAGCCGGGCCAGCACGGCAGCACCTTCGGCGGGAACCCGCTCGCCGGGGCGGTGGGGAGCACGGTCGTCCGGATGCTGACCGAGGGCCCCTACCTGGAGAACGCGCGCAAGCTGGGCGAGGTGTTCAGCCGCCGCCTGGAGGAGTTCGTCGGCAAGGGCGTGCTCTCCGTGCGCAGCATCGGCCTGTGGGCCGGTGTGGACGTCGACCCGGCGCTCGCCTCCGGCAAGGAGATGTGCGAGCGGCTGGCCCGCAACGGTGTGCTGGTCAAGGACACCCACGGCTCCACCGTGCGCATGTCCCCGCCGCTGGTGATCAGCGAGGAGGACCTCAACTGGGGCCTGGACCGGTTCGCCGAGGTGCTGGAGGACCTGCGGGCCGGGCGCTGACCGCCCCGCGGACCCGTGCGGAGCCCGTCCCCGGACCGGGGGCGGGCTCCGCCGCGTCCGGCCGGGGACCGGTCAGCCGCCCGCCTCGTTGACGGGGGACTCCGACGGCGACGCGGAGGCCGCGTCGGAGGGGCCGCCCGAGGGCGCGTGCACCGGGTCCAGCGGCCCGCCCAGCTCGGTGTTGAGCAGCGACTCATCCACCCGCTCCAGGGTCTCCCGCGACACGTACAGCACGCGCTCGGGGCCCTCGACGATCTGCAGGCGCACCCGCTCGGCGATCGACATCTGCCCCTGCGCGGTGGGGTGGAACGTCGCCCGGTCCACCTTGAGCCCCTCGCCGAACCGGCCCAGCACGATCCCGTTCAGCCAGGCGTCCTCGGCGCTGACCTCGTGGCCGGCGAGCGCGGAGAAGGTGTTGACGTACTCCACGCTGCCGGTGCCCCGGGACCCGTAGACGTCGCCGTCGGCCCGGTACACCGCGTTCCGGATGCGCTCGTTGAACCGCTCGGCGATCCCGTTGAGCCACAGCTGGTCGTTGACGGTCAGCGTGTAGTACATCGCCGGCGGCTCCTCGGGGAACAGCCGGGGGTAGCCCAGCACCAGCAGGCGGGCGTCGGGGGCGCGTTCGCGGATCTCCGCGATGACGGTGTCCAGGGTCTCCTCGAACTGCCGCATGCGCTTCTCGATGTCCTCCTCCTGCTCGGTGCAGACGCCGCTCTCCAGCAGCGGCATCCGCACGATGCAGGTGCGCAGCACCGGGATGAACCCCAGGTCGTTGCCGCCGATCCCGAGCGTCACCAGGGAGGTGTGCTCGGTGACCCGCTCGATCTGGGACTCGGGGGTGCCCAGCTCGTCGAGCATCTCGCGGCCCTTGTGGCTGCTGCACGCGTAGAAGGCCAGGGACCCGGCGAAGTCGAACTCGTCCTCGATGAGGTGGGCGTAGGCGTTGGACGAGCGCCAGCAGCCGCCGGGCACGGCGGTCTCGGGGGCGTAGTCGCCCGCGCCGTCGCCGGAGGAGTAGGAGTCGCCCAGCGCCACGTAGTTGCCCCACAGGGCGCCGTCCTGGGGGCTCACCCGCTCTCGCCAGTCGGCCTGCTCCTCCTCGGTGATGGGGGGCAGGTCCTCGGCCGGGCACACGCCGCCGGTGATCTCGCACCACAGGGAGCGCAGGGAGTCGCGGCCGGCGGGCACGGTGAGCATGACGATGAGGGAGAGGACCAGCACCAGGGACACGCCGACGCCGATCCGGGTGCGCAGCCGGGTGCGGCGCCGCGGCGGCCGCGCCGTGGCCCCGGTGCCCTCGGTGTCCGTTGGGACCTCTGGATCTCCTGCGTCCCCGGCGTTTCCTGGGGCCGCTGTGTTCGCGGTGGCGCCGACGGTCTCCGTGCCCGCCGCGGCCCTAGAGCTCTCGGCGCTCCCTGCGCCCTCTGGGTCCTCTGGGTTCGCGGTGCTGTCGGAGGGTTCCGGGCGGGCCGTGGCTCCGGTGTCCGGGGCCTTGCCGGCGGCCTTGCCGGCGGCCTTGCCGGTCCCGTTCCCGGAGTCCTCGGGAGGGGTCGGGTCCGGGGTCTCCCCGGGGGTTCCGGACACCTCGTCACCGGTGGGCACCGCCGCCACCGCCTCCCCTGTCTCCGACGGTCTGTCTCGGCCTCGAGACTACCCGGGGCGACCCGCGGCGATGACGTCCACGGCCCTGTGCATCTCGGCTTCGGTGAGGTCGGCCCGGGCGGTCAGCCGCAGGCGCGAGCGGCCGTCGGGCACCGACGGCGGGCGGAAGCAGCCCACCCGCACCCCGGCCGCCAGGCACCGGGCCCGCCAGCGCACCGCGGCGTCCGGGGACGGGGCGGTCACCGACACCACCGCCGCGTCGGGGGAGGTCGCCTCCAGCCCGTGTCCGCGCAGGCCGTCGCAGAGCAGCCGGGCGTTCTCGCGCACCGCCCGCGCGCGCTCGGGCTCGGCGCGCAGCAGGCGCAGCGCGGCCAGCGCCGCGGCCGCCGAGGCCGGGGCCAGCCCGGTGTCGAAGATGAACGTGCGGGCGGTCTCCACCAGGTGCCGGATCACCCGTTCCGGGCCCAGCACGGCGCCGCCCTGGGCGGCCAGCGCCTTGGACAGGGTGACCGAGACCACCACGTCGTCGGGGGCCGGGGACAGCCCGGCGGCGGCCAGGGCGCCCCGGCCGCCCGGGCCGACCACGCCGAACCCGTGCGCGTCGTCCAGCAGCAGGGCGCCGCCCGCCGCCCGGGCCGCCCGGTGCAGCGCCGCCGTGTCGACGAGGTCGCCGTCCACGGAGAAGACGGTGTCGCTGACCAGCAGGGACCGGGCCCCGGGGGCGGACCCGCGGGACCCCAGGGCGCGCGCCGCCGCGGCCGGGTCGGCGTGGTCGAACAGTTCCACCCGGGCGCCGCCCGCCCGGGCCAGCCGGGCCGCGTCGATCAGCGAGGCGTGGTTGTGGCGGTCGCACACCAGCAGCGGGGCCGGGGCGTCGGCGCCCGCCCCGGGCACCCGGGCGGTCAGCGCGGTGAGCATCGCCAGGTTGGCGGTGTAGCCGGAGGAGAACACCAGGGCCGACTCGGTCCCGGCGAAGTCGGCCAGCTCCCGCTCCAGCTCGTGGTGGAGCTCGGTGTCGCCGGTGACCAGGCGCGAGCCGCCTGCACCGGTGCCCCAGCGCCGCAGCGCCGCCTCGGCGGCGGCGGTCACCCGCGGGTGGCGCAGCAGCCCCAGGTAGTCGTTGCCGGCCAGGTCCAGCACGTCCTCGGCGGCCGGCCGCGGGACGATCCGGCGCGACAGCCCCGACCGGGCCCGCGCCCGGGCGGCCTGCGACAGCCAGGAGAAGGGGTGCGGCGCCGCACCGGAGGGGCCCGGGCCCGCGCTCCGGGAGCGGAGCGTCCACGGGCGGCGGGGCGGTGACAGGGCGGTGCCGTCCATGGGCGGGTGCTCCTTCGGTGCGGGGAACGGGGCGTCGGGCGACTCCGAGGGGGTGGGGTGACGGGGGAGCCGGTGCACGAAGGGACCGACCCAGCGGCGGCCAATCCCGCTGGGGCGGCCCGGTCCTCGTGCCAGGGAGGCGGTACCGACTCTGCCGGGTCCGCGCCCCCCGCGTCACCGGTGGAAGCCCACAAAGTTCGGACACCGAACCTGGTAGGTCTGCACGGATCCGGTCCGCGGACCGGATCGGAAGAATGGGACCACATGACGCCCGAGTGGATACGTTCCGTCGACCGCGCCCACCTGTGGCACCCCTACACGACCCTGCCCCCCGCCGAGCCGCCCCTGGTGGTGACCGGCGCGGACGGGGCGCGGCTGCGGCTGTGGGACGGGGAGCGCGAGCACGAGGCCGTCGACGGCATGTCCTCCTGGTGGTCGGCGGTCCACGGCTACCGCCACCCGGTCCTGGACGCGGCGCTGCGCGCGCAGGCCGACGACTTCAGCCACGTGATGTTCGGCGGGCTCACCCACGGCCCGGCGGCCGAGCTGGCCGAGCTGCTGGTGGAGATCACCCCCGAACCGCTGCGCCACGTCTTCCTCGCCGACTCCGGCTCGGTCGCCGTCGAGGTGGCCATGAAGATGTGCCTGCAGTACCACCGCTCCCGCGGGGAGGCGGGCCGCAGCCGGTTCCTCACCTGGCGGGGCGGCTACCACGGGGACACCTTCCACGCCATGAGCGTGTGCGACCCCGAGGGCGGCATGCACGCCCTGTGGGGCGACGTGCTGCCCGGGCAGGTGTTCGCGCCCGCGCCGCCGCGGGAGTACGACCCCGGGCATACCGCCCGGGTGGCGGCCCTGGCCGAGCGGCACTCCCGCGAGCTCGCCGGGATCATCGTGGAGCCCCTGGTGCAGGGCGCCGGGGGCATGCGCTTCCACGACCCGCGGCACCTGAAGGACCTGCGGGCCCTGGCCGACGAGCACGGCGTGCCGCTGGTCTTCGACGAGATCGCCACCGGGTTCGGGCGCACCGGGGACCTGTTCGCCGCCGACACCGCCGGGGTGGCGCCCGACATCATGTGCCTGGGCAAGGCGCTCACCGGCGGCTACCTCACCCTGGCCGCGGTGCTGTGCACGGAACAGGTGTCGGGCACGATCGCCCGGGGCCGGGTGCCGGTGCTGGCGCACGGGCCCACGTTCATGGCCAACCCGCTGGCCTGCGCCGTCGCGGTCGCCTCGGTCCGGCTGCTGCTGGAGTCGGGGTGGCGGGAGTCCGTCGCCCGCGTCGAGCGCGGGCTGCGGGCCGGGCTGGCCGGGGTCCCCGGCGCCCGGGTGCGCGGCGCGATCGGGGTGATCGAGCTCGGGGAACCGGTGAGGATGCGCGAGGCGTCCCGTGCCGCGCTGGAGGCCGGGGTGTGGCTGCGCCCGTTCCGGAACCTGGTCTACGCCATGCCCCCGTACGTGTGCACCGACGAGGAGGTCGCCGCGGTGGCGGCGGGCATGGTCGCGGCCGCGGAGGCGTCCCGATGATCCTCGTGGTGACCGGCACCGGGACCGGTGTGGGGAAGACCGTCGTGACCGCGGCGCTGGCCGCCGTGGCCGGCGGCGGGGTCGCGGTGCTCAAGCCCGCCCAGACCGGGGTGGGGCCGGGGGAGCCCGGCGACGTGCACACCGTCGCGGCCCTGGTCCCGTCGGTGACCCCGGTCGAACTCGCCCGCTACCCCGAGCCGCTGGCCCCCGCCACGGCGGCCGCCCGCGCGGGGCTGCCCCAGGTGCGCGCCGAGGACGTCGCCGACGCCGCCCGCGCCCTGGAGGGCGACCACGGACTGGTCCTCGTCGAGGGCGCCGGCGGCCTGCTGGTGCGGCTGAACACCGAGGGCCAGACCCTGGCCGACGTCGCCGTGCTGCTGGACGCCCCCGTCCTCGTCGTGGCGCGGGCAGGGCTGGGCACGCTCAACGAGGTGGCCCTCACCGCCGAGGCGCTGCGCGCGCGGGGGCTGCGCCCGGCCGGGGTGGTCATCGGCTCGTGGCCGACAGAGCCCGATCTGGCGATGCGGTGCAATCTGGACGACCTGCCGACGATGGGTGCGGGGCCGGTCGTCGGGGCGCTGCCGCAGGGGTGCGCCGACCAGGACCCGCGCTCCTTCGCGGAGACGGCGCGGCGGGCCCTGCCCCACTGGAGGCCGGGACCGGCGACGCGAGGGTGAACGCCCGCGGGCCGGGTCCGTGGGCGCGCAGGTGCTCCTCGCGCTCGCGGACCTCCTCCGGACCGGGCCCGTCCGCCGACCACCACAGGGTGCGCTCCACCGAGGGGAAGGCGCCGTGCCGCTCGCGGTGCTCCACGAGCAGGCGGTGCGTCCGCTCCACGAAGGCCCGCAGGGCCACCGGGTCCCGCCACAGGGACACGACGCGGACCTCGTCCCCCGTGCCGGAGGAGTCCACTTCGACGATGTGGCCCTCGGTGGACCGCGCCCGCAGCCGGAGCGCCTCCGCCAGCGGGCCGACGTGGTCGCCCCGGATCACCCTGGATTCGGCCAGGGCCAAGGATTGGTCTGCCATCACGACTCCTCTTCGAGGTCCATTTCTGTCAGTATGGATATGAAGAGAAGCGGCGCACAGGGCCAATGGAGGCGGTAATGGACTCTTCCCGGACGGTGGACGACCTCGTCGGCCTCCTCGGCGCGTGGTCCGCCGGGGACGGCGCGCTCTACCGCAGGCTCGCCGACTCCCTTCGGACGCTCATCGACGAGGGCAGCCTCGCCCCCGGCGAGCGGCTGCCGTCCGAGCGCGTCCTGGCGTCGGCGCTGCGGGTCAGCCGGACCACCGTCGTCTCCGCCTACGACCTGCTGCGCTCCGAGGGCGTCTTCGACAGCCGGCAGGGCAGCGGCACCCGGGTCAGCGAGAGGGTCGCGCCGGTGCGCTCCGACGGCTGGGCGGCCAACGGCGTCGGCCAGTACATGTACCGCAACCTCATCCAGAAGGACGCCGGGCTCATCTCGGCCACCTGCATGAACACCCCCGCGATGCCGGGGTTCGCCGAGGTCGTCCGCGAGAGCCTGGACGACCTGGGGCCGCTGCTGGACGAGGGCACCTACTACCCGCAGGGGCTGCCCGCGCTGCGCCGGGCCATCGCCGACTTCTACTCGGACCGGGGGCTGCCCACCGTCGCCGACCAGATCGTCGTCACCACCGGCGCCCACCAGGCCATCGCCCTGGTGACCCAGCTCTACCTGCGCAAGGGGTCGCCGGTGGTGGTGGAGGACCCCGGGTTCGCCGGCTGCCTGGACCTGATGAGCGACCGGGGCGCCCGGTTCGTGCCCGTGCCGCTGGACGACCAGGGCATCGACATCAACGGGGTGCGCCGCGCCGTCGACGAGCACGCCCCCCACCTGCTCTACACGATGCCCTCGTACCACAACCCGACCGGCACGATGATGTCCGTGGCCCGCCGCCGCGAACTGGGGGAGCTGTCGGCCCGGACCGGGACGCCGATCCTGGAGGACGCCGCCTACACCGGCGTCCGCCACCCACAGGAGCCGCCGCCGCTGGCCGCCTACGCGCCCCGCGGCGCGGAGGTCATCAGCGTCGACTCGCTGTCCAAGGTGGCCTGGGCGGGACTGCGCGTGGGCTGGCTGCGCGCCCCGGTGGAGATGGCGGTACGGCTCAGCCGCCGCAAGCTCCTGGCCGACCTGGCCGGACCGCAGCTGGACCAGATCGTCGCCGTGCGGCTGCTGGCCGACTACGACCGGATCGCCCGTGAGCGCTCGGAGCGGCTGGCCGCCGCCATGGACCACATGGAGGGGCTGCTCCGCCGCGACCTGCCCGACTGGCGGTGGAGGCGCCCCGACGGCGGCGCCGCCCTGTGGGTCGAGCTGCCCGGCATCGACTCGCGGGCCTTCACCCAGGTCGCGCTCTGCCACGGGCTCGAACTGGTGCCCGGCAGCCTGATGTCCGCGTCCCCCATCGGCCCGTTCGACCGGCACTTCCGGCTGCCCGTGGCCTTCGACGCCGTCGAGCGCGAGGAGGTCGTCTGGCGGCTGTCCCGCGCCTGGCGCGAACTCGACCGCCACGGCCCGGTCGGGGCCCCGATCCCCCTGGTGGTCTGACGGCGAAGCCCCCCACGGGGTTCTGGAGGCCCGGAGCGGACGTCTTCGAGGTGGAGAACCGTCGGCCGCAGGCCGCCCTTTGAGGGTGGTGGCGGGCGACGGGTGGGCGAGGATGGTCCGTGTAGGGGCGAAGGTTCCCGTTCTCCGGGGGAGAGAACGGAGCCGCCCGCGGGACGGGTCCCGCGGGCGGCTCGGCTGTGGCAGGGCCGGTCGGCTAGCCGATCCGGACCTTGCGGGCGGCCTCGAAGCGCTCCTGGACGTCGGCCCAGTTGACCACGTTCCAGAACGCCTTGACGTAGTCGGCCTTCACGTTCTTGTACTGCAGGTAGAACGCGTGCTCCCACATGTCCAGCATGAGCAGCGGCACGGAGCTCAGCGCGGCGTTGCCCTGCTGGTCGTAGAGCTGCTCGATGATGAGGCGCTGGCCCAGCGCGTCCCAGGCCAGGAACGCCCAGCCGGAGCCCTGGAGGCTCGCCGCGGCCGCGTTGAAGTGGGCGCGGAAGGCGTCGAAGGAGCCGAACTGGTCGTCGATGGCGGCACCGAGCTCGCCCTCGGGCTTGTCGCCGCCGTCGGCGGACAGGTTCTTCCAGAAGACGCTGTGGTTGACGTGGCCGCCGAGGTGGAACGCGAGGTTCTTCTCGAGCATGGTCACGGCACCGAAGTCGCCCTTGTCGCGGGCCTCGGCCAGCTGCTCCAGCGCCCCGTTGGCACCGGCGACGTAGGCGGCGTGGTGCTTGTCGTGGTGCAGCTCCATGATCTGACCGGAGATCCACGGCTCCAGGGCCGCGTAGTCGTAGGGCAGCTCGGGGAGCGTGTATGGCGCAGACATCTCAGGCGCACCTTTCCGATGAAGCGGTTCGTCGTCACTTACCAGCGAAGGATCGCTAGGCAGCAAGCTATCAGCCGTGCGGCCGGGGCCCCGGTGTCGGACGGGCGACACCCGGGGCCGGGAATAAACCGCCGTACACCCTCCGTAGCGGTGTACTTTCTGTGGGGAACCGTGTTCGTACGGTGGGGATCTCCGGGGGTGGGGGAGGTCGGGTCGTTTCGGAGGTTCGGTCAAGGTCGCCGGGCGCAGGTCGCCGGGCGTTGGAGGGGCGTTCACCGGTCGTTCCGCCCTGTGGGCGATGATCCGACGCCACTTCCCCGTCATCTCGCACATTCTCGAGGCATGTCCATGTCCACTCCCGAACGCGGTGCCGCCGAACGCCCCGCTTCCCAGCGCGGCGGCTTCCGCCCGGAGATCGAGGGGCTGCGCGCCGTCGCCGTCCTGCTGGTCGCCGTCTACCACATCTGGTTCGGCCGGGTCTCCGGCGGAGTGGACGTCTTCCTGTTCCTCACCGGGTTCCTCATCACCGGGTCCCTGGTGCGCTCGGTGGAGCGCGAGGGGCGCATCGCCCCGTTCGCGTTCTGGTCCCGGCTGCTGCGGCGGCTCACCCCCGCCGTCGGCGTGGTGCTGGCGGCGGTGCTGGCCATGGCGTACCTGTGGCTGCCGCGGTCGCGCTGGCCGGACGTCATCGCCCAGGTGTACGCGTCCGCGCTCTACCACGAGAACTGGGCGCTGGCCGCCGCGGCCGTCGACTACCTGGCCCGGGAGGGCGCGCCCAGCCCGGTGCAGCATTTCTGGTCGCTGTCCATCCAGGGCCAGTTCTACCTGCTGTGGCCGCTGCTGCTGGGCGCGGTGCTGCTGGTGGCGGGGCGGGACCGGATGCGCCGGGCCTCCCTGGCCGCGATCGGCGCGGTGCTGGCGGCCTCCCTGGCGTACTCGGTGTGGATCACCGCCGTCGACCAGCCCTGGGCCTACTTCGACACCGGCGCCCGCCTGTGGGAGCTGGCCCTGGGCGGGGTGCTGGCCCTGGTCGTCCACCGGATCAACCCGCCCGTGCCGGTGCGGTGGGCGCTGGGCTGGGGCGGCCTGGCCGCACTGGTCCTGTGCGGGGTGCTGCTGCCGGTGTCCACGGTGTTCCCCGGGTACGCGGCCCTGCTGCCGACCCTCGCCGCGGCCGCCGTCATCGTCGCCGGCGGCGGGGGCGGCCGGGCCGGGGTCCACCGGGTGCTCGCCTGGCGCCCGCTGACGGCCCTGGGCGGCCTGTCGTACGCCCTCTACCTGTGGCACTGGCCGGTCCTGGTGGTGTACCTCCAGCTCACCGGCCGCTCCCTGGCCACCCCGCTGGGCGGGGCGGCCGTGCTGGCCCTGTCCCTGGGCCTGGCCTGGATCACGGCCAAGGCCGTCGAGGGCGGGGCCGAGAGCCTGAGCCGCAGGGTCTCCCGGCCGTGGCTGCCGGTCTGGTCGGCGGCGATGGCGGTCCTGGTCATCGCCCCCTCCCTGGTCGTCGGCTCCCAGTGGTCGGACCGGCTGGCCGAGGAGAGGCGGGAGCGCGCCGAGCGCGTCATCGAGCCCGTCGACTACCCCGGGGCCGCCCTGGTCACCCACCCCGAACTGGCCTCCGTGCTGCCCGACCTGCCGGTGGTCCCCGACCCCCTCGACGCCCGGGACGACCTGTCCGACCACCACCTCCAGGGCTGCCACGTGGACCTGAAGGCCACCGAACCGAAGGTGTGCTGGGCCGGACCCGAGGACGCCGAGTACACGATCGCCATGGTCGGCGCCTCGCGCACCGCCCACTGGTACCCGGCGCTGGAGGAGGTCGCCCTGAAGTACGGGTGGCGCCTGGTGTCGTTCACCAAGAGCGGGTGCCAGTTCAGCGCCGAGGTCCCCTACACCCAGGGGCGTGTGTTCACCGAATGCCAGGAGTGGGACGCCCGGGCCATGGAGGAGCTGGAGCGGCTGCGCCCCGACGCCGTGTTCACCTCCTCCACCCGGGCCAGCGCCGCCGGGGAGGTCGTGCTGCCCGGGTTCCCGGTGCGCTGGCGGGAGCTGGACGCCATGGGCATCGACGTCATCGGGGTCCGCGACCTGCCCCGGCACTCCTACGCCGGGGCCGAGTGCGTGGCCGACAACCCGGACGACCCGGCCGGGGCGTGCAGCGACCCGGTCGGCTACTCGCACGCCGAACGCCACCCGGCCGCCGTGCTCGCCGAGCGGGGCAGGCTGCCCGCCAACGTCTCCCTGGTGGACCTCACCGGGCACGTGTGCCCCGGCGGCCGCTGCGACGCGGTCGTCGGCAACATCCTCGTGTACTGGGACCACTCCCACATGACCGCCACCTACGCCCGCACGCTCGTCCCGGCCCTGGAGGAGGCGCTGGTGGAGGCCACCGGACAGGGGAACGCGACAGCGAACTCTTGAGGGCGCGGCGGTCGGCCGGGGGTGATCTTCCGGTGAACAACAGTGGAATTGCCCCGCACGCGGGTTTCGCCGCCCTCCACGAGGTGGTGTCTTAGTCGGGTGGGCCCTTCGTGTCACCGAGCCGTGGCGCCGGCCCCGCCCCTTACCGTCCGGCCCCGTGCGCCCGGGACCCCTCCCCGCGCCCGCCGGTCCTGCCATCCCCCCTGGAGATGCCCGTGCGTTCGCTGCGCCGCCTGTCGCGCCCCCTCCTGGCCGTCGCCGCCGTCGGCGGCCTCCTCGCCACGGCCGCCCTGGTCACCCTGGCCGCCCTGGGCCTGGTCGGCTGGGTGGAGGCGGGCACCCTGGTCGCCCTGGCCCTGCTCGGCGCGCTGATCTGCGGCCTGGGCCTGGGCCTGGTCCTGGTGCGCCGCTCGGTGCGCGCCCTGGAGGAGTCGGTGCGCGAGCACGCCCGCACGGTCTCCCAGGCCCTGGGCGAGGACCGGCTGGAGACGCGGCGCTCCCTGAAGGACCTGCGCGAGCGCGTCACCCGGGTCACCGACCACGCGCTGCCCAAGGCCTCCCGCGAGCTGCGCCGCGCCGTCGAACTCCAGGGCCGCGCCGACTACGAGCAGCAGGTCGCCTGGACCGAGCTGCGCGACCACCTGGACACCGCTCCGTTCATGCCGCCGCTGCGCGGCTGGGCCGCCTCGCCGGACGTGCTGCGCGTCCTGGTCCGCCACATCGAGCGGCTGTGCCCCGCGACCGTCGTGGAGTGCGGCAGCGGCGCCTCCAGTGTCTGGCTCGGCTACGCGCTGCGCCGGGCCGGCGGCGGCCGCCTCGTCGCCCTGGAGCACGACGCCCGCTACGCCGAGCTGAGCCGCGCCCTGGTCGCCTCCCACGGGCTCGACGACATCGTCGAGGTCCGCCACGCCCCCCTCACCCCGATCGAGCCGGACACCGTCACCGTCGACGGCGAGGAGCGCACCACCGCCGACCTCTGGTACGACACCGCCGCCCTGGCCGACCTGGCCGGGGTGGGCCTGGTGTTCGTCGACGGCCCGCCCCAGGCCACCGGCCTCCAGGTCCGCTTCCCCGCGCTGCCGCGGCTGCTGGCGCACTGCACCGAGGACGTCGTGTTCGTCCTGGACGACGCCGACCGCGAGGAGGAGCGCGCGGTCGGCGACCGCTGGCTCGCCGCCCACCCGGAGTTCCAGCGCACCGAGGAGCAGGCGGAGAAGGGGGCGCACGTGTTCGGCCGCAAGGGGATCTGACCCGCCCCGCACCACCCGGCACCACCGCACCGACACCCACGAGGTCTGGATGATCACCACCGCCCTGCGGGACGCCCTGCGCGCCCGCGGCACCGAGACCGCCCTGCTCTGCCACACCGGCGCCGGGGCCCGCGCCCACCTGGAAGGACTGCCGCTCGCCCCGGCGGACGCGGTCGTGGACCTGGACGCCCGCGTCCTGGGCGAGCCCCTGGAGCTGCGCAACCTCTGGGAGCGCGACAGCGGCCCCGAGGCCGGGCTGGTCGCGGTCGTCGCCGCGACCCCCGCCGACCTGCACCGCTCCCTGGCCGCCGCGGCCGACCTGCCGCGCGCGGTCCAGGTGGTGGTCGCGATCGTGGACACCCCCGGCCACCAGGAGCCGCCGCTGCCCGCGTCCCCCGGCATGGGCCAGTGGCGCGAACTCCAGGAGGTGCGGGTGCGCCGGGCCGGCCGCCGCGGATGGCTGTGCGAGCTGTTCTTCCCCAACGGGGTGGAGACCCCGCAGGTGCTGGACGCGGTCTGGTCGGGCACCCGGGGGCGGCGCCGGGGGCCGGCGATCTCGCCGCTGGCCGCGCTGTCGGGCCCCGAGGCCGCGCTGTGGCGGCCCGGCGACACTGGCGCCCGCGGCGTGGAGGCGGCCGGGCCGGTGCCGCTGCGCCGGGTCACCCCGGTCGGCGACCTGGCCCTGCGGGTGGGGGAGGGCGCCCCGCCGGAATGGACGGACGAGGCGGTCCCGGTGCTGGACCGGCGCACCACCGGCGCCGACGCCTGGGAGCGGATCGCGGCGCCGGGCGGCGCCCGGGTGCACGAGAACGCGGGGCCGTCGGACATCGCCCCCATCGACGAGCTCTCCGTCAACCCGGTCGGGTTCTCCAAGGACGCCTCCGGACCGATGGGCGACCTCACCGTCCATGGAGACCGCGCCGTCGTCCGCCAGGGCAAGAAGGATCTGGCCGTCGTCGCCCCGGACGGCACCGTCACCGACGTGGACCTGTCCCGGATCCGGCACCTGCGCGGCGTCCGCGTGGACTGGTCCGGGCACACCGGCCCCACCGCCGCCGTGCGCGCCGTCGCCTCGCTGGCGGCCGGCGGGGTCCCGCTCGTCTCCGGTCCGCCGCCCGCCTGGGCGGCCGCGCTCGGCGCGCCGCTGGCCGACCTGGTCACCGCCGCCGACGCCGAGGAGCTGGCCGACCCGCTGCGGCGGGAGGAGTACAGCGTCCGCCTGCGCCGCACCGCCCTGCGCCTGCACGGGTCGCGCTCCCGGTGGCGGGACCTGGGCGCGCAGGCCGGGGTGCCCGTGCCCCCCGCGCCCACGGTGTCCGTGATCCTGTGCACCCGCCGCCCGGAGATGGTCGGGTTCGCCCTCGCCCAGATCGCCCGCCAGCGCGGGGTGGACGTCGAACTCGTCCTCACCCTGCACGGCTTCCCCGCCTCCCTGCCCGAGGTGGCCGCCGCCATCGCCGAGTACGAGGCCACGGGGCGGCCCCTGGTCCTGTGCGAGGCCCCCGCCGACAAGATCTTCGGCTCGGTGCTCAACGACGCGGTCGCCCGCACCTCCGGGACCCTCGTGTCCAAGTGGGACGACGACGACTGGTACGGCCCCGACCACCTCGCCGACCTCGTCCTGGCCCGCACCTACTCCGGTGCCGAGCTCCTCGGCGTCGGGCAGGACTTCGTCTACCTCCAGGAGGTCGACCTGACCCTCTGGCGGGAGGGCCGGTCCGAATCCTCCAGCCGGTTCATCGCCGGGGGCACCATTCTCACGGACCGGGCGGTCCTGGAGGAGGCCGGCGGCTTCCGGCCGGTGCCCCGCTCCATCGACACCCAACTCCTCATCGCCGTCATGCGCGGCGGCGGCCGCATCTACCGCGGCCACGGGCTGGGGTACGTGCTCCGCCGCACCGGCGGCGGCCACACCTGGTCCGAGGACATGGCCTTCTTCCTGCGCAACCGCATCCAACAGTGGTTCGGCTGGCGTCCGAGCGCCCTCCTGGAGGGGGAGCCCGAGCCCTTCGGCCGACCCGTCACCGAGTACACGGGGGGACTCCGTTGACCACTCTGGAAACCGGCCGGGAGCCGGCCGCCGAAACCGCACCGAGAACCCTGCCGCGGGGGGAGGCGGACTTCTCCGGCCAGCCGCGCCTGGTGCGCAACGACTACGCGCCGCTCACCCCGGCCCCGCTGGGCGCGTGGACGCCGACCCTGTCGGTCAGCGTCGTGATCCCCTCCCACGGGCACCCCGAGAAGCTGGCGTTCGTGCTGGCCGCCCTGGCGGGCCAGAGCTACCCGGCGCACCTCATGGAGGTGGTCGTGGTGGACGACGGCTCCCCGGAGCCGCTGGTGCTGCCGCCGGTGCGCCCGGAGAACACCCGGCTGATCACCTCCGCCCCCGGCGGCTGGGGGTCGGCCCACGCCTTCCACACCGGCGTGGCGGCCTCCTCCGGGCAGGTGATCCTGCGGCTGGACGCCGACATGCTGGTGTACCGCGAGCACGTGGAGTCGCAGATGCGCTGGCACCACCTCGTGGACTACGGGGTGGCCATGGGGCACAAGCTGTTCGTGGACTTCGACCCCGGCGCGATGACCCCCGAGCACGTGCGCGACGAGGTCGCCGCGGGGCGGGCGGAGAAGCTGTTCGACCGCGAGGGCGCCGACACGCACTGGGTCGAGAAGATCATCGACGGCAGCAACGTGCTGCGGACCGCGGCCCACCAGGCCTACCGGGTGTTCACGGGGGCGACCGGCTCGCTGCACCGGACCCTGTTCGACGCCGCGGGCGGCATGGACGCGGAGATGGTGCTGGGCGGCGACACCGAGTTCGCCTACCGGGTGTCCCAGCAGGGCGCGGTGTTCATCCCCGACCTGGAGACCAGCAGCTGGCACCTGGGGCGCTCCCAGATGCAGACCCGCCGGGACGCGGGGATGCGCTACCGCACCCCGTACGTGTCCAACCGGGTCCCCGACTTCCGGCTGCGCCGCAAGAACCCGGACCGGTCCTGGGAGGTGCCCTACGTCGACGCGGTCATCGACGTCCGCGGCCGCACCCTGGAGGACGCGGAGGCGACCGCCGCCGCCCTGCTCAACGGGACCACGCCCGACCTGCGCCTGTGGCTGGTGGGGCCGTGGGGGGAGCTGACCGACGGGCGGCGCTCCCCGCTGGACGAGGAGCTGCTGGACCTGCGGCTGATCGGCGAGTCGTTCCGGGGCGACCCCCGGGTGCGGCTGGTCGAGGAGGCCCCGGAGCCCGACCCGCGGGTCACGTTCGTGCTGCACGCCCCGGCGGGGACGAAGCTGACGGACACGGCCGTGGCCGACATGGCGGAGCTGGCCGACAAGGAGCGCGCGGGCCTGCTGTGCGCCCCGCCGCCCGGAGCCACGCGCGCCGAGGACGGGGTGCTGCGCCTGGAGCGCCGGGCGGCCTTCGCCCGGGTCCGGCACCTGTCCCCGGACGCGGACGGCGCGGCGGTGGACCGGGCGGTGGAGGAGCTCTACGGCGCCCACTGGCTGTCGGGGGAGGCCTTCACGGTCCCCGAGCCCGAGCCGGGTGCCCCGGCGCGCAGGAACGAGAGCCCGGAGGCGCTGCGCCGCAAGCTGGAGCAGGCGCAGGCGGAGGTCGAGAAGCTGCGGGCCCGCGCCCGCCGCGCGGAGCGCAAGCTGCGCTGGTTCACGCCGGGCGTGGGCCGCAGGGTCCTCCGCAAGATCGTCCGCTGAGCAGGGGGCCGCCCTCCGGGGCGGCCCCTCTCCGCTCGGCGGAATCCCCTCCGTCCGTCACGCCGTCGATCCGGCGTCGGTCAGCGGTTTCCAGGGGTAGGCGCGGAGTACGAGGGACGTGGTGACGGGGCCGTAACGGGCGAGCGCGTCGACGACCTCCTCCAGCCGCCCCGCCTGAGGGCAGTAGACGTCGAAGATGAGGCAGTCCTCCCCGGTGACCCTGAGGGTGGAGGCGATCTCGGGGGTCCGGGAGGCGAAGTCCAGGGCGTGTGAGAGCCGGGCGTGCGTGGCGCGCAGCCGGATGACCGCGTGGATGTTCAGGCCGAGGGCCGCCGGGTCGACCACCGCCCGGTAGCCGGTGATGACGCCTCTCCTCTCCAGCCTCTGGATGCGCGCACTGGCCGCGGGCTGGGAGAGCCCGACCCGGCGCCCCACCTCCGCGCCGCTCAGCCGGCCGTCGGTCTGGAGCAGGGCGAGGATGTCCTGGTCCAGCCGGTCGAGTGATTCCATCGTCGTCCGCACCGTTTCCTTTGAGATCGCTCGGGTCGCCACCACCGCCCTGATACATCCAGCAGAATCTGCTCCGGGCACTCCCCGGATCGCGGGGAGCGGCGAGTGAAAGGGCGGGCAGTGGTCGCGTACGTCATCATCCCGGGTATCGGCGGCTCGGACGGGCGGCACTGGCAGACCCTGTGGGAACGGGACTGGGGCGCCTCGGCGGTGAGGATCTCCCCGGACTCGTGGTCCGCCCCCGATCTGGACGACTGGGTCGGCGCCGTCCAGGAGGCCTACGAGGAGGCCTCCGGCCGGGACGGCCGCGTCGTGCTGGTGGCCCACAGCCTGGGCTGCTGGGCCGCGTCCGCCTGGCTGGACGGGAACCCCTCGAGTCCGACGGCCGGTGCGTTCCTGGTCGCACCGCCCGACCCGCGCGGTCCGGCGTTCCCGCGCCGGGCGGCCGCGTCCTTCGTCGAGGTGTCGGCCCGGCCGCTGCCGTGCCCGGCCCTGGTGGTGGGCGGCACCGACGACCCGTACTGCTCCCTCGAGGCGGCCGCCGGGTTCGCGGAGCGGTGGGAGGCGCGGTGGCACCCGGCGGGCGCGCGCGGGCACATCAACTCCGACAGCGGCCTGGGCCCGTGGCTGCACGGCCGTGAGCTCCTGGACTCGCTGACCCGGCGGTGATCGGGCACCGCATGGAGCGTAGGGCCACCGGGTACGCCCCCGCGGTCCCCTTCCGGACAGGGAGGTCCGTCCGCCGGCGCGCGCCGGCGCGCCGAGGACGGAACCGGTGGGCGCGGGCGGAGCCCTCCGGCCGGCGCGCGCCGACGTGCCTGGGGGTCGCCTTTCGGGGTGGCTTTTTTGGGGGTTTCGGGTGGCTCCTGAGCAGTGGTTATGACAACACGCGCACGGTAGGGCACTAAAAGTTACAAGCGTGTCTAGTATGAGGCCTCGTGGTCGGTTAGTGCCGGCTCTTTGTCGCCGAGACGATCGAGGTCGCCCGATGATCACCTCCGCCGTCCGCCAGGCCCTGCGCACACGCGGGGACGAGCCCGCCGTGCTGTGCCTCATCGGGGACCTGGGCCCCGACCGGGCCGAGCTCGCCTCGCTGCGCCTGAGAGCGAACGATCTGCGGATCGACCTCGACGCGTACGGCATGGGCCGCCCGGTGGAGGTGCCGGGCGTGGGCGGCGAGGGGGAGTCCGCCTCGACCGGCCTCACCGTCGTCGTGGCGGGCGGCCTCACGGACCTGCGGCGGGCCGTCACCGTGGCCACGCAGCTGCCGCCGACCGCCCACCTGCTCGTGGTCGTGCGGCACGTCCCCGCCCACCTGGGGCCGCTGGTGCCCGCGCCGCCCACCATCGACGAGTGGAACGACCTCCACGAGCTGCGCGTCCGCCGCTTCGACCACCGCGGCTGGGCCTGTGAGCTGTGCTTCCCCAGCGGCGTCTCCGTCGCCGAGGCCCTGGCCGCGGTGGTGCACGGTGCGCGCGGACGCAGGCGCGGGCCCGGCATCGGGGTCCTGGGCGGGCTGCACGGCACCGACGCCGCGCTGTGGCGCCCCGGCGACGTGGCCGCCCGGGGTGTGAGCGCCACCGGGCCGGTGGCGATCGACCGGGTCACGCCGGTCTCCGACGTGGTGCTGCGCCTGGACGACGGGGAGGGCCTGCCGTTCTGGGAGGACGTGGAGGTCCCCGTCGTGGACCGCCCCGCCCCCGTCGCCGCGGTTCCCGAGGCTCGGGTGTACGCGGGCGACCCCGTCACCCGGGTCGCCCCCATCGACGACCGGTTCGTCAACCCGATGGGGTTCACCAAGAAGACCAAGGGCCCGCTGGGCGAGTTCGCCGAGGCCGACGGCCGCCTGGTGATCCGCGACGAGACCGGTGTCCTGGTGCGCCCCGCCCTGGACGGGACCGTCACCGAGAACGACCTGGAGCGCATCCGCCACCTGCGCGGCGTGCGCGTCTCCTGGCCCGCCCGCGGCGACGCCTCGGCGGTGCGCGCCATCGCCTCGCTGGCCGCCGGCGGTGTCCCGATCGCCGGCGATCCCGCCCCCGCCTGGGCCGCCGGGCTGGGCGCGGACCTGATCGACCTGATCCCCTCGGTCGGCGAGGACGTGTTCACCGACGCCCTGCGGAGGGAGGAGCACAGCATCCGCCTCCGGCGCGCCGCCCTGCGCACCCACGGGGTGCGCACCCGGTGGCGGTCCCTGGCCGCCGAGGCCGGGCTGCCGGTCCCGCCGGACACCCGGGTGTCGGTGGTGCTGTGCACCCGCCGCCCCGACCTGGTCGGGTTCGCCCTGGCCCAGATCGCCCGCCAGCGCCACGTCCGCTTCGAGACCGTGCTGGCCCTGCACGGCTTCCCCGCCGGGCTGGTGACCGCCGAGATCGCGCGGTTCTGGGCGACCGGGATCCCGCTGGTGGTCCACGAGGCCGACGGGGGCACGGTGTTCGGCGCCGTCATGAACGAGGCCGTCGACCGCGCCTCCGGGACGGTCATCGCCAAGTGGGACGACGACGACTGGTACGGCCCCGAGCACCTGTCGGACCTCATGCTGGCCCGCACCTACTCGGGTGCCGACGTGGTCGGCATCAGCCAGAACTTCACCTACCTGGAGGAGCTGGACCTGACCGTGTGGCGCGGCTACCGGTCGGAGGTGCCCAGCCCCGCGATCGTCGGCAGCACCATCCTCGCCGACCGGGTCGTCATCGAGGACGTGGGCGGCTTCCGCCCCCGCCCCCGCGCCATCGATAGCCAGTTCCTGCTCGCCGTCACCCGGTCCGGCGGCCGCGTCTACCGCACGCACGGGTTCGGCTACCTCCTGCGCCGGGCGGGCGGCGGCCACACCTGGAACGTGGACCTGGGCTACTTCCTGCGCAACCACACCGAGCAGTGGATCGGTCGGCGCCCCAGCGCCCTGCTGGAGGGGGAGCCCGCCTCCTTCGGCGACCGCGCCCACACCGAGCAGCACACGGGGGGACACGTTGAGCACTTCTGAGAGCATCCCGCGCCAGCACGGACCGCGGCCCGTGGTGGACTTCGCCGACCAGCCGCGCGTGCGCAGAAACGAGTACGGACTCCTCGACCCGCCGGAGCTGGGCGGGTGGGAGCCGAGCCTGACGGTCTCGGTGGTCGTCCCGGCGCACGGCCACCCCGAGAAGCTGGCCCTGGTGCTGGCGTCGCTGGCCGGGCAGAGCTACCCCGCGCACCTGACGGAGGTGGTCGTGGTGGACGACGGCTCCCCGGAGCCGCTGGAGCTGCCGCCGGTGCGCCCGGAGAACACCCGGCTGATCACCTCCGCCGCCGGGGCGTGGGGCTCCGGGCACGCGGTCAACACCGGTGTCGCGGCCTCCTCCGGGCAGGTGGTCCTGCGGCTGGACGCCGACATGCTGGTGTACCGCGAGCACATCGAGGCGCAGATGCGCTGGCACCACCTGGTCGACTACGCCGTGGTGCTGGGCCACAAGCTGTTCGTGGACTTCGACCCGTCGATGACGGCGGGCGCCCTGGCCCCGGAGCGGGTGCGCGAGGAGGTGAGCGCCGGGCGGGCCGGGACGCTGTTCGACCGGGAGGCCGCCGAACCGCACTGGGTCGCGGAGTTCATCGGGCACTCCGAGGGGCTGCGCACCGCCGGGTACGGCGCCTTCAAGGTGTACGTCGGGGCCACCGGCTCGCTGCACCGCGGCCTGTTCGAGGAGGCCGGGGGCATGGACCCGGACCTGGTCCTGGGCGGCGACAGCGAGTTCGGCCACCGGCTGGCCGAGCGGGGGGCCCTGTTCGTCCCCGACGACGAGGCGGACTCCTGGCACCTGGGCCGGTCCCAGATGCAGGACAGGCGCAGCGCGGGTATGCGCTTCCGCGCACCCTACGTCGCCAACCGGGTGCCCGACTTCCACCTGCGCAACAAGGGCCCCGCCCGGGTGTGGGAGGTGCCCCGGGCCGAGGTGGTCGTGGACGCGGCGGGCCGCACCCTGGAGGAGGTCGACGCCACCGTCGCCCCGCTGCTGGCCGGCACCGCGCCCGACGTGCGGGTGTGGCTGACCGGGCCGTGGGAGGAGCTGTCGGAGGGGCGCCGTTCGCCGCTGGCGGAGGAGCTGCTGGACCTGCGGCTGATCCGCGAGACCTACCGGGCCGACCTGCGCGTGCGGTGCGTGGAGGAGGTGCCCGCCCCCGACGGCCGGGTGCCGTTCCGCCTCCACGTGCCCACCGGGGTGCGCCCGCTGCCGGGCATGGTCGCCGACCTGGTCCGGCTGGCCGACCGCAAGTCGGCCGGGCTGGTGTGCGCCCCCGTGCCCGGCGCGCTGCGGGCCGGCGACGGGGTGCTGCGCCTGGAGCGCTCCGCGGCCTTCGCCCGGGCCCGCCACCTGTCGCCCAAGGCGGAGGGCACGGGCCTGGACCGGGTGGTGGAGGAGACGGGCGGCCTGCAGTGGACGTCCGCGAACCGGTACGTGGAGGTCCCCGAGGACGCCGAGGCCACCTGGGGCACCGTGCGCGCGGAGCCGGCCGCGGAGCCCGAGCCGACCCCGGTCGAGCTGCGTGCGGAGCTGCGCCGGGCCCACCGGGAGATCGACCGGCTGCGCCGCCGGGCCGAGCGGACCGAGCGCAAGCTGCGCTGGTTCACCCCGGGGCTGGGCCGCCGACTGCTGCGCCGCATCGCCCGCTGAGCGGGGGAGCGGAAGAGGGGCGCCGGGGGCATCCCCGGCGCCCTTCGCGCGTGCGGGGGCGGCGCCAGGGCGCCTGGAGCGTCGGGCCCCTCGGGCGTCAGGGCATCTGGAGCGTCAGGGCACCCAGAGGCCGAGGGACTCGGCGACCAGGGCCGGGCCCTCCTGGCTTTCGATCTCCACCGTGTGCCTGGTGGTGACCAGGTACCCCTTGGCGTTCTCCTGCACCGAGAGGACCTCCACCCCGTCGCGCAGCCGCGAGCCGACGGTGACGGGCTGGAGGAAGCGCACCTTGTTCAGGCCGTAGTTGATGGACATCGACGGCTTCTTCTCGATCCGGATGACCGACTGCGAGAAGTGCGCGAGCAGGGACAGGGTGAGGAACCCGTGCGCGATCGTCCGCCCGAAGGGGCCCGCGGCGGCCTTCTCCTCGTCGACGTGGATCCACTGGTGGTCCTCGGTCGCGTCCGCGAACCGGGTGATCCGTTCCTGGTCGACGGTGATCCAGTCGGTGTACCCCAGGTGCTCGCCCTGGGCGGCGATCACCTCGTCGATATCGGCGAAAACGCGCACCACGCCTCCACAGTCCTCGGTCGGATGGTGCGGCAACTCTACCTAACAGTGTTCGGTTATGGGAGGGGTCAACGTCCCCGGACCGCCGTGCGGGTCCCCGACGCGTCCACCAGCAGCGCCTCGGCGGTCCGCTCGGCCACCGCCGGCCGGTCCACGCCGTGGCCCAGCCCGCTCTCGGCCAGGGGGACCGCCACGACGCCCTCGTGCGCGCGCACCGGCGGCGCCACCAGGCCGTCGCGCCCCCGGTGCCCCGCCCCGGGCATCTCCACGGGCAGCGAGGCGCCCGCCAGCGAGGCCAGCGCCACCGTCGCGGCCCGGCCCACGCCGGTCGCCGCCGACGACCCGCACCAGACCTTCCACCCGGCGTCGACGGCCAGGTCGACCGCCCGCCGGGCCGGGGTCAGCCCGCCCAGCCGGGACACGTCCACGTTCACGGCGCTCCCCGCCTCGGCGCCCACCGCCCGCTCCAGGTCCGCCAGGGAGCGCAGCGGCCGGCCCAGCGCCACCGGGGTGCGCAGCTCGGCCGCCGCCCGGGCGTACGCGCCCAGGTCGTCGGCGGGGAAGGGGTCCTCGATCGCCAGCAGCTCCAGCGAGTCCAGCGCCCGCAGCGCCTCCAGGTGCCCCTCCTCCTCGGAGTAGCGGCCGCCCGCGTCGACCTGGAGCACGAGGAACGGGAACCGGGACCGCACCGCATGCACCACCTCGGTGTCCCAGCCCGGCGCGACCTCCAGCCGGACACGCCGGAAACCCGCGCCCACCTGGCGGTTGACCTCGGTGAACAGCGTCTCCACGCTCACCGTCCGGGGCACCGTCACCCCCGCCGTGAGCGCCGTGCGCTCCCCGCCCAGGGCGTGCGCCAGGGGGGTGCCGCGCTGGCGGCTCCACAGGTCCCAGCAGGCCGTGTCCAGAGCGCCGGCCAGCGCCGGGTCCCAGGGCAGGTCCGCCCAGGCCTTGCCCGCCTGGGTGGGGCGCGCCCACCCGTGGTCCAGCAGCGCCGGGGCGTACGCCGAACGCAGCGCCGCCCACTGGTCGGGGGTCGCCCAGGGCACCTCGCCCCAGCCGCTGACGCCTTCGCCGTCGGCGACGCGCACCAGCACGGGACCGTCCCCGTCGTCGCGCCGCCCCCGGCCCCGGGGCCGCAGCCGGATCAGTTCGAGTTCGACGATCCGGGTCGCGGTCGTCGAGCCGGTGTGTCCCACGCTGTCCCACCTCGGTCCTCGTGGGCCCGTCTCGGTCCTTCCGGCCCGCGGCCGGACACGGGCTCCGTCCTTCCTCGACGGTACCCGCGCCCGCCCCGGCCGACCACCCCGAGCCGCACGGACCTGCCCGAACGTCCCCGCGCCGTGGGCCCTTCCGGGCCCGCGGGCCCGGACCCGCGGCCGGGGAGGCGGGGCCCTAGACCAGCACCTCGCCCAGGGGGCGGTGCTTGAGGCCGTGGGCCTCGGCCACCGGCGCGGAGACGACCTCGCCCGCGTAGGTGTTCAGGCCGCCCGCCAGCGCGGCGTCCTCGGCCAGCGCCCGCCGCCAGCCCTTGTCGGCCAGCGCCGCCGCGTACCGCAGCGTGTCCTTGGTCAGCGCGTGCGTGGAGGTGTTGGGCACCGCGCCCGGCATGTTCGCCACGCAGTAGAAGACCGTGTCGTGCACCCGGAAGGTCGGGTCGTCGTGGGTGGTGGGACGGGAGTCCTCGAAGCAGCCGCCCTGGTCGATGGCGATGTCCACCAGCACCGCGCCCGGGCGCATCCGGGACACCAGCTCGTTGGAGACCAGCTTGGGCGCCCTGGCGCCCGGCACCAGCACCGCGCCGATGACCATGTCCGACTCCAGGACCGACAGCTCCAGCTCGAAGGCGTTGGACACCACCGTCTTGACCCGGCCCCGGTACAGGGCGTCGACGTGGCGCAGCTTGTCGACGTTGAGGTCCAGCACCGTGACGTCGGCGCCCATGCCCACCGCGATCTGGGTGGCGTTGAGGCCGGACACGCCGGCGCCGATCACCGTCACGCGGGCCGGGCGCACACCCGGGACGCCGCCCATGAGGACGCCGCGGCCGCCGTTGGGCCGCTGGAGGGTGACCGAGCCGACCTGCGGGGCCAGCCGGCCGGCGACCTCCGACATCGGGGCCAGCAGCGGCAGGGAGCCGTCCGGCAGCTGCACGGTCTCGTACGCGATGCCGGTCACGCCGCGGTCCAGCAGGGCGTCGGTGCACTCGCGGGAGGCCGCCAGGTGCAGGTAGGTGAAGAGGGTCTGGCCCTCGCGCATCCGGTGGTACTCGGCGGCGACGGGCTCCTTGACCTTCAGGATCAGGTCGCCCTCGGCCCACACCTCGTCCGCGGTGTCGAGGATGCGGGCGCCCGCCGCCTCGAACTCCTCGTTCGTGATGGAGGAGCCCAGGCCCGCGTCGCGTTCGACGGACACCTCGTGTCCGCGGCGGGTCAGTTCGTGAACTCCGGCCGGGGTGATGGCCACACGGTACTCGTGGTTCTTGATCTCACGGGGCACGCCGACGCGCACGGTTCCTCCTGGATATCTCCGTTGATACCCCCACTGTCACCGGTGAAGGCACAGCCACACCATCGCCAACCTGACAGCGTGTCGGCGATCTTGTTGACAGGGTGTCAAGCCCAGGTGTGGGGCGGGCCACTGTCGCCCGAGGGCGCGCGCATCCCCGCGACCCAGACCGGGCCGACCTCTCCGACCAGACCCCTACCCGCGTAGGGGCTCCGATCCACGCCCGGGACCGATACCGGCCGTTCCGGGGCGAACGCCACCAGGTCCGCGTCGCAGCCCGGGGCGATGCGCCCCTTGCCCGCCAGCCCCAGCAGCTCCGCGGGCGCCGCCGCCGTCCACCGGGACAGCAGGTCCAGGCCCGCGCCGCGGCGCCGCGCCGCCGTCCACAGCGCGGACAGGCTCCACCGGAGCGTGTACAGCCCGTGCGCGGGCAGGTGCCCGGAGGACACCGTCGTGATCGCCGAGCCCGGTTCCAGCAGGGCGCTCCACAGCGCCTTGCGGTTGGCGTCCGAGCGCAGCGGCGGGCGGCAGGCGTGCGCGGGCGACTCCGGGTCCAGCACCTCCGCGGGCAGGCAGAGGTAGTGCGGACAGGTCTGCGCGCTCAGCCCCACCCCGATCGACCCGGCCGCCGACAGCAGCGCCGCGCACTCCGCGGCGGTGAACGGCACCACGTGCGTGCGGGTCCCCACCGACCGCGCCGCCGAGATCACCCGCTCCAGCCCCCGGCGCTCGGCCCGCGGCGGGCGCTGCTCCGCCGTCAGCGGCGGGGTGCCCAGCTCGCGGGCGTCCTCGGCGTGCACCAGCAGGACCGCGTCCAGCGCCGCCAGCTCCGCCATGGCCTTGCGGAGCCAGGCGTCGTCCAGCGCGGCCATGTCCGGGGCGCCCCCGTCCGACAGCGAGCACTGGAACGCCACCGCGCCCGCCGCCCGCAGGTCCGCCAGGTCCAGGGAGCCGCTGCCCGAGGTGACCCCGCCCAGGAAGTACAGCCCCACCGGCGACCCGGCCGCCGCCCGGCGCTGCGCCTGGAGGTCGTCGGCGCAGATCACCGCGGGGCGCGCCGGGGCGGGGGAGACCACCAGCGTCGTGACCCCGCCGCGCAGCGCCGCGGCGCCCGCCTCCCGGTAGCAGTCCGCCGCCTCCAGACCCGGGTCGTACACCCCCGTGCCCAGGTCCACCGCTCCCGGCAGCAGGGCGGTGTCGCCCAGGTCGACCTCCTCGCGGGCCGACCAGCGGGCCCCCGGGCCGGCCACCGCCTCGATCCGGCCGTCCCGGACGCCGACCGCGGCCGGGGCGACCCCCTCGGGCGTGACCACCCGCCTGGACCGGATCACGGTCTCGAAATCGGTCATCGCTTCTTCCCCTTCAGATGTGTGCGACGGCAGGGACGCGAGAGGCGGTGCGGAGAGGGACCGCACACGGACGACGAGGAAGACGAGGAAGCGGAGGACCTGCGTCTCGACCGGGAGCACCGAGAGTATCGCGAAGAACACGCAAGGGAGGGGCGAACACCACTTCCCGCCGCGGCCCCGGCACAGCCGGAATCCTCGCCCCACCCCCGACCGGCACCCCGTAGCGGACGGTTTACCCTGGAGTGCGCCGAGCCGCCCCCGACGGCATCCCCCCTGTGAACGACCTCGACGACGGAAGTGGCACGTGGCTCCTCCCGCAAAGATCACCCAGTCCCCGGACCGCACCGGGGCGCCCCGCACGTCCACGACGGCGGTCCTGGCGGCGGTGGCCGCCCTGCTGTGCCTGGCCGGGCTGAGCATCACCCTGGTCCTGGGCGGCGCCGCGTTCCCCGAGATCATCCCCGGCCTGCCCGACGCGGGCGACGCCGTGCGCTGGGGCCTGCCCCTGTCCAAGGCGGTCATGGACGCCGCGGCCGTCCTCACCGTCGGGACGCTGCTGCTGGCCGTCGTCCTGCTGCCCTCGGACAAGGGACGGCTGTCCCGCCAGGCCACCGGCTACGTGCAGGCCGCCACCTGGAGCGCCCTGGCCTGGGCCGCGGGCGCCGTGGCCACCCTGTACTTCCAGGCGTCGGAGTTCCTGGCCCGGCCGCTGGGACAGGTCAGCGTCGACGAGGTCACCGCCTACGCCGGATCGGTCTCCGGCGGCATCGCGCTGATGTTCGTCATCCTGCTCACCACGGGCATCCTGCTGTTCGGCCGCACCGTCACCGGCGCGACCGGGGCCCTGTGGCTGCTGATCCTCTCCCTGGTCGCCCTCACACCGCCCGCGCTGACCGGCCACTCCGCCTCCTCCGGGTCGCACGAGCTGGCCGTCACCGGCCTGGCCATGCACGTCGTCACGATCAGCGTGTGGACCGGCGGCCTGGCCCTGCTCACCTACCACGCGATGCGCGCGAACGGCGATGCCGTCGAGATCGCGGCCGCCCGGTTCAGCCGCCTGGCCCTGTGGGCCTACATCGGCGTGGCGATCAGCGGCCTGGCCAGCGCCCTGGCCCGGATCGAGTCGTTCGACGCCCTGGTGCGCACCGAGTACGGGCTGATCATCGTCGTCAAGGCCGTGCTGTTCGCCGTCCTGGGGGCGTTCGGGTACCTGCACCGCGAGTTCGCCCTCAAGGGGGCGGGCGGCGCCGCCGGGGAGCCGGCCCGGCCCGCCTACCGGCGCCTGCTGTTCCTGCGCATCGCCGCGGTCGAGGTCCTCGTCATGGCGCTCGTCATCGGCGTCTCCGTCGGCCTGGGCCGCACCGCGCCGCCCCCGCCGCTGGACAGCCGGGTGGACCCGGCCGCGCTCATCCTCGGCTTCCCCGTCCCCCCGCCCATGGACCTGGTCAACCTGCTCACCCTGTGGCGGCCGGACCTGTTCTTCATCATGCTCGTGGTCGTCGCCGGGGGCCTGTACGCCGCCGGGGTCACCCGCCTGCTGCGCCGCGGCGACTCCTGGCCGGTCGGGCGGACCGTCGCCTTCGCGGCGGGCCTGCTCACCATCGTGGTCGCGCACCTCAGCGGGTACGCCACCTACGCGATGGTGCTGTTCTCCGCGCACATGATCCAGCACATGGTGCTGTCGATGCTCACGCCGATCCTGCTGGTGCTGGGCGCGCCGGTCACCCTGGCGCTGCGGGCGCTGCGCCCGGCGAAGCGGCGCGGCGACCGGGGTCCGCGCGAATGGCTCAACCTGTTCCTGAACAGCCGGTTCTCCAAGGTGGTCACGCACCCGGCGGTGGCCACGCCGCTGTTCGTGTTCAGCCCCTACGCGCTGTACTTCACCCCGCTGTTCCCGACGCTGATGAACGACCACCTCGGCCACCTGTTCATGGGCGTGCACTTCCTGCTCACGGGGTTCCTCTTCTACTGGGTGATCGTCGGGGTCGACCCGGCGCCCCGCAAGATGCCCTACCTGCTGCGCATCCTGCTCCTGCTGCTGGCCATGGGCTTCCACGCGTTCTTCGGCATCTCGATCATGATGCAGACGGCGCCCATCGCCATGGACTTCTACGGCCAGTTCGACGTCCCGTGGGTCGACGACCTGGCCGAGGACCAGTACGCGGGCGGCGGCGTGGCCTGGGCGCTGGGCGAGATCCCGACGCTGCTGGTCATGCTGGCGCTGGTGGTGCAGTGGTCCCGCGACGACGAGAAGCAGGAGCGCCGCCGGGAGCGGCACGCCCGCCGCGACGGCTCCGAGGACGCCGACCTGGACGCCTACAACGCCTACCTGGCCGAACTCGACCGCCGGAACAAGGCGATGTCGGGCGCCGAGGCTCCGACCGAGGCCCCGGCCGAGGCGCCCGCCGGGGAGCCGGCGGAGAAGAGGGCCGACGAGGCCTGAGGCCGCACGCGAGGGGCCCGCGGACCGTCCGGTCCGCGGGCCCCTCTGCGCAGAACCCTGGCGCCGGGGGCGGCGATGGTGTCTGATCGGGGCATGCGAAGGATGCGCTTCGGCGTCAACATCATCGACGCGGACACCGCCCGGACCTGGACCGACACCTGCCGCACCGTCGAGGAGCGAGGCTACGACCTGCTGCTGGCCCCCGACCACCTGGACACCGGCGGGCCGTTCACCCTGCTGGGCGCCGCCGCCGCGGCCACCGAACGGCTGCGCCTGGGGACCTACGTGCTCAACAACGAGTTCTGGAACACCGCCCTGCTGGCCCGGGAGGCCGTCACCCTGGACCGGCTCTCCGGCGGCCGCTTCGAGCTCGGCCTGGGCGCCGGCCACATGAAGTGGGAGTTCGAGGACGCCGGGATCCCCTGGCGCGCGCACGCGGAGCGACTGGCGGACCTGGCCGCCGCCGTGGACGGGCTGGACGCCCGGCTGGGGGAGGACCGCCCGCCGCTGCTCATCGGCGGGCACGGCGCGGCCACCCTGGCCCTGGCCGCCGAACGCGCCGACATCGTCGGCGTCGCCGGCCTCACCCAGCGCAAGGGGGCCCGCATGGGCGTCTTCCGGGTCGGGGGCGCCGAGGAGACCGACGAGCGGGTCGCGCTGGTGCGCGAGCGCGCCGCGGGGCGCGACATCGAGCTCAGCGTCCTCCTCCAGCACGTCGAGGTGACCGACGACGTCGAGAAGAGCGCCGCCGCCCTGGTGAAGCTGGTGTGGCCGGGCGTCGTCCCCGACCACGAACCGCTCTGGGAGAACCCCTACCTGCTCATGGGCACCCCGCAGGAGATGGCGGACGCCCTGGTCCGGCGCCGGGACCGCTACGGCTTCACACATGTGGTGGCGCTGGGCGGGCGGGGCGACGACGCCCTCGCCGAGGTCATCCCGCTGGTCCGCGCCCGCGAGGCCGCCGAGGGCCGCTGAAACGGACGGGGCCCGCGGACCGGACGGTCCGCGGGCCCCGGGGTCGCAGGGGTTCAGGCGAACAGGGCGGCCAGGCCGGCGGTGACCAGGCCCAGGGCCAGGCACAGCACCAGGCCGATGGCGAACACCGGCAGCGAGGGCCGCAGCACCGTCCCGGCGCTGCCCTGGCGCCTGGCGACCAGCGGCGACAGGCCGATGTTGACCGCGGCGGCGATCGCCGCCACACAGGCGGCCACCGCGAACGCCCGCCAGAAGCCCGCCCCCGACGCCAGCACGTTGATCGCGGCCAGCGTCGGCACCGCCACCAGCAGCGCCAGGGCGGCGGCCGCGAAGCCCCGTTGGACCCCGGGCGAGACCCCGCCCGCGCGGCCCGAGGCCACCAGGAGCAGACCGACCAGGGCCGCCATCATGATGGCGCCCACGATTCCGAACACAGCGATGTCCACCAGCGAATTCACGCTGGTCATTCTCCCACCGGTCGGCCGGACCCCGTCCCCGGGATGCTCCTACCGGAGTCAGCCGGCGTGCCGGATGTGGGACCCGGCGGCGGTCTTGACCACCTGGAGCCGCCCGGTGATGCGGTGGCGCAGGTCGGCGACGTGGCTGACCACGCCGACGGCGCGGCCGCCGTCGCGCAGCCGGTCCAGCACGTCCATGACCTCCTCCAGGGTGTCCTCGTCCAGGGTGCCGAACCCCTCGTCCACGAACAGGGTGTCGATGTCGGCCCCGCCGGCCTCCGCGCTCGCCACGTCGCCCAGCCCCAGGGCCAGCGCCAGCGAGCTGAAGAACGTCTCGCCGCCCGACAGGGTGGCCGGGTCGCGTTCGGCGCCGGTCCAGGCGTCCACCACCCGGATGCCCAGCCCGCCGGCCTTCTGGGCCCGGCCGTCGCTGACGGTCTTGTCCACGGTGTAGCGCAGCTCGTAGCGCCCGTCGGACATGGTGTACAGCCGGTCGTTGGCGGCCGCCACCACCTGCTCCAGCCGTGCCGCCAGCACGTACGCGGACAGGCGTACCCCGTCGGTGTTGTCCTTGGCCGTCCCGGCGGTCAGCGCCCGCATCCCCTCGGCGATCCGGTACCGGCGCAGCACCGGGCCGCAGTCGTCCAGCCGCGAACGCAGCTCCGCGCGCAGGGCCGCCAGCCGGTCCGCGCGCTGGCGCCACAGCCCGCGCAGGGTCACCGCCCGCTCGGCGGCCAGGGCGGCCTCGTCGGCGGCGGCCTTGAGCGCGGACAGGTCCGGGGGCGGCAGGTCGGCGACGGCGGCCAGCTCGGGGTCCTCCAGCGCCGCACGGACCGCCGCCAGGGCGTCGTCGTGCAGGCGGGCCTGGGACCGCAGCTCCCGGCGCTCGCGCTCGTCCAGGGCGGCCGAGCGGGCCGCGGCCCCGTCGGCGAACCCGGCCCCGGCCAGCGCCTCGGCCAGGGCCGCCTCGGCCGTGTCCAGCTCGCCCGCGGCCCGCCCGTGCTCCTCCACGGCCGCGGCGGCCTCCGCCAGCAGCTCGGCCTCGGCGTGCAGGTCCTGCACCCGGGCGTCGAGGTCGACGTCCTCCCCGCCCAGCGCCTCGTGCAGGGCGGCCGCCAGGCGGTCGCACTCCTCGACCGCGCCGTCGCGGTGGGCGGCGGTCTCCGACCGCTGCCGGGCCTGCTCGGCCTCGTGGGCCCGGGTCCGCTCCAGGCGGTCGGCGAGCCCCTCCAGCTCCTCCTCCGTCCGCCGCGCCTCGTCGACGGCGGCGCGGGCCTCGTCACGCTGCCGGGTCAGCTCGGCCACCTCGGCGGCGGCCGTGCCGGGGTCGCGCCCCTCGGCGCGCTCCAGCGCGGTGGCGGCCCGCTCGCGCAGCGCGGCCACTCGCTCCTGGGCGGCGGACCGGCGCTGGGCGGCCTCGTCCGCCGCGGCCTGGGCCGCGCGCTCCTCCCCGGCGGTGACCAGGGAGCCGGTGGCGGCCAGGGCCGGGGCCGGGTGCTCGGCGGAACCGCACACGGCGCACGGCTCCCCCTCCGCCAGCCCCAGGGCCAGCTCGGCGGCCATGTGGGTGATCCGCCGTTCGCGCAGGGACAGCACGTGCTCGCGGGCGGCCTGGGCGGCGTCCACGGCCTCGCGGTGCGCGGCCTCGGCCCGGTCCAGCTCGGCGGACAGCCGGCCGTGCTCGGCGACGGCGTCGCGGCGCTGCGCGGCGGCGGCCAGCGCCGCCTCGGCCGCCTCCACCCGCCCCGCCCGGCCCTGCGCCTCGCCCAGGCGCCCGCGCAGGTCCGCGATGGCGGCGGGCAGGTCGGCCAGGTGCGTGCGCGCCCGCTCCAGGGTCTCGTCGATCCTGGCCAGGTGCCGGTCGAACCGGGCGATCGCCTCACGCCGCTCCCGCAGCCGCCGCGCGTCCGCGCGCAGGCGCTCGGCCCGGGCCAGGGAGTCCCGGCACCCGCGTTCGGCGGCGCGCAGCTCCGGCGCGCCCGCCGCGGACGCGAACGCCGCGGGCAGCAGGGACCGGGCCTGGTCCCGGACCAGAGCGGCTTTGGCCAGGGCGGTGCGCCGGGCGTCGCGTTCGCCGAGCAGCGGGAGCACGGCGGCGGCCCGCTCGGCGGCGGCCAGCCCGGCCTCGACCCGGGCGCGCCACTCCGCCTGCTCCAGCAGCTCGTCCAGCCCGGCCCGGGCACGGGCCAGCCGGGTGCGCCGCCGGTCCAGGGCCTGCGCCTCGGCCAGGGCGCGGGCGGCCTCCTCCCGGGCCCCGGCCACGGAGTCCACCACCGGGGCGACCTCGTCGGCCACGGCCGCGGTCAGCGCCGCCAGCTCGCTCGCCCAGGCCCACAGCTCCTCGGTGTCCTCCGGGGCGGTGGAGCGGCCGGTCTCGGCGATGCGCCCGGCGCTCTCGCGGACCCTCAGGTCGGCGGCCTCCACCTTCCGGCGCAGCCGGGTCGCGTGTTCGGCGAACCAGTCCTCCAGCTCCCGGAACACGCCGGTGTTGAAGATCCGCTCCAGCGAGGCGCGCCGGTCCTTGGCGGAGGCGCGCAGGAAGCGGGAGAACTCCCCCTGGGGGAGCAGGACGATCTGGCAGAACTGGTCCAGGGTGAGCCCCACCAGGTCGCCGATGAACTGCCCGGCCTCGTCCGGGCGGGTGGTCACGCCCTCCCAGCGCTCGCCGGCGAGCTCCTCGACGACGACCTTCTGGTTCTCCACCAGGGTGCCCGAGCCCCGCTTCTTGGGCCGCTCCCAGCGCGGGAACCGGGTGACGCGGACGCGGCGGCCGCGCACCGTGCACTCCAGGCGCACCTCGGGGCGGCGGTCCAGGGGCGCGTGGTGGCTCTTGTAGGAGTCGTCCTTGCCGCGGGCCCCGGGCAGGGAGCCGTACAGGGCGAAGCAGACGGCGTCCAGCACCGAGGTCTTGCCCGCCCCGGTGGGCCCGTGGATCAGGAACAGCCCGTTGGCGCCGAGCCGGTCGAAGTCCACGGTCTCGGTGCCCGCGAACGGCCCGAAGGCCCGGACGGTCAGGGTGTGCAGGCGCATCAGCGCAGTCCTTCCCGGAGTCGGACCTCTTCGACGGCGGCCTCGACCAGGGCCGTCTCCTCGGGGGTGGCGGGGACGCCGCGCGCCCACTCCACGAAGTCGCCGATCACCGCGCGCTCGGCCCGTCCCGCCACCGGTGCGGCCACCGGCCGGGTGGCGGGCGCGCCGCCCTCGGGGGCGAACTCCAGCACCAGCGTGTGCGGGAACCGCTCGCGCAGCCGGTCCATCGGCTGGGCGGGGCGGCGGGGGTCGGTGAGGGTGATCTGGAGCCAGTGGCCGGTGTACCGCTCCCAGCGGGGGTCGCCGAGCAGGTCGTCGATGCGGCCGCGGATCCGCGCCAGCGGCCGGGGCACGGGGGCGTCGACGAACTCGACCCCGCCCAGGCCGTCGGCGTCCAGGTCCACCAGCCAGTACCCCTTGCGGTGGTGCTCCTCGGAGAAGGAGTAGGCCAGCGGGGTACCGGAGTAGCGGACCGCGGGGGTGAGGGTCTGGCGCCCGTGCAGGTGGCCCAGGGCGGTGTAGTCGACGCCGGCGTACACGGAGGCGGGCACGTGCGAGGCACCGCCCACGGAGATGTCGCGTTCGCTGTCGGAGGGCTCGCCGCCCGCGACGAAGGCGTGCGAGAGCACCACGGAGCGGGTGCCGGGCCGCCGGGCCAGGTCGGCGCGGACCAGGTCCATGGCGTGCCCCAGGACCGCCGGGTGCCCGCGCTCGTCCAGCCCCCAGTGGTGGCGGGCGATCTCCGGCTCCAGGTAGGGGATGCCGTAGAACGCGACGGGCCCGTGCCGGTCCTCGATGAGCACCGGTTCGCCGATGCCGTCCAGCGTGCCGCGCAGGTGGATCCCGGAGGCGTCGATGAGCCCGGAGGCGAACGACAGCCGGGCCGTGGAGTCGTGGTTGCCCGCGATGAGGACGGCCCGCGCGCCGGTGTCCCGGATGCCCCCCAGCGCCCGGTCGAAGAGGCGCACGGCGTCCACCGGCGGCAGGGCCCGGTCGTAGAGGTCGCCCGCCACGAGCACGACGTCGACCGCCCGCTCCCGGACGGTGTCGACGAGGTGGTCGAGGAAGGCGGCCTGGGCGTCGAGGAGGTTCTCCCGGTGGAAGGAGCGGCCCAGGTGCCAGTCGGAGGTGTGCAGCAACCGCATGGAACCGGACACTATCGAAGGGGCGACGGTTCCGGGTGGGGAAACCGTCGCCCGGGGAGGCGATACCGCGCACAGCCGTACGGATGGTACGGACGGCGCCGCGCCGCCCGGTGCCTTCTTTCCGAACGCTCCCCTGTGCCGCCGCGGGTTCGCGAGGTCCCCGCCCTCCAGGGGCGCCGGGCACGAACCGGAGCGGAGGCTCAGAAGAACACGGCTCAGTTCTTGCGGGCCAGGGTCAGGCCGTCGCCGATGGGCAGCAGGACCTGGGTGACCCGGTCGTCGGCGACCAGGCGGGCGTTGAAGTCGCGGATGCCCTGGACGCGCGCCGTCGTGTCGGCGCCGTCGACCACACGGCCGTGGGAGAGCGTGTTGTCGGCCAGCAGGATCCCGCCGGCGCGCATGCGCGGGACGAGCTCCTCCCAGTAGTCGACGTAGCCCTCCTTGTCCGCGTCGATGAAGGCCAGGTCGAACCGGGCCTCGGCGGGCAGGGAGCGCAGGGTCTCCAGCGCCGGGCCCAGCCGGAGGGTGATCCGGTCGGCGACCCCGGCCCGCTCCCAGTAGCGGCGGGCGACGGAGGTCCACTCGTCGCTGACGTCCAGGGCCAGCAGCGTGCCGTCCTCGGGCAGGCCGCGGGCCAGGCAGATCGACGAGTAGCCGGTGAAGGTGCCGATCTCCACGGCGTCACGGGCGCCGGAGATCCGGGTGAGCAGGGTGGTGAACGTGCCCTGCTCGGGCCCGATCTGCATCCCCTTGCTCTCGGGGAACAGGCGGGCGGTCTCCTCGACCAGGTCGGCCAGCACGCCGTCGACCGGAGTGCCCTGTGCGACGAGGTATTCGTACAGTTCCGGGGTGAGGCTCTCTGTGGTTCGTGTCACGGCGCCCACCCTAGCCCGGGCCCGGGTCCGGACAGCGAAAGGCCCCGCCGACACGGGCGGGGCGGTGAACGGGGGAGCCGGGCGGGGTCAGCGCCCTTCGGGGAGCAGGGCCGGCCAGTCGAAGAGGTAGATGGAGCCGACGATCACGCCGACCGTGAGCAGGGGGGTGACCACCTTCTGCTCGACCGGCCCGTCGGTCTTGAAGCCCAGGTTCTGGCCGATGCGCTTCTTCCAGAACGGCCAGAAGATCGGCACGCCCATCTTGGTGATCATGTCGCCGAGGAAGTGCAGGACCACACCGAAGGCGACCGCCAGCCCCAGCCAGGTGTAGTTGGTCCCGGCGGAGAACAGGGCCAGGGTGATCGCCGCCGTGGCCAGCGCGTTGATGACCCCCGACGCGGTCCGGTTCTTGTCCAGTCCGAAACCCAGGCCCTGGAGCGCGATGCCGATCAGCAGGAACACGAAGATCTGCACCGCCAGCTCCGACCACAGGGCCAGGAGCTGCACGAGCACGCCCATGAGGACCGCGAAGAAGAAGGAGTGGGTGCCCATCCGGTGGCCGCCGAAGAGGAACGACAGCATGTCGCTCAGCACCTCGGTGACCTTGCCGTAGGTCTTGGTGACCGTCGCGCTCTTGTGGTCCACGTCCGGGAGCAGGGCCGCTCCCGCGCACACCAGGGAGCCGGCGATGATCTCGCTCGGGCCGAGGTTGAAGTCCAGACCCAGGAATTGCGTCCCCTGGACGAGCGGTACGACCGCCATCCAGCCGACCACGCCGCTCAGTGCGTGAGAGTGCCCCATCATGGCGGGAACCGTAGCGGAGTACGAACAACAGTGCCAAGGCGGGGTCATTACGGTCTGCCCATTTGACACTTAACGCCCGGGAAACCCCTCTGTGACTGTGCTCGGCCGCGAATGTATTGCGATGTCACGGCGCACCTTGTAGGTCATTGACGCTTCTCTCGGTCCGTTGGTAGACAACCAACTACCCCCTGGTGGCCCAGGCCACCACCCCACGATCCTGACAGGGGCCCAGATGCACTCCCATCACCCTCCGACCGTGTCGCCGCTCTGTAGGGCGGCGGCCACGGGAACCGCTCTGCTGCTGGTCGTCGGGACCGCGGCCGCCCCCGCCTCCGCCGCCCCCGCCCCCGCGGACGGGAGCACGCTCACGGTGGCGATCGCCCAGCAGGTGGACTCCTTCAACCCGTTCACCGCGCAGCTCGCCGTCACCACCAACATCCTGTCCCACGTCTACGACTCGCTGGTCACCAACGACCAGGAGACGAGCAACCCCGCCCCGGCCCTGGCGGAGAGCTGGGAGACCAGCGAGGACGGCCTGACCTGGACCTTCCACCTGCGCGACGACGTCACCTTCTCCGACGGCGAACCGCTCACCTCCGACGACGTGGTGTGGACGCTCACCACGATCATGGAGAACGAGTCCGCGGCCATCGCCAACGGCAACTACGTCGCCGGGTTCGAGGAGGTCACCGCGCCCGACGAGCACACCGTGGTCGTGGAGCTCTCCGAGCCCCAGGCCACCATGGAGTCGCTGACGGTGCCCATCGTGCCCCGCCACGTGTGGGAGCCCATCGTCGAGAGCGAGGGCGACGCCTTCGCCGAGTACCCGGCCGACGGCGACGCCCTGCCCAGCGTGGGCAGCGGCCCCTTCGTCCTCACCTCGCACGAGCGCGGCCAGAGCATCACGCTGGAGGCCAACCCCGACCACTGGAACGGCGCCCCCGGCTTCGACAACCTCGTCTTCCGGTACTACCCCGAGAAGGACGCCGCCGTCGAGGCCCTGCGCAGCGGCGAGGTCTCCTTCGTCTACGAGCTGACCGCCGCCCAGGCCGACGCCCTGGAGGAGACCTCCGACATCGCCGTCAACTTCGCCGACGGCAAGCGGTTCCAGGCGTTCACCATCAACCCCGGCGCCGTCACCCAGGACGGCGAGGAGTTCGGCGACGGCCACCCGGCGCTCGCGGACCGCACCCTGCGCCAGGCCATCGTGATGGCGATCGACAACCAGGAGATCGTGGACAAGGCCCACGGCGGCCGCGCCACGGCTGCCGGGGGCTACATCCCGGCCCGCTACACCGACTTCCACTGGTCGCCGGAGGGCGACGAGGCGATCCTGGACTTCGACCCGGACGCCGCCAACGCCATGCTCGACGAGGCGGGCTACGAGATGGGCGACGACGGCGTGCGCGTCTCGCCCGACGGCGACCGCCTCGAACTGCGCATGCACGTCCACCAGGACCGCCCCGACAACGTCAGCGCGGGCAGGGTCATCGTGGAGCGCCTGGCCGACATCGGCATCGAGGTCGAGAACCTCACCGTCGACCCCGGTGTGCTCAGCGACGCCCTGTACGCCGCCGAGTACGACCTCATCTTCACCGGGTGGACGGTCAACCCCGACCCCGACTACGTGTTCAGCATCCACACCTGCGACGCGCTGCCCACCGAACCGGGCACCATGCAGGGCGACGCGTACTTCTGCGACGAGGAGTACGACGAGCTGTACGCGGACCAGCTGCAGGAGTACGACCGGGCCGCGCGCGCCGAGATCATCCACGACCTCCAGCGCATCCTCTACGAGGAGGCCGTCGTCAACGTCCTGACCTACCCGGACATCCGGGAGGCCTACCGGACCGACCAGATCCAGGAGGGGACCCTGCTGCCCCAGCCCGCCGAGGGCGGCAACATCTGGGGCCAGGACGGCTACTGGGCGTTCTGGGCGGCCCAGCCCGCGGAGGGCGGCGCCGAGCAGGCGGGCGCGGGCGGCGTCTCCACCGGGATGTGGATCGGCATCGGCGCGGTCGCCCTGGTGCTCGTGGCCGGCGGCGCGTTCCTCCTGTTCCGCCGCCGGGCCACCGCGGAGGACCGCGAGTGACCGGCGCCCCTCTCACCGCCGGGGCGGAGGAGGTCCCCTCCGCCGCCCCGGCCGGGCCCGCGCGGCCCGCCGGCCGCGGCCGCGCAGGGCGCGTGCTCCGCTACGTCGGCGGCCGGCTGCTCACCGCCGTGCTCTCCCTGGCCGGGGTGGTCGTCGCCGGGTTCTTCCTGTTCCGCATCCTGCCCGGCGACCCGGTCCGCGCCATGACCGAGGGCCGCGAGGTCTCCGCCGAACAGCGCGCCGAGCTGCGCCGCCAGTTCGGCCTGGACCAGCCGCTGTGGCAGCAGTTCCTCGACTACGCCCTGGGCCTGTTCCGGCTGGACCTGGGCACCTCGTTCCAGTACCGCAGGCCGGTCGCCGAGCTCATCCTGGACGCGCTGGGGCCCACGGTCCTGCTCGCCGGGACCGGCACCGTCATCGCCGCCCTGCTGGGCCTGCTCCTGGGCGTGCGCTCGGGCTGGCGGCCCGGGAGCGCGGGCGACCGGGTCAACACCACGGTGGCCCTGTTCTTCTGGTCGGTGCCCACGTTCTGGCTGGGCCTGCTGCTCATCGTCCTGTTCGCGTCCGGCCGCGACCCGCTGCCCGGGCTGTTCCCGACCGGAGGCATGACCGCGCCCGGCGTCACCGGGTTCTGGAACGTCGCCCTGGACACGGCCTGGCACATGGTCCTGCCGGTCGCCACCATGGTCGCGGTCATCTACGCGCAGTACCTGATGATCATGCGCTCGTCCCTCATGGACGAGAAGGACGCCGACTACCTCACCACCGCGCGGGCCAAGGGCCTGACCGACGCTCTGGTGCGCCGCAGGCACGCCGTGCCCAACGCCCTGCTGCCCACCGTCACCCTCGTCTTCCTCAACCTGGGCCAGGTGGTCTCCGGGGTCATCCTCGTCGAGACCGTGTTCTCCTGGCCGGGGCTGGGGCGCCTCTTCTACTCCGGCCTGAGCGTGCCCGACCTGGGCCTGGTCCAGGGCCTGTTCGTGGTGTTCGCGGCCTCGGTGATCGTCATGAACCTCGTCGCCGACCTGGTCTACCCGCTGCTCGACCCCAGGGTGCGCCCATGAACACAGCCGCGGCCCCGCCGTCCGCCGCACCCCCGTCCCCGCGGGCCCTGGCCCGCCGCAGGCGCCGCGAGGCGCTGCGCTCGTTCGCCCGCGAGTACTCCCGCCGCCGCGCGGGGATGGTCGGCCTGGTCGGCCTGCTCCTCCTGGTCGTCCTCGCCCTGTGCGCGCCGCTGCTGGTGGACCCGGCCGACCTCACCGTCACCCGGGCGCCCGGCGCCGCCTTCGAGCCGCCCAGCGCCCGCTTCCCGCTGGGCACCGACGACTACGGCCGGTCCATCCTCGACCTGATCATCTGGGGGTCCCGGGTCTCGCTGACGGTCGGCTTCCTGGCCACCGCGGTCTCGGTGGCCCTGGGGACCCTGGTCGGCATGACCGCCGGGCACTTCGGGGCGTCCGGCGGCACCGCGGGGCGGCTCCTGTCGTCGGTCCTGATGCGCCTCACCGACTGGTTCCTGGTGCTGCCCACCCTGGTGCTGGCCGTGGCGCTGGCCGCGGTCCTGCCCCGCGGCACCGGCACGATCATCCTCGCCATCGGCCTGACGGTCTGGCCCGCCACCGCGCGCCTGGTGCGCGCCCAGACCCTGGCGGTGGAGGCCCGGCCCTACGTGGAGCGGGCCCGCGCCCTGGGCGGCGGCCACCTGCACGTCATGGCCTGGCACGTGCTGCCCAACGTGATGCCAGTGGTGCTGGCCCAGACCACCCTGCTGGTGGCGACCTCCATCATCGCCGAGTCCACCCTGGCCTTCCTGGGCGTGGGCGACCCCACCACCATCTCCTGGGGCGGGATCCTGGAGAGCGCCCGCAACGCGGGCGCGATCAGCTCCGGGATCTGGTGGTACATGGTGCCTCCGGGGCTGGCGATCGCCCTGGTCGCCCTGGCGTTCACCCTGTGCGGCCGCGCCCTGGAGGCCGTCCTCGACCCCCGACTCCGGGAGCGGCGATGACCTCCCTTCTCGACGTGCGGGACCTGCACGTGACCTACGGCTCCGGCGGCGGCGAGGTCCCCGCCGTGCGCGGCGTCGACATCTCCCTGGAGCCGGGCGGCACGCTCGGCCTGGCCGGGGAGTCCGGCAGCGGCAAGTCCACCGTGGCCATGGCCCTGCTGCGGCTGCTGCCCGCCACGGCCCGCGTCACCGGGGCCGTGGAGCTGGCCGGCGAGGACGTGCTCACCATGCGGTGGGGGCGGCTGCGCGCGGTCCGCTGGTCGGAGGCCGCCATCGTGTTCCAGGGCGCCATGCACTCGCTCAACCCGGTGCGGCGCGTCGGCGAGCAGATCGCCGAGCCCCTGCTGATCCACCGGACGGTGCCGAGGGAGAGGGTCGCCGACCGGGTGGCCGAGCTCCTGGGCCAGGTGGGGCTGCCCGCCTCCCGGGCCGCGGACCACCCCCACCAGCTGTCCGGCGGCCAGCGCCAGCGGGTCATGATCGCGATGGCCCTGGCCTGCGAGCCGCGGCTGATCGTGGCCGACGAGGCCACCACCGCCCTGGACGTGATGATCCAGGCGCAGATCCTGGCCCTGCTCAAGCGCCTGGTCGCCGACCACGGCATCGGGATGCTGATGATCAGCCACGACCTGTCGGTGCTCGCCGACACCTGCGACCGGGTCGCGGTGATGTACGCGGGGCGGATCGTGGAGCAGGGGCCGGCGCGCGAGGTGATGGGCGCCCCCGCCCACCCCTACGCCGCGGCGCTGGGGGCGGCCTTCCCCAGGATCGGGGACCCGGCCTCCCGGCGGGCCCCGCGCGGCCTGCCGGGCGACCCGCCCGATCCCGCCGACCCGCCCGCGGGGTGCGTGTTCCGGCCGCGGTGCCCGGTGTCGGAGGAGGTGTGCGCGACGGTCGACCCGCCGCTGTGGCCGGTCGCGCCCGACGCCCGCGGGGAGTCCGAGAGGCAGGCCGCCTGCGTGCACGTGGGCCCGGTCGGGGAGGGGGTCCGTTGAGCACCACGGAGACCGACGCGTCGGCGTCCGCGCCCGAGGGCGGGGAGGGGACCGGCACGCCGGTCCTGAGCGCCCGCGGCGTGCGGGTCGTCTTCACGTCCGGGTTCGGCGGCGGCCGCGCCGCCGCCCGGGCCGTGGACGGCGTCGACCTGGACGTGGCGGCCGGGGAGATCGTCGCCCTGGTGGGGGAGTCCGGCTGCGGCAAGACCACCCTGGGCCGGGTGCTGCTGGGCCTGGAGCGCCCCACGGCGGGCACGGTGTCCTTCGAGGGGAGCCCGCTGCGGTACTCCTCCCGCGACCTGCGCGCCTACCGGCACCGGGTGCAGCTGGTCCAGCAGGACCCGACGGGTTCGCTCAACCCCCGGCGCACGGTCTACGAGTCGGTCGCCGAGGGCCTGCGCATCCACGGGGGGACCACGGCCGACGAGGCCGAGCGGGTGACCCGCGCGCTGTCCCGGGCGGGCCTGCGGCCGCCGGAGAGGTTCCTGTCCCGGTACCCGTACGAGCTGTCGGGCGGCCAGCGGCAGCGCGTGGTGATCGCCGGGGCGCTGGTGCTGGAGCCGGAGGTGCTGGTGGCCGACGAGCCGGTGGCGTCCCTGGACGCGTCGGTGCGCGGCGAGATCCTGCGCCTGCTGCTGGACCTGCGCGACGAGCTGGGGCTGTCCGCCCTCATCGCCACCCACGACCTGGGGCTGGCGTGGAACATCGCCGACCGGGTCGCCGTGATGTACCTGGGCCGGGTGGTGGAGCTGGGGACGGTGGAGGAGGTCCTCTCCGGGCCCCGGCACCCGTACACCCGGGCGCTGCTGTCGGTGCTGCCCGAGGCCGGCGGCGAGCCGGTGGTGCTGGCGGGGGAGCCGCCGGACCCCAAGAAGGTGCCGGGGGGCTGCCGGTTCCACCCGCGCTGCCCGGTGCTGGCCTCGGGGGAGGCGGAGCGGGCGGGCGTCGCCGACCGGTGCCGCACCGAGGACCCGGGGGTCCTGCCCGGTGACGGGGGTGCGCACGCCACGGCCTGCCACTGGGCGCGCGCCCTGGAGGGGACGCCTCCCGGCGGGCGGTGACGGGTCCCGGCGGCCCCCCGGGGCCGCCCGCACACGGCGGGGCGCCGCGGCACGCGCCGCGGCGCCCGCCGTGCACGGAGCGGGTGCGCGGCCGGATCGGACCGGGGCCGTCCGTAAACGGAAGGTCCCGGCCCGCATCCGCACGGTGAGATTCGGCCGCCTCCCGGGGCGATCGGGTTCCCTGAAATGTGATGTGAGTCACTTCCATGGTGCGGGGGAGGGGCCCGGCCGCCCGGGAAGGGCGAAGTCACCGGGGATGTCGCGAACCGGAGACAGGTCGCACATGCGGCACCTGTCCGCATCCGTTCACGTTTCCGGACGGTCGGCACGTTCGCCGCGCGGGAGACCGGGGGAAGACAGGGGAGGCGCCGCTCCGCACGGGGCGGCGACGTCCTGAGGGAGAGCACCCCATGGCGCACATGACCACGGACGACGTCCACGAGTACATCAACGGGGTCTGCTTCAAGACAGGCCCTCCCGGCAAGGTCGGAGCCGAGACCGAGTGGCTCGTCACCGACACCGCGGCACCCGGCGCCACCGTCGCCATCGAACGCCTCGCGGCGCTGCTGGAGGGCTCCGGCCCCCCGCCCGCGGGAAGTCGCGTCACCTTCGAACCCGGCGGACAGATCGAGCTCAGCTCGCCCGCCCTGCCCGGCCCGGCCCGAGCGCACGAAGCGCTCGCCGAGGACCTGGAGCACCTCGGAAAGACCCTCGCCCAGGACGGCCTGGGCCTGGTCGAGTCCGCACTGGACCCCGTGCGCACCCCCCACCGGCAGCTCCGGCTGCCCCGGTACGAGGCCATGGACCGGTTCTTCGCCAAGCGCCGCACCTACGGCGGACACACCATGATGTGCGCGACCGCCTCGCTCCAGGTGTGCCTGGACTCCGGGGCCGACCCCGCCGACCTGGGCGAACGCTGGGGCTTCGCGCACCGGCTCGGCCCCGTCCTGGTCGCCGCCTTCGCCAACTCCGCGCTCTGGCGCGGCCGCCCCACCGGCTGGAAGTCCACCCGCTGGGCCATCTGGGCGGGCATGGACGCCGACCGCACCGCCCCCGTCCTGGAACCCGGGAGCCCCGCCGACCCGGCCGACGCCTGGACCGCCTACGCCCTGCGGGCCTCCGTCATGGCGGTCTCCGAGACCCCCGGGGGCGGCGGCTCCTGGCTGGCCGACCCCGGCATCACCCTCGCCGAGTGGATCGCCGGGCACGGCCCGCGCCCCGCCACCCCGGCCGACCTCGAACTGCACCTGAGCACCCTCTTCCCGCCCGTGCGCCCCCGCGGCTGGTGGGAGCTGCGCATGATCGACGCCCTGCCGCTGCGCTGGTGGCCGGTCCCCGTCGCGGTCGCCGCCGCCCTCTTCGACGACCCGGGCGCCCGCGCCGCCGCGGAGGAGGCCGTGGAACGGCTCTGCGGCGGCCCCGCCCCCGACCGGAGGCTGTGGCTGCGCGCGGCCCGCGACGGCATGGCCGACCCCGCCCTGGCCGCCTGCGCCCGCCGCTGCCTCGACGCCGCCGTCGACGCCCTGCCCCGCATGGGCGCGACGCGCCTGGCCCGCCTCGTCGACGACTACGCCGACCGCCACACCCGGCGCGGGCTCAGCCCCGCCGACACGCGGCCGAGCGTGCCCGAGCCGCGCCCCGCCCACGCGGGGCCGGCGGAACGCCACTCCCGACACGGTGGAGGAGTTCGGTGAACAACGGACAGGACATCTCCAAGGAGCGCATCGCCGCCGAGCTCGACCGCGGCAGGCGGCGCAGCCTCGGCCTCACCCTGGACGCCCTCGACGACGAGGAGCTGCTCACCCAGCACTCGCCGCTGATGTCGCCGCTGGTCTGGGACCTGGCGCACATCGGCAACTACGAGGAGCAGTGGCTGCTGCGGGCCGCCGCCGGGCGCGAGGCCCTGCGCCCCGACATCGACCACCTCTACGACGCCTTCGAGAACCCCCGCGCCGAGCGCGTTGACCTGCCGCTGCTGCGCCCGCAGGAGGCCCGCGACTACAACGAGCGGGTCCGCCGGGAGGTCCTGGACGCCCTGGACGGCGTCGACCTCACCGTGCCCGCCCCGCGCGGGCCCGACGACCCGCCCGGCCTGCTGGACGCCGGGTTCGTCTACCACATGGTCATCCAGCACGAGCACCAGCACGACGAGACCATGCTCGCCACCCACCAGCTGCGCCGGGGCGCCCCCGTGCTGCTGGAGGAGGCGCCCGCCGTCGCGCCCCTGCGCCCGCCCGCGGAGGCCGAGGCCCTGGTCCCCGCCGGGCCCTTCACGATGGGCACCGACGACGACCCCTGGGCCTACGACAACGAGAAGCCCGCCGTCACCGTCGACCTGCCCGCCTACTTCATCGACACCGCGCCCGTCACCAACGCCGCCTACCGGGAGTTCATGGAGGACGGCGGCTACCAGACCCGCCACTGGTGGAGCCGGGAGGGCTGGGAGTGGAAGGAGAAGCGCGGGGCCGTGGCCCCCGCCTTCTGGGAGCGCGAGGGCGAGGAGTGGGCCAGGCGCCGCTTCGGCCGCCGTGAGCTGGTGCCGCCCGACGAGCCGGTCCAGCACGTCAACTACCACGAGGCCCGGGCCTACGCGGAGTGGGCGGGCAAACGGCTGCCCACCGAGGCCGAGTGGGAGAAGGCCGCCCGCTTCGACCCGGCGACCGGGGAGTCCCGCCGCCACCCCTGGGGCGACGGGGAGCCCGCCGCCCGCCACGCCAACCTGGGCCAGCGCAGGCTCGGCCCCGCGACCGTGGGCCGCCACCCCGACGGGGCGTCCCCGCTGGGCGTGCACCAGCTCATCGGCGACGTGTGGGAGTGGACCTCCACCACCTTCCACGGCTACCCGGGGTTCCGCGCCTTCCCGTACCGCGAGTACTCGGAGGTGTTCTTCGACTCCGGGTACAAGGTGCTGCGCGGCGGCTCGTGGGCCACCCACCCCACGGCGGTCCGCTCCACGTTCCGCAACTGGGACCTGCCCATCCGGCGGCAGATCTTCAGCGGGTTCCGCTGCGCCCGCGACGCGGAGCCCGCCTGATGTGCCGCCACCTGGCCTACCTGGGGCCGCCGCGTACGCTGTACGACCTGCTGTACGCGGCGCCCCACTCGCTCCACGTCCAGTCCTGGGCGCCCCAGCTCCAGAAGTACGGCACGGTCAACGCCGACGGGTTCGGCGTGGGCTGGTACCCCGACGACACCCCCGAACCGCTGCGCTACCGGCGCGCCCTGCCGATGTGGGGCGACACCTCCTTCGCCGAGGCGGCCCGCGGCCTGGCCTCCGGCTGCGTGCTGGCGGCGGTGCGCGACGCCACCGTCGGGTTCGGCACCGACGAGGCGAGCGCCCAGCCCTTCCGCGCCGGGCGGCTGCTGTTCAGCCACAACGGCGCGGTCAAGGACGACGACGCCCTGGTGGCGGCGCTGCCGCCCCCGGCCGGGGTGCTCGACGCCCGCGCCCCGGTGGACTCCGCGCCCCTGTTCGGGCACGTGGTGCGCCTGTGGCGGGCCTCCGGCGACCTGCCCGGAGCGCTGGCCGCAGTGGTCCGCCACGCCCGCGAGCACTCCGAGGGGCGCTACAACCTGCTGGCGACCGACGGCGAGACCCTCGTGGGCACCGCCGCCGGGGACACCCTGTTCACCCTGCGGGAACCGGGGGGAGGCGTCGTCCTGGCCTCGGAACCCTACGACGACTCCCCGGGCTGGCGGGAGGTGCCCGAAGGCTCCGTGGCCGTGGCCGCGGCGGAGCGGACCGAGATCCACCCCATCGTCTGACCGAGGAGTCGCCGTGTTCCGCATCGACCGCAACCTGACCGCCGACGACCTGGACAAGGCCCTGCGCAGGGACGTCGCCGAAGGGCTCTCGTCCAACCCCAAGCAGCTGCCGCCCAAGTGGTTCTACGACGAACGCGGCAGCGCCCTGTTCGAGGACATCACCGAACTCCCCGAGTACTACCCCACCCGGGCCGAGCGGGCCATCCTGGAGGAGCGCTCCGACGAGATCGCCGGCGCCGCCGGCGCCGAGGCGCTCATCGAGCTCGGCTCGGGGTCGGGCGTCAAGACCCGGCTGCTGCTGGACGCCATGGGCCGCCACGGCGCCCTGGCCCGGTTCGTCCCCGTCGACGTCAGCGGCGACTTCCTGGCCGCCTCCGCGCGCAGGGTCGCCGACGATTACCCGGACCTGGACGTGCACGCCGTGGTCGGCGACTTCGAGCACCACCTGGGCCTGCTGCCGGTGCGCGAGGACGGCGGGCGGCAGACCATCGCCGTGCTGGGCTCGACCATCGGCAACCAGGAGCCCGGGCCCCGGGCCGGGTTCCTCCGCGACATCCGGGCGGTGCTGCGCCCGGGGGACACCTTCCTGCTCGGCGCCGACCTGGTCAAGGACGCCGACCGCCTGGTCGCGGCCTACGACGACGCGCAGGGGGTGACCGCCGAGTTCGACCGCAACGTCCTCAACGTGATCAACCGCGAGCTGGGGGCCGACTTCGACCCGTCGGAGTTCGAGCACGTCGCCCGCTGGAACGAGAAGGAGGAGTGGATCGAGATGCGGCTGCGCTCGCGGGTGGACCAGCACGTGCGCGTCGCCGCCCTGGACCTGGACGTCGACTTCGCGGCGGGCGAGGAGATGCGCACCGAGATCTCCGCCAAGTTCCGCCGGGAGGGCCTGGAGGAGGAGCTGGAGGAGGCCGGGTTCGAGCCGACGCACTGGTGGACCGACCCGGCCGGGGACTTCGCGCTGAGCCTGTCCACCGCCCGCGCGTAGCCGCCCGCCGCCTCCGGGGCCCGGCCCCGCGCCCTCAGAGGGAGGTGAACGCCCCCACCAGTGTGCCCACCAGGTAGGTGATCAGCATCGCGAAGGACCCGCCCGCGCGTAGCCGCCCGCCGCCTCCGGGGCCCGGCCCCGCGCCCTCAGAGGGAGGTGAACGCCCCTACCAGCGTGCCCACCAGGTAGGTGATCAGCATCGCGAAGGACCCGCCGACCACGCACCGCAGCGCCGCCCGCAGGGGCAGGGCCCCGCCCAGGCGGGCGCTCACCGCGCCCAGCGCGCCGGTGGCCGCCAGGACCGCCGCCACCGTCACCGGCAGCCTCCAGGCATCGGAGCTGAGCAGCATCGCGGCCAGCGGCACCAGGGCGCCCAGCACGAAGGAGAACAGGCTGGCGAACGCCGCCTGCCACGGGTCCACCCGGTAGCGGTCGAGCCCCAGCTCCACCTCGGCGTGGGCGCGCAGCGCGTCGTGCTCGGTCAGCTCCCGGGCCACCCGGTGCGACAGCTCCTCGCTCAGCCCCCGGTCGCGGTACATCCCGGCGAGCTCCTCCAGCTCGCCGGCCGGGTCGGCGGCCAGCTCGCGCCGCTCCCGGGCCAGCGCGGCCCGCTCGGTGTCGCGCTGGGTGCTCACCGACACGTACTCGCCCGCCGCCATCGACAGCGCCCCGGCCAGGGTGCCCGCGATCCCCGCCACCAGCAGGGCGCCGCGGTGCGGGGTGGCGCCCGCCACGCCCACCACCAGTCCGGCGGTGGAGACGATGCCGTCGTTGGCGCCCAGCACCGTCGCGCGCAGCCCGTTCAGCAGGGAGCCCAGGCGGTGCCGGGCGTCCGGCGGGCCGTCCGCGCGGTCCTCGTCCGTCATGGGCCGATCGTCGCACGCGACCGGTCCCGCCCCAGGTCGCACCACGCGGGGCCGCGGCGATCCGATACGCTCGTGCCGTGTTCAAGGTAGGAGTTTTCGGCGCCGAAGGGCGCATGGGGTCAGAGGTCGTCAACGCGGTCCAGGCGGCCGACGACATGGAGTTCGTCGGCGGCGCCGACGCCGGCCAGGACCGGGAGCGGGTGCTGGGGGCCGACTACGTCGTCGACTTCACCCACCCCGACGTCGTCATGGACAACCTGGAGTGGCTGATCGGCCGCGGCGTCCACGCCGTCGTCGGCACCAGCGGGTTCGACGAGGAGAAGCTGAACCGGGTGCGCGAGATGCTGGCGGCCCGGCCCGGCGCCAAGGTGCTCATCGCGCCCAACTTCGGCATCGCCGCGGTGCTGATGATGCACTTCGCGGCCAAGGCCGCCCCCTACTTCGAGTCGACCGAGATCATCGAGCTGCACCACCCCAACAAGGCGGACGCCCCCAGCGGGACCGCGTACCACACCGCCGAGCTGGTCGCCGGGGCCCGCCGGGCGGCCGGGCTGGGCCCGATGCCCGACGCCACCACCGCCGAGATCCCCGGCGCCCGCGGCGCCGACGTGGACGGGGTGCGGGTGCACGCGCTGCGCATCCAGGGCCTGATCGCCCACCAGGAGGTCGTGTTCGGCACCGATGGTGAGACCCTGAAGATCCGCCACGACTCCATGAACCGGGCCTCGTTCATGCCCGGCGTGCTGCTGGGCGTGCGCAGGGTCGCCGACCTGCCCGACCCGCTGACCGTGGGCCTGGAGCCGCTGCTCGACCTGAGCTGAGCCGCCGACCTCCCGCCCCGGGCCGCGCCGCGGCCCGGGGCGGCCGCGCGTCCGGGGTCAGGGGGCGTCCACGACGGGCGCCTCGATGCCGTCCACCGGCGCCTCGACCTCCTCGACCGGCGCCGTGACGTCCACCACCGGCGCGGTGGCCACCGGGCTCCGGTTCACCTCGGGCACATAGCCCCGCGGCTCCCTGGCGGACTCTCCCCAGTCGAGCAGTCCCAGGACGGCCAGGGTGAGAACGAGCGTCACAACGATGACGGGGCCGATCAGCAGCACCATGCAGCAGTTGAGGCGGACCGTGGAGTAGGTCCTCTCCCTGTCGGTCCCCTCAGGCAACGGGGACCCCGGTGAACGTCGGCATGCCGGGGACGCGCACGTCCATCTCGTGCACGTCCTTCGGCGGAGCGGCGAAGGTCGCGCTGAGGGTCAGGGAGTCCTCGGGCCACAGTTCCAGCGACGGTTCGAGCCGGGAACACACGCACCGCCCCTCGGAATCGGTGGCGACCCGGTGCACCCGGCCGTTCTCCGCGTCGACGAGCTCGAACGCCGCCATGTCGGTGACCTCCTGCTCCGAGGTCTCCGGGGACGCGAGGTCGCGGGCGAGGAGGCCGCCCCCGATGACGTGGATCGTCAGGGTCAGTTCGACGAGGTCCTCGCCGACCCGCTCCAGCGTGTGGACGTCCACCTCCACGTCCGCCTGCCGGATCCGTCCGGCGGCACGTGTATGGACCTGCCCACCGGTGGTCGCGGGCGCGGAGGAGGACTCCAGGGGCGCGCCGCCACGGTCGAGGGAGGTCTCGCCGGAGCCGGGGCCCTCGGCCGGGTTGTCGGCGGCCGAGCACGCGGCCAGGGTCAGCGTCAGCGCCGCGGCGGCCAGTGCCGCGGCGGTCCTGCGGGGGATCGCCATGCCCCGAACCTAGGCGGGGAAGGGTCTCCGCCCGGTCACGGGCCGCCTACAAGTCGCCGGTGGCCGCACCCGGCCACCGGCGCGGGCCGGTCAGCCCAGCAGCAGCGCCACCGAGAGCAGCGCGCCGAACGCCATCTGGAGCCGCCCGGTCTCGCCCAGGCCCGCCACCAGGTCACGGCCGACCTGACCGCCCAGCACGCGGCGCAGCGGCGGCACCGCCAGGGGGGCCGCCAGCAGCACCAGCGGCACCCACCAGGACACCGCCACCAGCGGCAGGGCCACCGCGAACGCCGCCACGACCATCCCCGCGTACAGCCGCCGCGTCCCGGTGTCGCCCAGCCGCACCGCCAGGGTGATCTTGCCGGTCTCCCGGTCGGTGGGGATGTCCCGCAGGTTGTTGATCACCAGCACCGCGCAGGACAGCAGCCCCACCGGCACCGACGCCGTCCACGCCTCCCAGGGCGCGGCCTCCAGCTGCACGAACACGGTGCCCACCACGGCCACCACGCCGAAGAACACGAACACCGACACCTCGCCCAGGCCCCGGTACCCGTACGGGGTGCGCCCGCCGGTGTAGTACCAGGCGGCGGCGATCGCCACCGCGCCCACCAGCAGTAGCCACCACGACGTGGTGGCCACCAGCACCAGGCCCACCAGCCCGGCGAACGCGAAGCTGCCCAGCGCGGCGGCCAGCACCTGCTTCGGCGCGGCCAGGCCGGTCGCCGTCAGCCGGGTCGGCCCCGTCCGCTCCGCGGTGTCGGTGCCCTTGACGCCGTCGCTGTAGTCGTTGGCGAAGTTCACCCCCACCTGGAGGGCCATCGACACCACCAGCGCCAGCAGTGCCTTCCACCACACGAACCCGCCCAGGGCGAACGCCAGCGCGGTACCGACCGCCACCGGGACGACCGAGTTCGGAAGCGTCCGGGGACGCATCCCCGAGATCCATTCGCTGACCGTGGCCACTGCCGGGTCCCTCCACCGCTCGACGGCCGGCGCGCGCGGCGCCGCTACGACCTCCCCACGGTAGTGCCTGCTCCCGGGCCCCGGGGCCGCGCCCTATCCGATGCCCGCGTGCAGGCGCACCATCGGCAGCTCCGAGCCCAGGTCGATCACCCGGCGGGCGCCGTCGGGCGCCCAGCCGGAGGACTCGAAGAACGCCCGCAGCGCGTTGTCGGCCTCGGGCACCCACACGTACGCGATGACGAACCCGTCCTCCACCAGGTGGTCCACGGTCGCGTTGAGCAGGCGGCCGCCGTGCCCCCGCCGGGTCAGGGCCGGGTCCACGTGCAGGGCGAAGATCTCCGCGGCGGTGGCGGGCCACAGGTCGGGGTCGCCCGCCGGGCCGAACGCGGCGAAGCCCACCACCGTGCGCACCCCGTCGTTCTCGTCGGTGGCGACCACCAGCCGGTGCCTGGAGGTGGGCGGCGACTCCAGGGCGGCCGACCACTGCGCGTGGAAGCCCCTGCGGGCCTCCTCGCCGCCGATCTCGGCGACCACCTCCCCGGGCAGCAGCCCTCCGTACACCTCCCGCCAGGAGGCCACCTGGACGTCCACGACGGTGTCGACGTCGGAGGGACGGGCGGGACGGACGAACTGGGCACCGGACACGATCAGGCCTCCTGGGGGAGTCATCGACACGAGTGCACCCACGCCGGAGTTTCGGGACCTTGCCACGGCGTGGGAACATCTACGTTGTGAGCTTCATTATCAGAGTCATCGTGAACGCGCTCGCCCTGTGGCTGGCGGCCTACCTGGTCAGCGGTATCGAGGTCACGACCTCGGACACGACGGAGACCATCCTCGTCTTCCTGGGACTCGGCCTGATCTTCGGCGTCGTCAACGCCGTCATCAAACCGATCGTCAAGACGGTCGGCTGCCTGTTCTACGCGCTGACCCTCGGGCTCATCGGCCTCGTCGTGAACGCACTGCTGTTCCTGCTCACCGAGTGGATCGCGGGGCTCTTCGGCCTGCCCATCGACATCGACGGCTTCTGGCCCGCCTTCTGGGGCGCGATCGTCGTCGGCATCGTCAGCTGGCTGGCCAGCCTCTTCCTGCCGGACGGCAAGGACGACTGACCGCCGCGGCACCTCCGCTCCGACCCGCCCGCCCCGAATCCGCGGGTTCCCGCCCGTGTCCCGGTCCGACGGCCGGGACGCGGTGCGGGTAGGTTCACATGCGGGCCCCTCCCTCGACCCACGAGGACGGGGCCGACCCCGGTCCCGGCACCGGCGTCCGAACGGACGCGGTCCGGACAGGACCGGCACAGGCTTCTCCGCGACCGCCCCCGTCGGACCCCGCAGTGGTCCGACCCGGCCCCGGTCGCGGAAGCGGACACACGGTTCCGCACCATCCGTACGCCACACCACCGGTCCCGCCCCGCGCGGCGGGGCCGCACACACCGAGAGGAGGAGGGGCGACACAGGATCCCGCCGCCACGCGGCGGCGGTCCGCGCGCCTTTCACACACCATGGTGAACACCAAGTACCGCCCGTTCGGCAAGATGCTGACCGCGATGGTCACACCCATGCTCGACGACGGCGAGCTCGACTACGACGGTGCCGCCCGGCTCGCCACCTACCTGGTGGACGAGCAGCACAACGACGGCCTCGTCATCAGCGGGACCACGGGCGAGTCGCCCACGACCAGCGACGAGGAGAAGGACCGGCTGCTGCGCGCCGTCATCGAGGCGGTCGGCGACCGGGCCCAGATCATCGCGGGCGTCGGCACCAACGACACCCGGCACAGCGTCAAGCTGGCCAAGGCCGCCGAGAAGGCGGGCGCCCACGGCCTCCTGGCGGTGACCCCGTATTACAACAAGCCGCCGCAGGAGGGGCTGATCCGGCACTTCACCGAGATCGCCGACACCACCGGCCTGCCGGTCATGCTGTACGACATCCCGCACCGCACGGGGACGCCCATCGCCTCCGAGACCCTGGTCCGGCTCGCCGAGCACCCCCGGATCGTGGCCAACAAGGACGCCAAGGACAACGTCGGCGCCAGCTCCTGGGTCATGGAGCGCACCGACCTGGCCTACTACTGCGGCACCGACATCCTGAACCTGCCCCTGCTGTCGGTGGGCGCCGCCGGCTTCGTGAGCGTCGTCGGCCACATCGTCGGCGGCGACCTCAAGGACATGATCGACGCCTACGAGGCGGGCGAGGTCGGCCAGGCGCTGGCGATCCACCGCCGGCTCACCCCGGTCTACACCGGGATGTTCCGCACCCAGGGCGTGATCACGACCAAGGCGGTCCTCAACCTGTTCGGCCTGCCCGCCGGCCCGGTGCGCACGCCGCTCGCCGACGCCTCCGCCGAGCTCCAGGCCCTGCTGCGCGAGGACCTGGCCGCCGCCGGTGTGAAGGGCCCCATCGGCCTGGCCCCGCACCAGGCCGTCCCGGCCAGCGCCGTCCGCGTCGAGCGCCTCACGGAGGGTTCCGTATGAGCCACCCGCACCCCGAGCTGAGCTCGCCCCCGCCCCAGGGCGACGGTGTCCTGCGCGTCGTCGCGCTGGGCGGCCTGGGCGAGATCGGCCGCAACATGACGGTCTTCGAGTTCGGCGGCCGGATCCTCATCGTCGACTGCGGCGTGCTGTTCCCCGAGGAGGAGCAGCCCGGCGTCGACCTGATCCTGCCGGACTTCGACTACATCCGGGACCGCCTGGACGACATCGAGGCGGTCGTCCTCACCCACGGCCACGAGGACCACATCGGCGGCGTCCCGTTCCTGCTGCGCGAGCGCCCCGACATCCCGATCGTCGGCTCCCGGCTCACGCTCGCGCTCATCTCCGCCAAGCTCGGCGAGCACCGCATCAAGCCGGTCGTGGTCCAGGTGGAGGAGGGCGAGCGGCGCGACTTCGGCCCGTTCGACCTGGAGTTCTTCGCGGTCAACCACTCCATCCCCGACGCGCTGGCCGTCGGCATCCGCACCCCCGGCGGGTCGGTGCTGCACACCGGCGACTTCAAGATGGACCAGCTGCCGCTGGACGGCCGCCTCACCGACCTGGCCGGGTTCGCCCGGTTCGGCGACGAGGGCGTGGACCTGCTGCTGTCGGACTCCACCAACGCCGAGCAGCCCGGGTTCATCATCAACGAGCGCAACCTGACCGAGGCCATCGACAAGGTGTTCCGGCAGGCCGACAAGCGCATCGTGGTGGCCTGCTTCGCCTCCCACGTGCACCGGGTCCAGCAGGTCATCGACTCCGCCACCAAGCACGGCCGCAAGGTCGCGTTCGTGGGCCGGTCGATGGTCCGCAACATGAACATCGCCCGCGACCTGGGCTACCTGAGCATCCCCGGCGACACCATCATCGACGTGCGCCAGCTCGACGACCTGCCGCCGGACAAGGCCGTGCTGATCTGCACCGGCTCCCAGGGCGAGCCGATGTCGGCGCTGAGCCGGATGGCCAACCGGGACCACCAGATCCGCATCGAGGAGGGCGACACCGTCCTGCTGGCGTCCTCGCTCATCCCGGGCAACGAGAACTCGGTCAACCGGGTCATCAACGGCCTGACCCGCTGGGGCGCCAAGGTCGTGCACAAGGGCAACGCCCTGGTGCACGTGTCCGGGCACGCCCCCGCCGGCGAGCTGCTGTACGTGCTCAACATGGTGCGCCCGCGCAACTTCATGCCGGTGCACGGCGAGTGGCGGCACATGCGCGCCCACGCCGACCTGGCCAAGATGACCGGGGTCCCCGCGGACCGGATCGTCATCGCCGAGGACGGCGTGGTCGTCGACCTGTACAAGAACCGCGCCAAGATCGTCGGCGCCGTGCAGGCCGGGTACGTGTACGTGGACGGCTCCTCCGTGGGCGACGTCACCGACGCCGCGCTGAAGGACCGCCGCATCCTCGGCGAGGAGGGCTTCATCTCCGTCGTCGTGGCCGTGGACTCCGGCACGGGCAAGATCCTCGGCGAGCCAGAGATCCACACCCGGGGCGCGGGCATCGGCGCCGACGCCTACGACGACGTCATCGATAAGATCCAGCACGCCCTGGACAAGGCGGCCGAGGACGGGGTCAACGACCCCCACCAGCTGCGCCAGCTCATCCGGCGCAGCACGGGCCGGTGGGTCAACGACACCTACCGCCGCCGCCCGATGATCATCCCGGTCCTGGTCGAGGTCTGACCCGGAGCGGTACCCGCACGAAGCGCCGAACGGTCCCGGACCGTTCGGCGCTTCGCGCGACACGCCGTGCCCGAGACGGGATCCGGGGGTGGACGACTCGATAGGCTGCCCGCCGTGGCGGGGAATGCGCCCGCCGGTCGTGAACCGCTCCCCCTGTACGGAGGTGACCCCGATGGCCCCGCGCGCCTCCTCAGGCGGTTCCGGGCGCAAGAAGCCCGCGGCCCGCAGACCCGCGGCCAACCGGATGCCCGACGGGCCCATCGCTTTCGCGGTCACCATGTTCGGCCAGTTCCTGCTGGTGCTGTGGAAGCTCGTCGCGCACACCGTGGGCGGGGCCGCCCGCGCCGTGGGCCGCAGCGCCCGCGACCTGGACCCGGACCTGCGCCGGGACGGGGCGGGCCTGCTGCTGCTGGCGGCCGGGGTGCTGGTCGCCGCGGCCGTGTGGTGGGAGAGCGCCGGCCCGCTGCCGGAGTACACCCGCCTAGTGGTGGTCGGCGCGTTCGGGACGTTCTCGCCGATCCTGCCGCTGCTGTTCCTGCCGCTGGCGATCCGCCTGATGCGCACCCCGGGCGCGTCCCGGGAGGGCGACGCCGGGCGGCTGTTCATCGGCACCAGTGCCATCCTGCTGGGCCTGCTGGGCCTCATCCACATCGCGAACGGCATCCCGCAGCCCTCCGAGGGGCTGGAGGCGCTCCAGGACGCCGGCGGCCTCATCGGGTTCGTCGCCTCCGGTCCGCTCAGCGCCGTCATCACCCCCTGGCTGACCGGGGTGCTGCTGGCCCTGGTGCTGGTGTTCGGCATCCTCGTGGTCACCTCCACCCCCATCCGGCGCATCCCCGAGCGGCTGCACACGCTGTTCGGCGCCCTCATGGAGCGCGACGCCGGGCCGGACTCCGGCATCGGCATCCTGGGCGCCGAGCCGGAGCGCAAGCCCGCCCGCAAGCGCCGCTCCCGCAAGAAGGAGGCGGAGGCCGCGGCCGAGACCGTGGCGGGCGACCACGAGCGCCCCTACGACAGCCCGGTGCTGCCCGAGGAGCCCATCGCCCCGGCGCTCACCGACGAGGAAGAGGAGGCGGCGCGGGCCGAGGCGGGCAGGTCCGGCAAGGGTGGGAAGAAGGGCCGCGCCAAGCTCCCCGTCCCCGACCCCACCCCGGCGCCGGCCGTCACCGAGCAGCTCACCCTCCCCTCCCGGGTGGTGGAGGGGGACTACGAGCTGCCCCCGCCCGTCATGCTCAAGCCCGGCAGCCCGGTGAAGCCGCGCACCAAGGCCAACGACGACGTGGTGGACGCCCTCACCGGCGTGCTCACCCAGTTCGGCATCGACGCCGAGGTCACCGGGTTCACCCGGGGGCCGACGGTCACCCGCTACGAGATCGAGCTGGGGCCGGCCGTCAAGGTCGAGAAGGTCACCGCGCTCACCAAGAACATCTCCCTGGCGGTCAAGAGCGCCGACGTGCGCATCCAGTCGCCGATCCCCGGCAAGTCCGCGATCGGCGTGGAGATCCCCAACACCGACAAGGACATCGTCAGCCTGGGCGACGTGCTCGGCTCCCCGGTGGCCACCTCCGACGACCACCCCATGCTGGTGGGGCTGGGCAAGGACGTGGAGGGCACCAACGTCGTCGCCAACCTGGCGAAGATGCCCCACGTGCTGGTCGCGGGCGCCACCGGAGCGGGCAAGTCCACCTGCATCAACGGGCTCATCACCTCGCTGATGATGCGCGCGACCCCCGACGAGGTGCGGATGATCCTGGTCGACCCCAAGCGGGTCGAGCTGACCATGTACGAGGGCATCCCGCACCTGATCACGCCCATCATCACCAACCCCAAGCGGGCCGCCGAGGCGCTCCAGTGGGTGGTGGGGGAGATGGACCGCCGCTACGACGACCTGGCCGCCTCCGGGTACCGGCACATCGACGACTTCAACGCCGCCGTGCGCACCGGGGAGCTCACCGCCCCCCCGGGCAGCGAGCGGGTGTACGAGCCCTACCCGTACCTGCTGGTGATCGTGGACGAGCTGGCCGACCTGATGATGGTCGCCCCGCGCGACGTCGAGGACTCCGTCGTGCGCATCACCCAGCTGGCCCGGGCCGCCGGGATCCACCTGGTGCTGGCCACCCAGCGGCCCAGCGTCGACGTCGTCACCGGCCTGATCAAGGCGAACGTGCCCTCCCGGCTGGCGTTCGCCACCTCCAGCCTCGCCGACAGCCGCGTCATCCTGGACCAGCCCGGGGCGGAGAAGCTGGTGGGCAAGGGCGACGCCCTGTTCCTGCCGATGGGGGCGGGCAAGCCGATCCGCCTGCAGAACGCCTGGGTCTCGGAGAAGGAGATCCGGGGGATCGTCGAGCACTGCAAGAAGCAGGCCGAGCCCAGCTACCGCGAGGACGTCGCGGCCGCCGACACCAAGAAGAAGGAGATCGACGAGGAGATCGGCGACGACCTGGACCTGCTGCTGCAGGCCGTCGAACTGGTGGTCACCACCCAGTTCGGGTCGACCTCGATGCTCCAGCGCAAACTGCGTGTCGGCTTCGCCAAGGCGGGCCGCCTGATGGACCTCATGGAGAGCCGCGACGTCGTCGGCCCCAGCGAGGGCTCCAAGGCCCGCGACGTGCTCGTCACCCCCGACGACCTCCCCGCCGTCCTCACCGACATCCGCGGGGGCTGAGGGCCCGGCGCCCTCACACCCTGCGGGTGGCGAAGTGGTCCAGGGCGGCGCGCAGGAGGGCGGTGTCCAGGGCCAGGCCGTCCAGCGCGGCCTCGGCCCGGTCGCGGTGCCAGGCGAGCAGCCGCGCGGCGGTGGCGCGGCCGTGCGCGGAGGCCAGGGTGGGCCGGTCGGCGCCGGACCCGGCGAGCAGGTCCCGGCGGATCCGCAGCACGATCCCGGCGTGGTGGGCATAGGCGGTCAGCAGGTCCACCTCGTGCCCGGGCAGGCCGAGCAGGATCGCGGTCGGGGCCAGGGCGATCTCGATCTCCGTCGAGGCGGTCAGCGTGTACACCTCCAGGAACCCCGCGACGCCGGCGGGCTCCCCGCCGCGGGCCAGGGCCCTGTCCAGGTAGCGGCCCCGGCACAGGCGCTCGGGTCCCAGCAGCGCGCCCATCCGGGCCATCGCCCCCACCACTCGCTCGGGCGGGTGGGTCGCGGCCAGCCGCGCCATGAGCCCGTACCCGCCGGAGACCAGCGCGATCCCGGCCAGGTGGGAGGCGCGTTCGTCCAGGGCCAGGCTCCCGGTGTGGAACAGCTCCACCGCGGCCACCAGCGGCGCCAGCGGCTCGGGGTCGGCCGCGGCGCCCTCGACCAGCATCAGCGCCAGCGCCGGGCGCAGCGGCCCGCCGGGGCCCTCGGGGGAGTGCGACAGCACCCCGCGCGGGCCGCGGGCGCCGTTGCCCGAGGCGTGCCGGGCCAGGGCGGCGTCGACGAACACGGACCGGTCGGCGGCGAAGGCGCGCGGGTCCGTCGCCGCGGCCGGCCTGGCCCGCCCGCGCGCCGCCCGGACGGCTCCGGACGGCGCGCCGCGCCGGGCCGGCCGGGCGGCCGAGCGCAGCAGCGCCTCGATCTCCGGCGTCACCCGGTGCGCCTCCAGCAGCTCCTCCACCAGTCCGGCCCGCCGGGACAGGTGGCCGGCCAGCCGGCCGGCGCCGTGCCGGGCCAGGGCGTCGGCCACCCCGGCGTCCCCGTCGAACACCGTCGCGACCAGGTGGGCCTCGGCGGCGAAGAGGTCGTGCAGCGGGTCGCCGTCCAGGTCCCGCGGGGCCAGCGTGAACGTGGTGAGGCGGCCGGTCACAGCGTCGCGCTCCCGGTCGAGCAGGTCGTGCCGGAACCGGGTGGCCAGCGCCGCGGCCAGGTGCGGCCGGAGCAGGCCCGCCGGGGGGTTGCGGCGACCCAGCAGGGTGGCGGCGATCGCGCCCGCCCCGGTCTCCAGCACCGCGTCGGCGAGCAGGGCGTCCCCGCCGTCGCGGACCGCGTCCTCGCGGGTACGCCGCTCGGCCCGGGAACGGGCCAGGTACATCACCTCGGTGGCCCGGTACAGGGCCCGGTGGCCGGCGAAGGGGAAGCCGTCCAGCAGCAGCACGTGGGCGGCGTGCAGCTCCTCGGCCAGCGGGTCGTCGGGCACCCCCTCGGCCGGCTCGGCCTCGGTCAGCAGGTGCGGCAGCAGCCGGTGGTGGGCGTCGTGCCGGGCGTGCGCGGGCAGGTCCACGACGGCCTGGGCGACGGCGAGGGCGTAGGCGCCGGGCACGACCCGCCGCAGGTGCGCCGCCGCGGTGTCGCCGTCCTCGCCGAGGGTGTCGTGGGAGGCGACGGCCAGCACCCCGCCGATGGTCCGGGCGGCCCGGTCCATGGCCCCGGAGGCGACCGCCTCCCCGGGCAGCGCGGCGTACAGCCGGGACATCCGTTCGCGCAGCGTTCCCAGGCCGGGGACCCGGTCCAGGGAGGCGCTGGACCGGACCCGCTCCAGGGCGGTGCCGACGCCGTCGACCGGGACGGGGACGGCGGGCCGGGGCAGCCGCCGCGGGTCGGCGGTGAGCCGGTCCAGGACCTCGGGGGAGGGGACCTCGCCCAGGGCGAGCGCGTGGCGGCGCAGGGCGCGCCGGCGCAGCCGCGCCTGCTCCGCGGCCCGCGCGGCCCGTGCCGCACCGGGGTCCAGGCTCCGGCGCAGCCGGTTCAGCAGCCGGTGCCGTTCGAGGACCTCGGGCAGGTGGGAGGACCACCGGTACACGTGCGCGGCGATGTCGTCGGAGTGGGCGCCGCTCCAGGAGCGGAAGGCGTCGAGGGCGTCGCGGGCCGCGGCGACCGGTGCGTCGCCCGCGAGCTCGGCGGCGGAGAAGTGCTGGGTCATCGTCCGGTCTCGGGGGAGGTGGCGGGGAGGGTGGTCCAAGATCATCGCAGTCACGGGCCCGGGGACAAGGGGATGACCGTATCCGGACGAAAATTCTGGCCGTAATTCTGTCCGATTTGGCGGGATCTTGGGGGCTTCATGGGGCGTGGTGGCCTGCGTGTCGCGCGCCGGGAGCGGCAGAGTGGTTCCCGTCAGATACATACAGTCGCGAGGGGAGTGCGTATGGCGACGATCGGACACACCTTGTCCGCCGCCCGCGTCGCGGCGGGACTCACGGTCGCCGACCTCAGCGTCCGTACACGCATCAGGGAACCGGTACTCCGGGCGATCGAGGAGGAGGACTTCGTCCCGTGCGGCGGGGACTTCTACGCCCGCGGCCACATCCGGGGCCTGTGCCGGGCCCTGCGCCTGGACCCGGCGCCGCTGCTGGAGGAGTTCGACCGCGAGCACGCCGGCCGCCGCGGCTCGGTGTTCGTGCCCCCGCCCCGCCACCCGGCCGCCGTGCCGCGGCGGCCGCGCCGCCGCGGCGGCACGGACCGGGGGCGCGACGGGGAGGAGCCCGCGGAGGCCGAGGACCCGCCGATGGCCGGTCCGCGCGTCATCGGGGAGGACACCGAGCCCGGCGCCGGGCCCGAACGCTGGAACCACTTCGAGCGGGGCGACCGGCTGCGCCGCGGGTACGGGGCACCGGGCCGCGGCGCAGGCGGCCCGCTCCCGAGGCGGCCGCGCCGGCCGCCGCGGGCGGCGGGCGCCGGGAGAGGGGCGCTGCGGTGCCCGCGCCCCGGGACGGGCGGGACCGGCCCGCGGGCAGGCGGCGCAGGCCCGCACCCGCGGACTGCCCCGCGCCCCGGCCGCCGGTCACCCGCACCGCGAGCGGCCGGGCCGAGGCCGTCCGCAGGCACTGGCCCTGGGCCCTGGTCGCCCTCCTGGTCGTCCTGAGCATCGTCATCGGTGTGCGGACCTGGCAGGACTGGGACGGCGAGCCGCTGCGCACCGCCTTCGAGGGGACCGGGACCGACACCGTCGACTCCGCGGTCCTGCCCGAGGCCCCGGGCACGGGGGAGGGCGCCGGCAAGCAGCAGGGCGGGGACGACCCCGCCCGGGCCGGGAAGGCCGACGAGGTCACCGTCGGACTCACCGCGTCCTCCCGGACCTGGGTCAAGGTGACCGACGCCGGGGGCGAGAACCTGTTCACCGGGTTCCTCGCCGCCGGAGAGGCCCGGGACTACGTGACGGACGACACCCTGACCCTCTGGCTGGGCAACGCCGGGGGCGTCGAGGTCACCGTCGACGGCGAGGACCTCGGCACCGCCGGAAGCAGCGGAGAGGTCAAGGAGGTGGTCGTCGGGGCCGACGGCTTCGACGGCTGACCCCGTGCCCGGAACCCGCACCCGCCCCGGCCAGGGATGATCCCGGCCGGGGTTCGGGCGGGTGGGCCGGAACGGGTAATGTGGAGGGTCGCGGGCGACGTCCGTCGCGCCGCGCCGCGGGGCCCGGGACCACCCGGCACGCCTCCGCGATCACTCGAAACGCTCTCCCACACGCTTGGAAGCCATGTCACCGCGCCGTACTGTCTCGCTGGTCACCCTGGGGTGTGCGCGTAACGAGGTCGACTCCGAAGAGCTGGCCGGCCGCCTGTCCGCGGGCGGCTGGGAGCTGGTCGACGAAGGCACCGAGGCCGACGTCACCCTCGTCAACACCTGCGGGTTCATCGACGCCGCCAAACAGGACTCCATCAACACCCTGCTGGAGGCCGCCGAGAACGGCGGCCGGGTCGTCGCCGCCGGCTGCATGGCCGAGCGCTACGGCTCCGAGCTGGCCGAGGCGCTCCCCGAGGCGCAGGTCATCGGGTTCGACGACTACGCGGCCATCACCGACCGCCTCGACGACGTGCTCGAGGGCCGCACCCTGGTCCCGCACGACCCGCGCGACCGGCGCACCCTGCTGCCGATCAGCCCGGCCGAGCGCGGCTCCGCGCAGCTCCACATCCCCGGCCACGGCGGGTTCGCCGACGCCGCCGGGGCCGACGGGACGGAGCTGCCCTACCGCGCCGCGATCCCGCGCCGCCGCCTGACCGGCGGCCCGGTGGCCAACCTCAAGATCGCCTCCGGCTGCGACCGCCGCTGCACCTTCTGCGCCATCCCGGCCTTCCGCGGCGCCTACATCTCCCGGCACCCGGACGAGATCGTGCGCGAGGCCGAGTGGCTGGCCTCCGAGGGCGTGCGCGAGGTGTTCCTGGTCAGCGAGAACTCCACCTCCTACGGCAAGGACCTGGGCGACGTGCGCGCGCTGGAGAAGCTGCTGCCGCGCCTGGCCGGGGTCGAGGGGCTGGACCGGGTCCGGGTCAGCTACCTCCAGCCCGCCGAGGTCCGCCCCGGGCTGGTGGACGTGCTCACCGGGACCCCCGGCGTGGTGCCCTACTTCGACCTGTCGTTCCAGCACGCCAGCGGGACCCTGCTGCGCCGCATGCGCCGCTTCGGCGACCGCGAGCGCTTCCTGGAGCTGCTGGACACCGTGCGCTCCCGGGTGCCCGAGGCGGGTGCCCGCTCCAACTTCATCGTCGGGTTCCCCGGCGAGACCGAGGCCGAGTTCGAGGACCTGGTCGCCTTCCTGGAGGCGGCCCGCCTGGACGCCATCGGCGTCTTCGGCTACTCCGACGAGGACGGCACCGAGGCCAGGGAGCACCCGAACAAGGTGCCCGAGGAGGTCGTCGCCGAGCGCGTGGACCGCCTCAACCGCCTCTCGGAGGAGCTGATGGCCCAGCGCGCCGAGGAGCGCGTGGGCGAGGAGGTCACCGTCCTGGTCGAGACCGTCCTGGAGGACGGGGCCTACGAGGGACGCTCCGAACACCAGGCCCCCGAGGTCGACGGGAGCACCATCCTCTACGGTGAGGGACTGGCCGCGGGCGATCTGGTCCGGGCCACCGTGGTCCAGGCCGTCGGCGCGGACCTGGTCGCCGAGCAGGACGAGGAAGCCGGGGAAGCCGGAGACAGATGAGCAGCCACGACGCGGCGACGCCCGCCCCCCACGTTCCGCTGTGGAACATCGCGAACATCCTGACCATGAGCCGGCTGGTCATGGTCCCGGTCTTCGTGTGGTTCATGTTCCTGGACGGCACCTGGTGGCGTCTGGCCGCCTTCGCCGTCTTCGTGCTCGCCGCCGTCACCGACCGCATCGACGGCGAGCTGGCCCGCCGCCGCGGGCTGGTCACCGACTTCGGCAAGATCGTCGACCCCATCGCGGACAAGGCCCTCACCGGGGCCGCGCTGGTGGTGCTGTCCATCCAGGGCGACCTGTGGTGGTGGGTGACCATCGCGATCCTGGCCCGCGAGTGGGGCGTCACCCTGCTGCGCTTCGCCGTGCTGCGCTACGTGGTCATGCCGGCGAGCAAGGGCGGCAAGCTCAAGACGGTCCTGCAGATCGTCGCCATCAGCATCTACCTGTTCCCGCTGTCCGTCCTGCCCTTCAGCGACGTGTTCACCTGGGTCGCCCACGCGGTCATGGCCGCCGCCCTGGCGGTCACCCTGTGGACCGGCGTCACCTACGTCCTGGACGCCGTCCGCGCGGTCCGCGCCGGCAAGCGCGAGACCGCGGGATGACGGAGCCCGCCGCGGCGGCCCTGGCGGCCCGGGTCCACCGCTCCCTGCTGGAGCGCGGGATGACCTGCGCCACGGCCGAGTCGCTCACCGGCGGGCTCATCGGCGCCCACCTGACCTCCGTCCCCGGGGCCTCGGCCACCTACCGGGGCGGGGTGGTCGTCTACGCCACCGACACCAAGGCGTCCCTGCTGGGCGTCCCCGAGGACCTGCTGGCCGCCGAGGGCGCCGTCCACCCCGGTGTGGCCGAGGCCATGGCGGCGGGGGTCCGGCGCCTGCTGGGAGCGGACTTCGGGCTCGCGGTGACCGGTGTGGCCGGGCCCGAACCCCAGGACGGCAGGCCCGTGGGGACCGTGTACGCGGGCCTGGCCGGGCCCGACGGGAATGCGCGGGCCCTGCTTTTCCGTTTCACCGGTGACCGTTCGGGTATCCGATACCGAACGGTCGAAGGTGCACTGGAGCTCCTGGACTCCGCCGTCCACGGCGACGTGGCGGGGAACACCCGGCCCTGATCCTCCGGTCCGGTTCCTTCTCCTCGTACGGGGGAACGAAACCCTGTCAAGAGGCGGTTCCCCCTCCAGCGAACAGGCCGACAAGAGGTGCCCGAATCGGGCGTGGGGCAGGTACGGTGTTGTATATGAAGGTCGCTACCGGTGGGAGGGAGCGCGAATGATGGTCCTGCTTCGTCACCTACTTGGTGACGTGCTCAGGCGGCTGCGACAGCGCCAGGGCCGCACCCTCCGCGAGGTGTCGGCCGATGCACGCGTGTCCCTCGGCTACCTGTCGGAGGTCGAGCGGGGGCAGAAGGAAGCGTCTTCCGAGCTGCTCTCGTCGATCTGCGGGGCCCTGGGGGTCCCGCTCTCGCAGGTGCTGAGAGAGGTGTCCGACCAGCTCGCGCTGGTCGAGCTGCAGGAGGCGGCGCTGCTGGAGGACGCGGTCACGACCGACCCCGTCCCCGCGCAGGACCTCGGCATCGGACCGGTTCCGGATCGCGTTCCCCAGGTTCCCGACATGGTGGGGGTCTGAGCGGCCCGCCACCCCACGTCCGGTCCACGGACAACCACACCGTCCTCCTCCGCGGGGGACAACGGATTCACGAGAGGAGCCGACCGACGGTCGGCTCCTTTCGCGTATGCATGGTTCTCACTATAAGTGATCGTACGGTGGCTACCGGTGGGTATGGTTCACCCAGGCCTCCGGGTCCTCCGCGAGGGTGCGGACCTGCTCCGGCAGCTCGTTGGTGGCCAGGTGCTGGAGGTTGACCCCCTCCAGGATGGCGCGCTCGCTGGCGCGCAGGGCGATCCACACCTGCTGGAGGCTGCGGGCCGCACCGTCGTAGTCGACGTGCTCGGGGCGTTCCCCGCGCACGTTGGCCAACGGCCCGTCGACCGCGCGGATGATGTCGGCGAGCGAGATCTCGGCCGCCGGACGGGCCAGCCAGTAGCCGCCCACCGGGCCGCGTTGGCTGCGCACCAGCCCGGCCCGGCGTAGCTGGGTGAGGATGTTCTCGAGGAATTTTCCGGGGATGGCCTGCGCTCGCGCGAGCTGCTCGGCCGTCACCGGTCCTTCGCTGGCGACGGCGAGTTCCGCTGCGGCGCGCAGCGCGTAGTCGACCCGGGCTGAAAGGCGCATGCTGTGATTATGCCGTGGTTAGAAGGGCGAATGGGGCACCGGGCGTCCGCGAGTGTGCCGACGGGCCGGGATGCTGCGTGATCAAGGGTACTTCTCCTACCGGGTCGCGGGGACATCGGTGACGATCCGCCCGGAGGGAGTGTTCCGGGCCGCCCGTGCGGCAGGGCCGGACACACGGCGGCCCGGGCCGGTCCTGGAGGTCCCCGGCCCGGGCCGCCGGACCCGTCACGCTCCCGCCCGCCTGCGCCCCCAGGGGACACCCGCGGCGCGGACTGCTCGTCCTCCACAGGCCGCCCTCGACGGGCTCCTGCGGTGCGGTCCTGCTCGCCTGTCGTCCGCCGCCGCCCTCGAGGGACACCCGCGGCGTGGTTCCACAGGTCTGTCGTCCGTCGGCGCCCCAGGGGACGCCTGCGGTGCGGCACGGCCTGTCCGCGGCCGCCCTCGGCGGGCGGGCGCGGACACGGGGAGGCGGCGCCCGGTCAGGCGTGGTGGACGGCCGGGGCGACGCCGCCGAGCAGCTCGGCGGCGCTGCGGCCGTTGACGTGGGCGGCGCCGTAGGTGCTCACGTGGGCGCCGCAGGAGGGCCGCCAGACGGGCAGGCCCATCTCGACCACCACGGCCCCTGGGAAGGCTCCCAAAAGGCGCTCGACGAGCTCGCGGGCCTCGGGGTAGCGGTGCGCGTCGCGGACCACCACGACCAGGTCCCGCCCCTGAGCGGCGGCGATGAGCCGGTCGGCGTGGGACACGTCGGGGGAGACCCGCTCGGTGTCGGGGAACCACGAGGACAGGCCCCAGTGCACGTCGCCCACGGCCATGCCGGCGGGCGCGTCGACCTCGACCACGTACGGGGACTCCAGCGCGGGCAGCTCGCCCGTCACCCGGAGCGCCCGGCGGGCGCCGGACAGGCCCACCTCCGCGGACTCGGCGGCCGCGGTGCGGCGCGCGGCGGCGTCGCGGATCCAGGAGCGCAGGCGCAGGTTGCGGTCGGCGGCCTCCTCCAGCCGCTCGCCCGGCAGCCGCCCGTCGCGCACCGCCTCCACGAGCGCGGCGCGGATCGCCGCCACCTGGTCGGCGTAGACGAACCGGCCCAGGCACAGCAGGTCGCAGCCGGCGGCCACCGCCAGTACGCTCGCCTCGGGGATGCCGATCCGGCCGCTGACGCCGTGCATGTCCATGGCGTCGCTGACGATGACGCCGTCGAAGCCCAGTTCGCCGCGGAGCAGGTCGTTGAGCACCTTCGGGGCCAGCGTGGCCGGACCCGTCACGCCCAGCCCGGCCATCTCGATGTGCGCGGTCAGGACGGACTGCACCCCGGCCTCGACGGCGGCCCGGAACGGCGCCAGCTCGCGCCGGTGCAGCACCTCCGGGTCCGCCTCCACCTGCGGCAGCGTGTGGTGGGAGTCCTGGGAGGTGGCGCCGTGCCCGGGGAAGTGCTTGGCGCAGGCGGCGACCCCGGCCTCCTGGAGCCCCAGTACGGCCGCGGCCCCGTGCCGGGCCACCAGCGCGGCGTCGGAGCCGAAGGAGCGGGTGCCGATGACCGGGTTGTCGTCGGCGACGTTGACGTCCACCGACGGCGCGAGGTTCATGTTGAAGCCCAGCTGGGCGAGCCTGCCGCCCAGCGACCGCAGGGTGGCGCGGGTCAGCTCCGGGTCGTCCACGGCGCCCAGGGCGGCGTTGCCCGGGTAGTCGCTGCCGTGCTCCTGCCCGATCCGGGTGACGTCCCCGCCCTCCTCGTCGAGGCTGATCAGGGGGTTGTCCGCGGCCTGCGCCAGCTCCGCGTTCAGCGCCGTGATCTGTTCGGGGGTGTCGAGGTTGTTGTGGAAGAGGCAGACGCCGGAGATGCCGTCCGCCAGGCCTTCCAGAATCCAGCGCGGGGCGTGGTGGGACTCGAAGGGCACCAGAAGAGTGGCGTTGGCCAAGCGCGTCAGGGTCGGATCGAGCGACATGACGGACTCCGTTCGGTGAACACGGGTGCCCATGGATGAGGGCAGACGAAGGACGTGAAGGGGTGGTGGTGGGGCGCGGGCGCGCCCGAGGCGGGTCCACTGCGCCCTCGTGGACCCGCCTCGTGGGATCGGGCCGTCAGCCCTTGACCGCGCCCATGGTGAGGCCGGAGACCATCCGCCGCTGGACGAACAGGAAGAAGATCATCACAGGGATGGTCAGCAGGGTGGAGGCCGCCATGATGGGGCCCCACTCGGTGCCGAAGCGGCCGAAGTAGTAGGACAGGGTGAGCGGCAGCGTGTAGTTGTCCGTGCTGCGGCCCAGGAACGTGAGCGCGACGATGAACTCGTTCCACGCGGTGATGAACGCGAAGATGCTCGCCGCGACCAGGCCGGGCGCCACCAGCGGCATGAGGATGCGCCAGAAGATCGTCCACCCGCTCGCGCCGTCGATCGCCGCGGCCTCCTCCAGCTCCTTGGGCACCGCGACGACGAAGCCGCGCAGCATCAGGATCGTGATCGGCAGGGACACCGCCGTGTACACGATGAGCAGGCCGGACAGGTTGCCGAGCAGCTGGGCGCCGGTGGCGTCCGACAGCTGGCGGAAGTTGATGAAGATCGAGATGATCATCGCTTCCATCGGCACCATCTGGATGATGAGCAGCAGGATGATGAACGCGGTCCGCAGCTTGAAGCGGAACCGGGCCACCGCCATCGCGGCCAGCAGCGACAGGAACGCGCCCATCCCCACGGCTCCGAGGGTGACGACGAGGCTGTTGCCCAGGAACTGCCAGAAGTTGACGCCCGGGATCAGCTGCCCGTTGAGGACCCGGTCGAAGTGCTCCAGGGTCGGGGCCTGCGGGAAGAACGTCTGGTTCCGCGTGAAGATCTCCCCGACCGGCTTGAAGGCCGTGGCGACCATCCAGTAGACGGGGAAGACGGAGAACAGGAAGACGGCGGCGCCGGCCAGGTACAGCGGGAGGGAGCGCAGCCGGCGCAGCGGGCTGCGGCGGTAGCCCCCGCGGTTCGGGGCGGCGGTGCTGGTCGCGCTCATCGGGTCTCCCCCTGGCGGATCATGATGCGCAGGTAGTACGCGGTGACGGCGAGGATCATGAGGGTCATCACGACCGCGATCGCCGAGCCCATGCCGTAGTTGGCCGGGCTCGCGCTGAAGCCCTGCTGGTAGATGTAGTACGAGAGCAGGTAGACGTCCTTGTTCTGGAAGCTGTTCGCCAGGATGTACAGCTGGGTGAACACCCGCAGGTCCCAGATGATCTGCAGGACCAGCAGCAGGGCGAACAGCGGGCGCAGCATCGGGAACGTCACGTTCCAGAACGACTTCCACGCGGAGGCGCCGTCCATCTTCGCGGCCTCGTACAGCTCGTTCGGGATGCTCTTGAGCCCGGCGAGGACGGAGACGGCCACGAACGGGAACGACTGCCAGACGATGACGGTGATGAGGATCGTGAACAGCGATCCCGGCTGGAGGAACCAGTTGTACTCCAGCCACCCGCTGCCGACCAGCCAGTCGGGGAGCCGGTCCAACGTGACGTTGACCAGGCCCCGCTCGGGCAGGAACAGCCAGCGGAAGACCAGGGAGGCGCTCAGCGCCGGGGTGGCCCAGGCCAGCATCATGCCGACGGACACGATCGTGGAGAACCACTTGGGCAGCTTGTGCAGCAGGATGCCGATCAGGGTTCCCAGCACCATCGTGATGCCGACCATCAGCACGCAGACGACCACGGTGTTGCGCAGGATCGTCCAGAACTCGGGGTCGGTCAGCAGCCGCTGGTAGTGCGCGAAGTTGTTCCACTCCGGCCCGGGCTGGTTGGGCAGGAGGTTGCGCGTGGTGAAGCTGGTGAGCGAGTACCACACCATCTGCACGATCGGCCAGAGCAGCACGACTGCGAGCAGGATCAGTGCCGGGGCGATGAGCAGGTACGGGGTGGGCGGCTTGCGGCGGCGCTTGGGCGCGGAATCGGCGGTCACCCGGACGGTGCCCTCTTTCCCTCGGTCGGCCGCTCGTTCGACGGTGTGTGCCATGGTCTTCTCAATCGAGGCGTGGTTGCGCCGGGTGGCGGGCGGGGCCCCGGGGCCCCGCCCGCGTCCGGCTCTGCGCTGTGAGGAGGAGCTGGCTACTCGACCGGCTCGTTGAGGATGGTGGTCAGCTGCTCGTTCGCGGCGGCGAGGACCTCTTCGGGGTCACCGCCGTTGACGATCTCCAGGACGGCGCCCGGCAGGATCTTGCTGTCCTGGTCGGCCGCGGTCCAGCGCGGGGTGCTCGGGAAGAACTGCGTGTGCTGCATCTGGGTGGCGGAGGCGACGCGGGCCGGGTCCTTCTGGTACTCGTCGCCGGCCAGCAGCTCCGGGTAGGCCGGGAAGAAGCCCGCGGCGTCGGCGTAGCCCTGGCCGCCCTCCTGGTCGCCCAGGACGGTCAGCAGCTCGAAGGCGAGCTCCGGGTACTGGGTGGTGGAGAAGACGGAGAGCGCGGAGCCGCCGGCGAAGGCCGGGGCGATGCCGTCGGCGCCCGGGATCGGGGCGGCGACGATGTTCTCCAGGACGGCCGGGTCCTCGGCCTGCTCCTCCATGGAGGTCAGCGCCCAGCTGCCGTCGATGTACATGCCGACCTGGCTGTTGGCCATGTCGGCGAGCGGCACGAGCTCGTTCTCGCCCACGTAGCTCTGCGGGGAGATGCCGTCGTTGGTCAGGTCGGCGTAGAACTCGACGGCCTCGACGGTGGCGGGGTCGGTGAGGTGGCCCTCCCACTCGCCCTCGGCGTTCTGGGTGGCGATCTCGCCGCCGTTGCTCCAGATGAAGGAGGCGATGCCGTTGGTGAAGTCGGTCGGCGCGGCGAAGCCGGGCACGTCGTACTCCGCCTCGATGTCCTCGGCGACGGTCAGCAGCTCGTCCCAGGTGGTGGGGGGCTCGTGGCCGAGATCCTGCAGCCAGTCGGCGCGGTAGTACAGGGTGCGGACGCCGGAGAACCACGGAACGCCGTACTGGACGCCGTCGTAGGTGCCGTACTCCAGGGCGTTCTGGTCCATCTCCGCCGCGGCGTCCCAGCCGCCGACCTGCTCGGTGATGTCGAGCAGGGCGCCCTGCGAGGCCCAGCCGGACACCTGGTCGTTGCCGATCTCGATGACGTCGGGAGCGTCGCCGCCGGCGAGGGCGTTGGTGATCGACTCCTGGGCGTCCGGCCAGGGGATGAACTCGACGTTGACCTCGACGTCCGGGTTGTTCTCCTGGAACCGGGCCTCGGCGCCCTCGAAGTACTCGACGAGGGGCGGCTGCGAGGTGCCCATGACCCACACGGTCAGGCTGTCGGCGGAACCACCGCCATCGGAGTCGGAACCGCCACCGCCGCAGGCGGCGGCGAGCAGGACCACGGACGTAGCCGCGGCGATCTTGGGGAACCTCATGTTGAACCTATCTCCCTTCGCACGACGCGCCGGGGTTCGACGCCTGTGCTCGAACCGGCCTGGGATGATGGAACGTCATCCCACGGTTCGACGTCTCTGTGGGGGTGTGCTGGGATAGCACGTTGCCGCCCCGCCGGCGCGGGTACCGGAGGGTCCGGATGAACTCGGACCTGCCAGGACGTGACCTCCTGTGAGGTTGTGAGCTAAATTAACAGGAAACTTTCCTAATAAAAACAGGGTGAGGTGTCACGGTTATGTCTCAACGTCCGGGGACTCCCCGGCTGCTACGCCAGCTCAACGACCGTGCGGCGCTGGAACTGCTGCTGTCCGCCGGTCCGCTGACGCGCACGCAGCTGGGTACGAGGACCGGTCTTTCCAAGGTAACCGCGTCCCAGCTCCTCGCCCGGCTGGAGGAGCGTGACCTGGTACGCGTCGTGGGGAGCCAGGCCGGCGGGCGGGGCCCCAACGCCGCGCTCTACGCCGTTGTCCCGGAGAGCGCCTACGTCGCGGCCCTGGACGTCAGCGCCCGCCGGGTGACCGCCACGATCGCCGACATCACCGGCCGGATCGTCGGCGACGTCACCGTGGACCCCAGCACCTCCGACGACCCCGTCGCCCTGGTCCACACGGCCGTGATGCGCCTGGTCGAAACGGCGGAGGTGCCGCTGGACAGGCTCCGCGCCTGCGTCATCGGCACCCCCGGCGTGGTCGACCCGCGGACCGGCGACATCCGCTTCTCCTTCGACCTCATCTCCTGGCACGAGGGCATCCTGGAGGCGCTGCGCACCGACCTGAAGCGGTCGGTGATGATCGAGAACGACGTGAACCTGGCCGCCCTGGCCGAGCACGCCGAGGGCGCCGCCGCCGGGGTCCCGGAGTTCGTGCTCATCTGGCTCAGCGCCGCGGGCGGCGTCGGCATGTCCACCATGATCGACGGCCGCATCCACCGGGGCCGCTCCGGCGGCGCGGGCGAGATCGGCTACCTGCCCGTGCCCGGCGCCCCCATGCCCGGCGACCTGGGCCTGTCCGGGGGCTACGAGTCCCTGCGCGACGACGTGAACCGGGAGCTGCCGCACGGCTTCCAGGCGCTGGTCAAGGCGGGCCGGGTCGTCGGCCTGGCCGCCGAGCACGGCGTGCCGGGCGACAACGTCGTCGACGTGGTGCGCAGCGCCGCCGCCTCGGGCACCCCCGAGGGCGACGCGTTCCTGGACGCCTTCGCCGAGCGGCTCGCCCGCGGGGTGGCCGCCGTCAGCGTCATCATCGACCCCGGCCTGGTCGTGCTGGGCGGCGACGTCGCCCAGGCGGGCGGCGTCAAGCTCGCCGAGCGGGTGCAGGCGGCCACGGCCCGCATCGCCCCCAACGCCACCGAGATCGCGCTGGGCGCGGTCGAGGGCGGCCCCGTCGTGCGCGGCGCCCTGCTGCACGCGCTGGAGCACGCCCGCGACGAGGTGTTCTCCTCCACGGTCTGAGCGGTCCGGCCCCCGGCCGGTCACGGCCGCGCCCTCCCCCGCACGGTGGGGGAGGGGCGGGCGGACCGGCCGGGCCGCGACCGCGCCCCCGGCGGGTCACCCCGCGGGGCGGGCCATGGCCACCCGCGGCCGCACCCGGATCGGCTCCTCCTGTTCCCACAGGCCGCGCAGCCCCGGCCCCCACTCCCGCGGCGGCAGCACCGCGAAGCCGCGGGCCGCGTACCAGGGGCCGTTCCAGGGCAGGTCGCGGAAGGTCGTCAGGGTCACCCGGGGTGACCCGGCGGCGGACGCCCCGGAGCACACCGCCTCCAGCAGGGCCGCCCCGACCCCGCGCCGCCCGTGGTCGGGGTGCACCGCGAGCTGCTCCAGGTGCACGCCCCCGTCCAGCCGCAGGGTGGCGGCCAGCCCCAGCACCGCGCCGTCCGCCACCGCCACCAGGACCCGCTCGGCGTGCTCGAACACCTCGCGCGGATCGTCCGGCGGCAGCACCACCCCGGCCTGCGCGAACAGCGTGTCCGCGGCCAGCGACGCCGCCACCGCGCCCGCCTCGTCCCCGGGCCCCATCGGCCTGATCTCCATCGTGCTCCCCCCTGTGTGAACGCCCGCCATCATGCCCGGGCCCGAACACCGCCACCAGGGGTTTTTCACGGGCGCAGCCGCAGCCCCCTGGGGGTGGCGTGGAACCCGGCGGACACCAGAGCGGCGTCCAGCGGCGTCCCGAACACCTCGGCCCCGTCGGCCCGCTCCACCGTCACCGTGCCCAGCGCGCCGGTGCGCACCACCTCGGCCAGGGCGGCCGCGGCCCTGGCCAGCTCGTGCGGGGAGGCCCCCAGGGTGAGCGCGGAGCGCCCGCCCCGGCCCGTGTAGAGGGTGGGCCGCCCGTCGTCGACCACCACCACGGCACCCGCCGTCCGCGCCGGGCGGCCGCCCTCGCCCGCCTCCGGCCAGGGCAGTTCGCGGCCGAACGGGTTGGCCGGGTCGTCGGCGGCCAGCACCACCGGCGCCACCGCCCCGCCCCGGTTCTCCCCGGCCAGCGCCCGCAGGCGGTCCACCGCGCCGGGCAGGGCGAACTGGGCGCCGCCCAGCCCCGCCACGAAGTAGCCGCGGCGCACCCGCCCGGCCTCCTCCATCGACCGCAGCACCCAGTACTCGTCCGGGGAGATGCCGCCGCCCTGCCAGCCCTTGACCAGCAGGCCCTGCCGCTCCAGCCGGGCCTGCACCGACGCCAGGACCCGCCGGGTGGGGTCGGGCTCCCGCTCGGGCAGCACCGACCAGCGGCCCGCCGCCGTCGGCGGCCCCGACCGGGTCGGCAGCACCGCCCGCGGGGCCCGGCCCGGCCGCGGCCTCCGCGGGGGCCGCACCGGGTCGCCGGCGCCCAGGAGGGCGCGCACCGGGGCCAGGGTGTCGTTGGCGACCACGCCGTTCCAGACCAGCGACCACAGCGCCGCCACCAGGTCGGCGTCCGAGGGGGCGCCGATCCCGCCGTCGCGGGTCACCCGGTCGGCGAGGTCGCGGAAGAACAGCGCGCCGCCCTCGCGCAGCGCGGACAGCACCGCGTGCTCCGGCGAATCCGGCTCGGGGAGCACCGGGGCGGGTGCCAGCTCCGCCGCCTCGTCCGCGGGGAGCAGGACGATCCGGCCGTCCCCGCCGGGCAGCGGACCGGCGCCCGCCCATACCACGTCCCCGGCCTGGGTGAGCTCGTCCAGCATCCGCGGCTCGTAGCCCTCCACCCGGGAGGGCAGCACCAGCGACTCCAGCGCCGAGGCCGGGACGGGCGCTCCGCGCAGCGACTCCACCGCCTCGAACACCGCGTCCGGCCCGCGCCACCGCTCGCCGGGCACCGCCCGCTGCCAGGCCGGGGCGAACCGGGCCAGCGCCGCCGGGTCGACCGGCTCCACCTCCGCCCGCAGCCGGGCGATCGACCCCCGCCGCAGGCGGCGCAGCACGTCGGCGTCGCACCACTCCGTCCCGGTGCCCCCGGGGCGGAACCCGCCCCGCGAGACCCGCCCCTCCCGGGCCAGCACCCGCAGCATCCCGGCGACGGCCTCCTCGCCCAGGCCCAGCCGGGCGGCGGCCGCGGCGGTGGTGAACGGCCCGTGCGTGCGCGCGTACCTGGAGACCAGGTCGCGCACCGGATCGGCCGCGGGCTCCAGCAGCGCCCGCGGGACCCCCGGGGCCGCCGGCACCCCCAGCGCGTCCCGCAGCCGCGCGACGTCCTCCACCGCGCACCACCGCTCCACCGGCCCGCCCCCGTCCGGGGCGGGCGCCGCCGGGCCGGGCCCGGCCGCGTCGCCCCCGGCGGGCGCGGGCGGCTCCACGGCGCCGGGCAGCGGCATCCGCACCGCGCGGCCCTCCTCCTCCAGGGCGGCCAGCCACTCCGCGCGCACGCCCCGGGCGGCGGCCTCCGCCGTCGTCAGCGGCCCCAGCTCCCGCAGCAGGTCGGCCGCGGCCTCCCCGTCGCGCACCGGGGCGGCGGTGCGCTGGAGCAGGCCGTCCACCTCCGCCACCACCCCCGGGTCCAGCAGGTCCCGCAGGTCGGTGCGGCCCAGCAGGTCCGACAGCAGCGACGGGTCCAGGGCCAGAGCCCCGGCGCGCGCCTCGGCGGCCGGGGCGTCCCCCTCGTACAGGAACGCCGCCGTGTACTCCATCAGCAGCGACCGGGCGAACGGCGAGGCCCGGTCGGTCTCCACCTCCACCACGCGCACGTCGCGCGAGCGCACCCCGCGCAGCACCTCCACCAGCGCGGGCACGTCGAACAGGTCCTGCAGGCACTCGCGCGCCGTCTCCAGCACGATCGGGAACGACCCGTAGCGGCCCGCCACCGACAGCAGGTGCGAGGCGCGCAGCCGCTGCTGCCACAGCGGCATCCGCCGGTCCGGCCGCTGCCGCGGCAGCAGCAGCGCCCGGGCCGCGCACTCGCGGAACCGGGACGCGAACAGCGCCGACCCGGTCAGCTCGTCGGTGACCACCGCCTCCACGGTCTCGGGGTCCACCGCCACCAGCTCGGCCAGCACCCCCGGTTCGTCCAGGCCGCCCACGGTGTCGGGCAGGTTCAGCACGATCCCGTCGTCCCCGTGCAGCACCCGGCTCTCCACCCCGTACCGCTCCCGGATCCGCGCGGCGACGGCCAGCGCCCAGGGGGCGTGCACGCGGTCGCCCAGCGGCGAGTGGACCACCACCCGCCGGTCGCCCACCTGGTCGCGGAACCGCTCGATGACCACCGTGCGGTCGTCGGGGACGTGACCGGTCGCGTCCCGCTGCTCGCCGACGTAGGCCGCCAGGTTGCGGGCCGCCCACGGGTCCAGCCCCGCGAACTCCGCCGCCGCCTCCCGCGGCGCCTCGCCCAGCCTGCGCACCGCCGCGCCGATGGCCCGGCCCAGTTCCACCGGGCGGCCCTGGGCATCGGCCTTCCAGAACGGCATCCGGCCCGGCCGGCCCGGGGCCGGGGAGACCAGCACCCGGTCGGCGGTGATCCCCTCGATCCTCCAGGTGGTGGAGCCCAGGACGAACACGTCGCCCACCCGGGACTCGTACACCATCTCCTCGTCCAGCTCCCCGACCCGGGTCGGGCCCACCCGTCGCCCTCCACCACCCTCAACGGACGCCTTCGGCGCGGTCCCTCCTTCTCGTCGCCCTCCACCACCCTCAACGGACGCCTTCGGCGCGGTCCCTCCTTCTCGTCGCCCTCCACCACCCTCAACGGACGCCTTCGGCGCGGTCCCGTCCTGTTCCGCGCCCTCCGCGCCGGCCAGGTGCACCGTGTACATGCCCCGGTCGGGGATGGTGCCCCCGGCGACCACCGCCAGCCGCTGGGCGTCGGGCCGGGCCCGCAGGACGCCCTCCCGGCGGTCCCACACCAGGCGGGGCCGCAGCTCGGCGAACTCGTCGGAGGGGTAGCGGCCCGACAGCATGTCCAGGACCGACTCCAGCACGCTGTCGGCCAGGTCGGAGAACGGGGCGGCCCGCCGCACCACCGCGGCCAGCTCCGCCACCGGCCACTCGTCCATCGCGACCATCGCGACGATCTGCTGGGCCAGCACGTCCAGCGGCGACCGGGGCATGCGCAGCGGTTCGATGTCGCCCGCGCGCATCCGCTCCACCGCCACCGCCGTCGTGAGCAGGTCGCCCCGGAACGCCGGGAGGAACACCCCGCGCGAGGTACCGCCCACCTGGTGCCCGGCCCGCCCCACCCGCTGGAGCCCGGACGCCACCGACGGGGGCGCGGCCACCTGCACCACCAGGTCCACCGCGCCCATGTCCACACCCAGCTCCAGGCTGGAGGTGGCCACCACGCAGCGCAGCCGCCCCGCCTTGAGGTCGTCCTCGACCACCGCCCGTTCGGCCTTGGACATCGACCCGTGGTGGGTGCGGGCGATGACCGGCGCGGCGCCCCGGCTGCTCCCGGACTGGGCGATGACGAGCGCGGGCACCTCCGCGGGCGGCAGGTCGGCGCCGTGGCGCTCGGCGTACAGGTCGTTGAGGCGGGCGCACAGCCGCTCCGCGGTCCGCCGGCCGTTGGTGAACACGATGGTGGACCGGTGCTCCTCCACCAGGTCCAGCACCCGGCGCTCCAGGTGCGGCCACAGCGAGCCGGCGCCGGCCGGGGGACCCGCGGCCGGAGGGGCGCCCGCGGGGGAGGCGTCCGCCGGGACCGGGGGACCGGGGGCCTTCGGCGGCTCCACCTCCGCGCCGGTCTCCTCCGGGTCCCCGGGACCCAGGGCCCGGGGCGGCGGGGGCAGGTGGGGCTCCTCCATGTCGAACACCGGCACCGCCACGCTCAGGTCCAGGTGCGGCGCGTCCGGCGGCGCCACGATCGCGGCGCCGCCCAGGAACTCCGCGACCGTCTCCGCCGGGCGCACCGTCGCCGACAGGCCGATCCGCAGGGTGCGCCGGTCCACCAGCTCCTCCAGCCGCTCCAGGCTCAGGGCCAGGTGGGCGCCGCGCTTGGTGCCCGCCAGGGCGTGCACCTCGTCCACGATCACCGTCTCCACCCCGGCCAGCCCCTCGCGGGCCCGCGAGGTCAGCACCAGGAACAGCGACTCGGGGGTGGTGATGAGGATGTCCGGCGGCCGGGTGGCCATCCGCCGCCGCTCGTCCGCCGGGGTGTCGCCGGTGCGCACGCCCACCGACACCGGGGACACCGGGGCGCCCGACTCCGCGGCGGCCGCCGAGATGCCCGCCAGCGGGACGCGCAGGTTGCGCTCCACGTCCACGGCCAGCGCCTTGAGGGGAGAGACGTACAGCACCCGGCACCGGCGGGCCGGGTCCTCGGGGACCGGGGAGGAGAGCAGGCGGTCCAGCGACCACAGGAACGCCGCCAGCGTCTTGCCCGACCCGGTCGGGGCCACCACGAGGGTGTCCTCCCCGCCCGCGACCGACGCCCAGGCGCCCTCCTGGGCCGGGGTCGGTCCGCCGGGGAAGGCGCGTTCGAACCAGGCCCGGGTGGCGGGCCCGAAGAAGGACGGTGTCATCCGTTCAGTCTGCACCCCGGGGGCGACGATTCCGGGGAGGCGGCCTGTGGACGACGGCCGACACCGGAGCGGGGGATCGACGATACTGGGGCCGATGAGACTGACTGTTTTCTGGCACAACATGTACGAGCAGTTCGGCGAGGCGTACGCGCAGAGCCTGGCCAAGGACTACGTGATCGAGGGGCTGGGCTCGCGCACCGTCGAGGGGGCGCTCGCCGACGGGGTCGCGGCCAAGGAGGTCTGGCGGGCCGTCTGCGACGCGTTCGACCTCCCGGCCGCGGCGCGCTGACCACAGGGGAGAAGAGGGGGGACGCGTTCGCGCGTTCGAACGGAAATCGAACAGGGGTTCGGGTAGGCTGGGTTTTCCACAGGCCGACGCCGGACATCGCGATTGTCGGACCGACCGCGTAGCGTCGTGCGCATCATGAAGAAGAAGGCATCGACCCAACAGGGGTATCCCGTGGCATCTGGAGACCGAGAGAAGGCTCTCGAAACCGCCCTCGCGCAGATCGAGCGGCAGTTCGGCAAGGGCTCCGTCATGCGCCTGGGCGACGACGACCGTCCGCCCATCGAGGCCATCCCCACCGGGGCGATCGCCCTCGACGTGGCGCTGGGCATCGGCGGCATCCCGCGCGGCCGGATCATCGAGGTGTACGGCCCCGAGTCCAGCGGTAAGACCACCGTCGCGCTGCACGCGGTGGCCAACGCGCAGCGGCTGGGCGGCATCGCCGCGTTCGTCGACGCCGAGCACGCGCTGGACCCCGAGTACGCCAAGAAGATCGGCGTCGACACCGACAACCTGCTGCTGTCCCAGCCGGACACCGGCGAGCAGGCGCTGGAGATCGTCGACATGCTGATCCGCTCCGGCGCCGTCTCCATCATCGTCATCGACTCCGTGGCGGCCCTGGTGCCCCGCGCCGAGATCGAGGGCGAGATGGGCGACAGCCACGTCGGCCTGCAGGCCCGGCTCATGTCGCAGGCGCTGCGCAAGATCGCCGGCGCGCTCAACCAGACCGGCACCACCGCGATCTTCATCAACCAGCTCCGCGAGAAGGTCGGCGTGATGTTCGGCTCCCCGGAGACCACCAGCGGTGGCCGGGCGCTGAAGTTCTACTCGTCGGTGCGCCTGGACGTGCGCCGCATCGAGACCCTCAAGGACGGCACCGACGCGGTCGGCAACCGCACCCGCGTCAAGGTCGTCAAGAACAAGGTCGCGCCGCCCTTCAAGCAGGCCGAGTTCGACATCCTGTACGGGGTGGGCGTCTCCCGCGAGGGCAGCCTCATCGACCTGGGCGTGGAGCACGGCATCGTGCGCAAGTCGGGCGCCTGGTACACCTACGACGGCACCCAGCTCGGCCAGGGCAAGGAGAACGCGCGCAACTTCCTGCGCGACAACTCCGACATCGCCAACGAGGTCGAGAAGAAGATCAAGGAGAAGCTGGGCGTCTCCACCGGCGACGACAGCGCCTCGGGTCCGGAGGACCCCAAGGCCGCGGCCGCCGACAAGGCCCCTGCCGACAAGACGGTCCCCGCCGCGGCTCCGGCGGCCGCCGACAAGGCCCCCGCCAAGAAGGCCCCGGCCAAGACCACCACCGTCAAGGCGCCCGCGACGGATGCGTGAGGCCGACACCCCGCCGGACGGCGACGGCCCCGACGCCGCGCCGTCGTCCGGCGGGGAGAAGGCACTGAACAGGGCCCGCACCCTGGCCCTGCGGATGCTCGCGCACAAACCGCGCACCGCCGCGCAGCTGGAGGCCGGCCTGCTCCGCCGCGGCCACGAGGAAGAGGTCGTGGCCGTGGTCATGGAGGAGTGCACGCGGGCCGGACTGGTGGATGACGCCGTCTTCTCCCGCGCCTGGGTGAGCTCGCGCCACCACGGCCGGGGCCTGTCCCGTGCCGCGCTCACCCGTGAGCTGCGCACCCGCGGTGTGGCCGAGGAGACCGTGCGCGACGCGGTCGCCGAACTCGGCGACGAGGAGGAGGCGGCCGCCGCCCGGGCCCTGGCCCGGCGCAGCCTCTCCGGCAGCCGCGGCCGCGAGCGCGAGACCCGCGTCCGCCGCGCCCTGGGCGTCCTGGCCCGCAAGGGCTACGGCGGCGGCCTGTCCTACCGGATCGTCCGCGAGGAACTGGAGGCTGAGGGCCTCGACCTCGACCCGGACTTCCCGGAGTGAGTCTCACCCCGGTGTACGAGACGCACGCCACCACGACCGACAAAGAGGCGGGCACCGCCACGGGGCGGGGACCCGGAGAGCCCTCCCCGCCGGGCCGGGGACAGGCGCGCGAGCTGGGCGCGCGCCGGGGGAATGAGCACTTCGACGCGGTCTTCGCCTCAGACCCGGCCCGTGCGGTCGAGACCGCGCGCCTGGCCTTCCCCGGCCGCCGTCTCCACCGCGACCGGCGGTCGCGGGAGTGCGACCACGGTCGGTTTCGTGACGGAGGAGGCGACATGACCGAGGAGGTCGTCCCGATCCTGCGGGTGGCCGACGCGGAGGCGGCGGCGCGGTGGTACACGCGGCTGGGGTTCGCGTTCGGCTGGGAGCACCGGTTCGAGCCGGGGTTCCCGGCGTTCGTCGAGGTGCGCCGGGGGCGGGTCCGGCTGTTCCTGTCGGAGCACGAAGGAGACGCGCGACCGGACACCCTGGTCTATCTGCGGCTGAACGACATCGACGCCGTGGCCGCCGAGTTCGGCGTCCCGGTGGAGGAGGCGCCGTGGGGCCGCGAGCTGGAGCTGCGCGACCCCGACGGCAACCGGCTGCGCATCGGCGTCCCGACCGACTGAGCGGTCAGGCCTCGGGGGTCCGGGCGGCCGGCCCGGCGACCGGCGCCGCGGCGTCCGGCTCCGGGGCGGGCTCCCCGCCGGGGGCCTCCGCGCCGTCCGGCGGGGCCTGGACTGGCTCGGGTTCGGGCTCCGGTTCGGGTCGCGGGGCGGGCGGCTCGGTGGCGAGCTCCAGCGGCGGCGCGTCCGACGTGAACCCGAACACCCGCGCGTACAGCGCCAGCTCGGCCTCCAGCGACTCCCTGCGCGCCTTCTCCCCGGTGAACCCGTGCGCCTCGCCCTCGAACTCCACCAGCGCGTACGGCACCTTCCGCCCGCCCAGCGCCGTCGCCATGGCGAACGCCTGGTCCGGGGTCACCACCGGGTCGTCCAGGCCCTGGAGCAGCAGCACCGGCACGTCGATCTCCGAGGCCAGGTTGATCGGCGAACGCTCCCGGTAGCGCTCCACGAACCCCGGCAGCAGGCCCACCAGCGTGTCCAGGAACCGCGACTCGAAGTCGTGGGTGGTGCGCACCAGCCCCAGCAGGTCGGTCACCCCGAAGTAGGACACCCCGCAGGCGAACACGTCCCCGGTGACCGCCACCAGCGCCGTGTACCCGCCCGCGCTCGGCCCGCGCACCGCCAGCCGCTCCGGGTCGGCCTCGCCCCGCTCCACCAGGGCCCGGGCCACCGCGGTGACGTCCTCGACGTCCACCACGCCCCACTCCTTGTGCAGGCGCTTGCGGTAGGAGCGCCCGTACCCGGTGGACCCGCCGTAGTTGACGTCCACCACGCCGATGCCCCGGCTGGTGAAGTACGCCTTGAGGGGGTCGAACGCGGTCGTGGCGTGCGACACCGGGCCGCCGTGCACCCACACCGCGTACGGCGCGGGTCCCGCCTCCGTGTGCTCCGGGTGGGTGGGCGGGTAGACGTTGGCGTGCACCGGCGCCCCGTAGCGGCCCGGGAACGTGGCCTTGCGGGGCACCGGCAGGTAGGCGGTGTCGGGGACCGACTCCATCGACCCGCGCAGCACCTCCACCCGCCCGGTGGCCGGGTCCAGCCGGACCAGCGACTGCGGGACGGTCGGCGAGGCCGCCACGCCCACGACGGTGCGCCCGTCGGTGTCGAGCATCGACCACGACGTCAGGTCGGTGTCCACCGGGGCCAGGTCCAGGGTGTCGGGGTCGTACACGCCCGGCGCCATGTCGGCGTCGCCGTGCAGCGCCACCACCTTCCCCGAGTCCAGCACGCAGAACGACCGGTCGCCCAGCCGCCCCGGCGGGGAGTGGAACTCCTCCTCGGCCGGGTACAGCGCGATCGCCGGGCCGGTGAGCCCCACCTGGTACAGGTTCCAGAAGCCCGGCCAGTCCGAGGCCGCGTACAGGGAGGTGTCGTCGATCCACACCGGGGAGACCACCGACTCCTCCGAGGAGCCCTTGAGCGTGTACTCGCCGGTCAGCCCGTCCCCGTCGAACAGGCCCATCCGCAGCTCGGTGCCGTCCCAGGGCATCTTGGGGTGGTTCCACCGCACGTACGCCAGCCTGGTCCCGTCCGGAGAGGGGGTGGGGGAGGCGTAGAAGTCGGCGCCCGAGACGATCTCGCGCACGGCGGACGGGTCGGAGGCGCCCCGGCCCGACAGCGGCACCGACACGATCGACCGCCGCACCGTGCCCTGGGAGTGCTGCTCGCGCACGCACAGGACGCTGCGGCCGTCGGGCCCCAGCGTCGGCTCCGCGTAGCGCAACGCCGCGGGCCCGTCCGGTTCGGGGGTGAGCGGGACCGGCGCGGCGGCGCCGTGCTCCAGCAGGTACAGGCGCTGGTCGGGGGAGTTGACGAAGACGACGCCCATGCGCACCAGCGCCTTGTCGTCGCGCCGGGGCACGGGGCGGAAGGCCCGGCCCCCGTACTCGTGCACGCGGCTGCCCACGCTCCACGGGGCGGCCAGCAGCTCGGTCAGGGTGCCGTCGGCGCCGCGCCGCATGATGGTCCGGCGGCCTTCCTCGGGCCGGCTCTCCTCCCACCACACCTCGTCGCCCACCACGGAGGGGAAGGCGAGGGCGCGCACCCCACGGGCGACGTCGGCGGCGCTGATGGGCGATGGCCAGGAGCCGTGGCTCGACAGTTCAGACATATCCCGCTCAGGATGGGTCGTGGGGTGTATCCGATGACATGTCGACCTTAGTCCTCGCGGGGCCGCGTGTGCAGTCCCGCCGGATCCCGTATCCGTCTTGTGAGGGTCCGCCCGACCCGCCGGGGCGGGAACGCCGACGGCCCCGTCCACGGGGTGGACGGGGCCGTCGAACGGGTGCCGGGGACTAGGGCTTCTCGGGCCCAGCCGTGCCGTCGGGCCCCTCGGCGGGGCCCTCCGCGGCGGCCGCACCGGCGGCCGTCCCGGTGGCGTCGACCGCGGTCGGGGCGCCGCCGGCGCGGTGGGCCGGGCCGAGGCCCGGCCGCGCCGGGCGTTGCGGCGCTCCAGCCAGATCGCCAGCCGGCTCAGGGCGATGTTGATGATGATGTAGATGATCGCGCAGATGATCGCCGCCGGGATCACGTTGCTCTCCCGGGTCGCCAGCAGCGTGAAGCTGCGCAGCAGCTCCGGGAAGGCGACGATGTAGCCGAGCGCGGAGTCCTTGAGCAGGACCACCAGCTGGGCGACGATCGCCGGCATCATCGACGTGATCGCCTGCGGGATCAGGATCTGCCACATCGTCTGCGTCCGGGTCATGCCGATGGCCTGGGCGGCCTCGGACTGGCCCTTGGGCACCGCCAGGATGCCCGCCCGGAACACCTCCGCCAGCACCGACCCGTTGTACAGGGTCAGGCCGGTGACGACCGCGGCCAGCGCGGTCACCTGGAAGGTGCCGGTCGGGATGTTGAACACCTGCCAGGCGACGATCGGCAGCGCCATGGTGAAGAAGATCAGCATCAGCAGCGGGATGCCGCGGAAGAACTCCACGACGGCCCCGGCGGGGATGCGGATCCAGGCGTGCTCGGACATCCGGCCGATACCGAAGACCAGGCCGAACACGACGGCCAGCACCGACGCGGTCAGTGCCGCGGTCAGGGTGTTCTGCAGACCGGGGATGACGTAGCCGGTCCACGTGTCGGGCCGCAGGAACGGCTCCCACATGTCGGCCGCCCACTGGCCGTCCGGGTTGACCGCCCAGGTGGCCGCCGAGAACAGCGGCCCCTCCCGGTCGGTCAGGGTCCGGTTGAACCCCAGGTACAGGACGGCCAGGCCGACCAGGGCCAGGAGCACGGTCAGGACCGTGTAGAGGACGTTGCGCCGCCGTGCGCGGGGGCCGGGGGCGTCGAAGAGGACCGAGGTCTGGGCGCTCATCGGACCACCGCCACGCGCTTGGACAGCCAGCCGAAGAAGTAACCCGTCGGCAGGGTCAGGATCAGGAAGCCGATCGCGAACCCGACGAAGGTCGGCAGGACCGGCGCGATGCCCTGGTCGAACATGAGCTTCATCTGCCGGGACGCCTCCTGGACGCCCAGCCCCGCGACGGAGGCGACGGTCGTGTTCTTGGTGAGCGCGATGAGCACACTGCCCAGCGGGCCCACGACGGTGCGCAGTGCCTGGGGGATGACGATCAGGCGGAGGTTCTGGGTGAAGGTCAGACCCAGGGAACGGGCTGCTTCGACCTGTCCGAGCGGGATGGTGTTGATACCCGACCGCAGGGATTCGGAGACGAAGCAGGAGGTGTAGGCGGACAGTCCGATGACCGCCCACCAGAACACGTCAAGGGCGACGGTGTCGCTGAAGCTCAGCCCCAGGGCGCTGTTGAGGCCCAGGCCGCAGAAGAGCAGCACCAGGGTCAACGGTGTGTTCCGGACACCCTCCACGTAGGCGGTGGACAGGCCGCGCAGCAGCGGGACGGGGGAGACCCGCATCGCGGTGAGCAGGATGCCCAGGATGAACGAGAACAGGGCGCTGAGGAGGGTGAGCCGGACGGTCCATGAGAAACCGTCGACAACCCTGTCGATATTGCTGAGAAAGGCTTCCATGGGTCCCAGCCGGTCAAGGGCCGGGAGGTGGCGCCGGGACGTCCCGGCCCCACCTCCCGGACGGGGTCAGATGGCGGACTTACTCGCAGGTGTCGAGCGCGGGCTGGGTCTCCTCGAAGGCGAAGTCGGTCTCACCGAAGGCCGTCTCCAGGTACTCGGTGGCCGCGCCCTCCTCCCACATCTTGGTGATGGCCGCGTTGACCTGCTCGCAGAGGTCGGTGGAGCCCTCGGGCATTCCGACGCCGTACTTCTCCTCGCCGAACGGGTTGTTGACCATCCGGTACTCGCCCGGGTTCTGGGCGGCGAAGCCCGCGAGGATGGTGTTGTCGGTGGTCACCGCGTCGACGGTGCCGTTGCCGAGCAGCTCCAGGCACTCGGAGTAGTTGCCGGCCTCGCGCAGCTGGGCGTCGACGCCCAGGCCGCCGTCCTCCTCGGAGTCGACGATGTTGTTGGCCGAGCGGGAGCCGGAGGCCGAGCACAGGGTCTTGCCCTCGAGGTCCTCGGGGCCGTTGATGTCGGTGTTGTCGGCCTGGGTCAGGATGTCCTGCTGGGCGATGTAGTACGGGCCGCCGAAGTCCACGACCTGGCGGCGCTCGTCGGTGATCGAGTAGGTGGCGAAGATCAGGTCGACGGTGCCCTGCTGGAGGAAGGACTCGCGGTTGGCGGAGGCGGCCTCGGTCCACTCGATCTGGTCCGGGGTGTAGCCGAGCTCGCCGGCGACGTAGGTGGCGACGTCCACGTCGAAGCCGACGGGGGTGCCGCCCTCGTCCAGGCCCAGGCCCGGCTGGTCGTACTTGACGCCGATGGTGATGGTGTCGCCACCGCCGTTGCCCTCGCCGCCGCCTTCGCCGCCCTCGCCGCCGACCTCGGCGGTGCCACAGGCGGTGAGGGCGAGCGCCAGGGCCGCGGCGCTGCCCAGAGCGGTGCTGATGCGACGGACTCGCATTGGGGATACCTCTTCCTTGAGATGCGTGCGAAGCTCATGGCCCGGTGGGCCGGGGGGACTGCTAGTGGGTCAGGATCTTCGAGAGGAAGTCCTGGGCCCGCTCCGACTGCGGGTTGGTGAAGAACTCGTCGGGCGTGTTCTCCTCGACGATCTCGCCGTCGGCCATGAACACGACCCGGTTGGCGGCGCGGCGGGCGAATCCCATCTCGTGGGTGACCACGACCATGGTCATGCCCTCGCTCGCGAGGTCGGTCATGACGTCGAGGACCTCCTGGACCATCTCCGGGTCCAGGGCGGAGGTCGGCTCGTCGAAGAGGATGACCTTCGGATTCATCGCCAGGGCACGGGCGATGGCCACGCGCTGCTGCTGTCCGCCGGACAGCTGCGCCGGGTACTTGTGGGCCTGGTTGCCGATACGGACCCGCTCCAGCAGTTCCATGCCGCGGGCCTCGGCCTCGCCCTTGGGCTTGCGCAGCACCTTCATGGGTCCCAGCGTCACGTTCTGCAACACGGTCTTGTGCGCGAACAGGTTGAAGGACTGGAACACCATGCCCACGTCGCTGCGCAGGCGCGCGAGCGCGCGGCCCTCGGCCGGGAGCGGCTGTTCGTCGAGGGTGATCACGCCGGAGTCGATCGTCTCCAGGCGGTTGATCGTGCGGCACAGTGTCGACTTGCCGGAACCGGACGGCCCGATGACGACTACCACCTCGCCGGAGTTAACCGTCAGATTGATGTCGCGGAGCACGTGCAGGTCGCCGAAGTGCTTGTTGACGTTCTCCAGCACGACGAGAGGAGTTGAGGTCATGGTCGGAACCTAGTGGGTCGATGTTGCGGTGTCATCACTAAAAACGTGGGCCGCAAACGGAGTGGCTGAGTTGTTACGGCGTGATCGATGAAACCGTTATGCGGACGGAGCGTAGGTACGCGTTTCGTCACTCACTGTACTGGAATCGTTTCCAGCCGTTCTGGAGGCCGCATTGTTCGGTCACCAGAAGACAGCACCTTTCTCGCAGTTCATGTGTCCGATATCCGTTCGACAGGTCACTAAACCGGTTCCGGGGTGCGGGGTGCGGAGAGTGACCCCCTCCGCGGCGGCCTTGGGCGGTCCGCGACACCGGATAGCCTGAGGACGTGAGCCAGAGTCGTACCTACCAAGTGCGGACCTACGGCTGCCAGATGAACGTCCACGACTCCGAGCGCCTCTCCGGTCTGCTGGAGGACGCTGGGTACGCGCGCGCAGCCGAGGACACCACCGCGGACATCGTCGTCTTCAACACCTGTGCGGTCCGGGAGAACGCGGACAACCGCCTGTACGGCAACCTCGGGCACCTGCGCCCGGTCAAGGACGCCAACCCCGGCATGCAGATCGCCGTGGGCGGCTGCCTGGCGCAGAAGGACCGCGGTGAGATCGTCCGGCGCGCCCCCTGGGTCGACGTCGTGTTCGGCACCCACAACATCGGTTCCCTGCCGGCCCTGCTGGAGCGCGCCCGCGTCCAGAAGGAGGCGCAGGTCGAGATCGCGGAGTCGCTGGAGCACTTCCCCTCCACGCTGCCCAGCCGCCGCGAGTCGGCGTACGCGGCGTGGGTGTCGATCTCGGTCGGGTGCAACAACACCTGCACCTTCTGCATCGTCCCGGCGCTGCGCGGCAAGGAGCAGGACCGCCGCCCCGGCGACATCCTCGCCGAGGTGCGGGCCCTGGTCGCCGAGGGCGTCAGCGAGATCACCCTGCTCGGCCAGAACGTCAACGCCTACGGCAGCGGCTTCGGCGACCGGCAGGCGTTCTCCAAGCTGCTGCGCGCCTGCGGTGAGATCGAGGGGCTGGAGCGGGTCCGCTTCACCTCCCCGCACCCGCGCGACTTCACCGACGACGTCATCGAGGCGATGGCGCAGACCCCCAACGTGATGCCGCAGCTGCACATGCCGCTGCAGTCGGGGTCCAGCCGCGTCCTCAAGGCGATGCGCCGCTCCTACCGCCAGGAGCGCTTCCTGGGCATCGTGGAGAAGGTGCGCGAGGCCATGCCGCAGGCAGCCATCACCACCGACATCATCGTGGGCTTCCCCGGCGAGACCGAGGAGGACTTCGAGGAGACGCTGCACGTGGTCCGCGAGGCCCGCTTCGCGGCCGCGTTCACGTTCCAGTACTCCAAGCGCCCCGGCACCCCCGCCGCCACCATGGACGGCCAGGTGCCGCCGGAGGTCGTCAAGGAGCGCTACCAGAGGCTGGTCGACCTCCAGGAGCAGATCTCCTGGGAGGAGAACAAGAAGCTGGTCGGCACCGAGGTCGAGCTGCTGGTCGCCGAGGGCGAGGGCCGCAAGGACGGCGAGCGCCGCCGCCTGTCCGGCCGCGCCCCCGACAACCGCCTCGTGCACTTCGCCGTGGGCGACGCCGAGGAGCCCCGGCCCGGCGACGTGGTGACCGTCGAGGTCACCTACGCCGCGCCGCACCACCTGGTGTCCGACTCCGGGGTGCGCGACCTGCGCCGCACCCGCGCCGGGGACGCCTGGGCCGCCCGCAACGGCGAGCCCGTCGCGGACCGCAGGCCCGAGGTCCTGCTGGGCATGCCGCGCGTCGGCAGGCCCGCCGAGCAGCCCGCCCCCGTCGGCGGCTGCGACCTCGTCTGACCCGAGGAGTGGAACGGCCCCGGTGCGCGAGCACCGGGGCCGTCGCCGTCCCCGGACCGGTCGGCCCCGGGGCTCGGCCTCCAGGTCTGCGAAGTCCATCGGCAGGCCGGGCGCCCCGTAGGTCGTTGGGCCGGGGGTGCGGGCCGGGGCGTGGCGCCGCCCCGGCCCGCACGTCCTAGAGCAGCACGTACAGGTCCTCGAACCGCACGAACGCCAGGTTGGGCTGGCGCACCGGCGGGCGCGCGGGGTCCAGCGCCAGCCCGGGGAAGGCGGCCAGCAGCGCGGCGAGCGCCTCCTGCCCCTCCGCCCGGGCCAGCGCCGCGCCCAGGCAGTAGTGGAGCCCGTGCCCGAAGGCCAGGTGCGCCTCGCCGGGCTCGCCCCGGTGCCGGGTGATGTCGAACCGCTCCGGCTCGGGGTGCACCCGGGGGTCGCGGTTGGCCCCCGCGGCCATGGCGATCACGGCGGTGCCCGCCGGGATGGTCGTGGTGGACAGCTCGACGTCCTCGGTGGCGAACCGCGGCCGGGTCTGGAACACCGGGCCGCACCAGCGCAGCATCTCGTGGACCGCCGACGGCATCAGGCCGGGGTCCTCCCGCAGCGCGGCCAGCTGGTCGGGGTGGGTGAGCAGGGCGTGGGTCCCGTTGGCGATGAGGTTGGCGGTGGTCTCGTGACCGGCGACGACCAGGGTGATGATCATCGTGATCAGCTCCTCCTCCGAGAGCCGGTCGCCGTCCTCGTCGCGGACCCGGACCAGGTCGCCGAGCAGGTCGTCGTACTCGTGCTCGCGGTGCAGCGCGATGAGGCGCCGGGAGGCGTCCACCAGGGAGCCGACCGTCCCGTTCATCTCCTCCAGGTCGGAGAACTTGAACGAGGTGAGGGTGTGCCCCCACTCCCGCCAGGGCGCCCGCTCCTCCTCGGGCACCCCGAGCAGGTCGCAGATGACGGCGATCGGCAGCGGGTAGGTGAAGTGGTCGACCAGGTCCACGGACGCGCCCTCGGCGCGGTCGGGCAGGCCGGCGATGAGCTTCTCGGCGATGGCGCGGATGCGCGGGCGCATCGCCTCGATCCGGCGCACGGTGAAGGTGCGCGAGACCAGCTTGCGCAGCCGGACGTGGTCGACCCCGTCCTTGTCCAGCAGGCCCTCGCTGATGTGGGTGATCAGTTCGGGCCGCATGCCCATGGCCAGCAGCAGTTCCGGCCGGGACGGCACCGTCCGCTCGCCGGGCAGGTTCTCGGCGTTGACCACGAACCGGCGGTCGCTCAGGATGGTGCGGGCGTCGGCGTCGTCCACGACCAGCCGCATCTCCATGCCGCCCATGGTGGCGCGGGCCCGCGGTCCGGCGGCGCGGACGCGCTCCAGCAGTTCGACGTGGTCGAGGTCGGCCGGCGGGGCCGTCAGTTCGAACAGGGTCTGAGTGCTCATGTGCCCTCCCGGGCGTTCACTCGGTGGATGGGAGGTACTCCTCCAGCGCCTTGCGCGCCCACCCCATGAGCCCCTCGAACAGGGCGAGGACCTCGGGGCGGGCGGCGAGCAGCGCGTCGGGGTCGGCGTCCTCCTCCAGGCTCCGCCGCACGGACTCGCCGAGGATGTCGGCGCGCACCCGCGCTTCGGGGACCGGGTAGGACTGCCGGGACAGCAGGGGCGGTGCGACCAGCCCGCCCAGGACGGACGAGACGAACAGGTAGTTCTGCTCCTCGACCGGTCGGTCGGTGCGCAGCAGGCCGTGCCCGCGCAGGACCGTGAAGTACTCCTGCATCACGCGGGCCCGCAGGCCGATCAGCCCGCTCTGGGTGGTGCCGACCGTTTCGACGATGCCGCCCAGGGTCTGCGGGTCGCGGGCGAGGATGGCCTTGACCAGCGGGGTCTCGTGCTGTGTCAGGTAGATCCAGCGGGCGGTGGCCCCCGGCATGATCGCCGCGGGGTCGGTTCTCATGGCCTCGATGAGCCGGGTGCCGACCTCCAGCTGGACCCGGACCACGACCAGCCCGAACAGCACCTCCTTGGTGGGGAAGTGCAGGTAGACCGTGCCCTTGCCGACACCCGCCCGGCGGGCCACGTCCTCCATGGTGATTTTGCCGTAGCCCAGCGAGAGGAGTAGTTCGCCCGCGGCGTCGAGGATGCGCACCGCTCGGCGGGCGCGTTCGGCGTCGCGGGGGGTTCCTGCGGTCGTGACCACTGTCGCTCCTGTGGCTCGGGGAATGTCGGGAGACCTGTCGGCCCATGCCCTCATGTTCCCGCACCCCCGATCCGTGGTCGCGCGATCCGTGACCGCGTGACCAGATTTCAAATCTGGTCACGCAGTCAAAAATAGGCCGTCGCGGTGCCCCTGGCAAGCCCCCGTCCCGGCGGGAGGGGCGCGGGAGGCGAGGGGGGAGGAAGGGGCGGAAAAGAAAGCGGGGGCGTGCCTTCGGGCACGCCCCCAGGTGTTCCGGTCGCGGTTACAGGTTCCGCGGGACCATCGTCGCGATGTCCACCAGCGCCTCGCCGGGCTCGTCGCCGGTCGCCGACAGTGCCGTGTCCACCTGGTGCAGCGCCCGCTCCACCAGGTCGGGCGCGTCGTAGGACAGCCAGCGCACCCGCGGGTCGCGGCGGAACCACGACTCCTGCCGCCGGGCGAACCGGCGGGTGGCCTGGGCGGTCGCCGCCCGCGCCTCCTCCTCCGACAGCTCCCCGTCCAGCTGCGCCAGCGCCTGGGCGTACCCCAGCGCCTTGGACGCGGTGCGGCCCTCGCGCAGCCCCAGACGGTCCAGCTCGCGGACCTCGTCGACCAGGCCCTGCTCCCACATGCGGTCCACCCGCAGGTCGATACGGGGGTCCAGGTCCGGGCGCGGGGAGGTCAGACCGATCTGCGTGCACGGGTAGAACGACGCGTGGTCGGGCATGGTCGCGGTGAACGGCCGCCCGGTCAGCTCGATGACCTCCAGCGCCCGCACGATCCGGCGCCCGTTGCCGGGCAGGATCGCCCGCGCCGCCGCCGGGTCGGCCTCGGCCAGCCGGGCGTGCAGCACCCCCGGCCCCACCTCGGCCAGCTCCGCCTCCAGCCGGCCGCGCACCTGCGGGTCGGTGCCGGGGAACTCCAGGTGGTCCAGGACCGCCCGCACGTACAGCCCGGAGCCGCCCACCAGGATCGGCAGGACGTCCCGGTCGGCGCAGTCCTCCACCAGCTCGCGCGCCAGCGTCTGGTAGCTGGCGACGTCCGCGGGCTCGGTGACGTCCCAGATGTCGAGCAGGTGGTGGGGCACGCCCCGCCGCTCCTCCCATCGGAGCTTGGCGGTGCCGATGTCCATCCCCCGGTACAGCTGCATGGAGTCGGCGTTGATCACCTCGCCGCGGCGCCCCGTGCGCTCCTCCAAGCGCAGGGCCAGCTCCACTGCCAGGTCGGACTTGCCCACGGCGGTCGGACCCACGACCGCGATCACCTTGATCATCCCCCCAGCCTAAGCGGCCCGTGGGCGTCGCCGGGCACGTGCGGGCACTACGCTGGGCGCATGCGATTCGCCAAGGGCCACGGAACCGAGAACGACTTCGTGATCCTCCCCGACCCCGACGGGGAGCTCCGCCTCACGGAGGCGGACGTCCGCCTGCTGTGCGACCGGCGCGCCGGGATCGGCGGCGACGGCATCCTGCGCGTGGTGCGCACCCGGCTCCTGGGCGAGGCGCTCGCCCCGTCCGCCCGGACCGCCGAGCGCACCGAGTGGTTCATGGACTACCGCAACGCCGACGGCAGCATCGCCGAGATGTGCGGCAACGGGGTGCGGGTGTTCGCCCGCTACCTGCGCCACGCCGGGCTCGTGGACGCGGACCGGTTCGAGGTCGGCACCCGCGACGGGGCCAAGGAGGTCACCGTCGAGGCGAACGGCGACATCACCATAGACATGGGCCGCGTGGAGCGGCTGGGCACCTCCGCGGCCCGGCTGGCCGACCGCACGGTGGAGGGCGTCCGCATCTCCGTGGGCAACCCGCACCTGGCCTGCGAGGTGTCCGCGCCGGTCGCCGAGGTGGACCTGCGTACCCTGCCGGCGCTGGACCCCGAGGCGTTCCCCGCCGGGGCCAACGTCGAGGTGTACAACGAGGAGGCCCCGGGCGTGCTGCGGATGCGCGTGTACGAGCGCGGCGCCGGGGAGACCCGCTCCTGCGGCACCGGCATCGTCGCCGCCGCGGCGGCCGCCACCCCGCCCGGGGAGGGCGCCACCTGGCGGGTGCGCGTCCCGGGCGGCGAGTGCACCGTGTTCCTCGACGCCGACGGTGCCCGCCTGCGCGGGCCGGCCGTCATCGTGGCCGAGGGCGAGACCTCCCTGCTCTGACCCGCCTCAGCCGTCTCCCAGCAGGCTCCGCACGGACAGGCCGCGCAGGGAGGCGTCCAGGACCCGGGCGGTGTGCGCCACCGCCATCGGGGTGCCCGCCCTCTCCAGGGCCGAGGCGACCTGCAGCGAGCAGCCGGGGTTGCCCGACACCAGCAGCCGGGCGCCGGTCGAGGCTGCGTCGGCGGCCTTGCGGTCGCCCAGCTCCCGGGCCGGTTCGGGGTTGAAGAGGTTGTAGACGCCCGCCGAGCCGCAGCAGATCTCCCTGTTCGGCAGGTCGGACAGCGTGAGCCCGGGGATGCCCGCCAGCAGCGCGCGCGGCTGGCGGGTCACGCCCTGGCCGTGGGACAGGTGGCAGGCGTCGTGGTAGGCCGCGTGCAGCGGCAGCGGGTGGCGTTCGGCCACCGGCCCCAGGTCCACCAGGAACTCGGTGAGGTCCACGACCTTGGCGGCGAACGCCCGGCCCCGCCGCACCAGGGAGTCGTCGGCCCCGGCCTGGGACAGCACCCGCTCGGCGTGGCGCATCCCCGAGCCGCAGCCCGCCGAGTTCACCACGATCCGCTCCACGCCGGCGCGCTCGAACGCCCCGATCAGCGCTTCCAGGAACCCCGCCGCCTCGGCGCCCCGCCCGGCGTGGCCCGAGAGCGCGCCGCAGCAGCCCTGGTCGCGGGGGACGACCACGTCGCAGCCCTCCAGCGCCAGGATCCGCGCCGTCGCGGTGTTCACGTCGGGGAAGAACGCGTCCTGCACGCAGCCCAGCAGCATCCCCACCCGGGCCCGCGCCCGGCCCACCGCCGGGACCAGTTCGGGGAGGGCGGGCGGCGGGGCCGACAGCGGCGGGGCGACGCGCTCCATGGTGGCCAGCGCGGGGGAGACCCGGTCCAGCAGCCCGGACCGGCGCACCAGCGCGGACGCCCCCGACGCCTGGTAGGCGCGCAGGGGGCCGCGCAGCATGCGCAGCCGCCGCCGGTGGGGGAAGAGCGCGAACACCGCGCCGCGCAGCGCCCGCTCGGGCAGCGGCCTCCGGTGCTCCTCCTCCACCCGGACCCGGGTGCGGTCGATGAGGGCGTCGTAGGCCACCCCCGAGGGGCAGGCGGTCACACAGGCCAGGCAGCCCAGGCAGTTGTCGAAGTGGCCGACGGCGGCCTCGGTGAGCACGTCGTCGTGGGTCTGCGCCATGAGGTGGATGCGCCCGCGCGGGGAGTCCATCTCCTGCCCCCACAGCACGTGGGTGGGGCAGGTGGGCAGGCAGAAGCCGCAGTGCACACAGTCGCCCAGCAGCTCCTCGAAGGGGCGGTCGGCGGCGGGGTCGGGCAGGTCGGTCACGGTCATTCCTCCCTGGGGGTGTGCGGGGCGCCGGTTACGAAGCGCCCGGGTGCCATGCGGTGGCCGGGGTCCATGGCGTCCTTGACCGCGCGCATCACCGCGAGTCCGGGCACCTCGCCCCACAGGTCGATGCCCGCCGCGTGCAGGTGCTCCTCCGCCCGGACGACGGTCGCGGTCCAGCCGGAGTGGGAGCGGAGCCCCTCCAGGAGCACGGTGACGGCGGCCACGGAAGCGCCCGGCGGGACGGCGGTGACCAGCGTCCCGGCCCGCGCCGACCCGGTGGTGCGCACGTCGGTGTCCACGGCCCCGCCCAGCTCGGCGGCGCGGGCCGCGGCCGCGGCGGCCTCCGCCGGGGGCACGGACAGGCGGATCAGGGTGCCCTCGGCCGGCAGCAGGCCCCAGTCGTCGGGGAGCCGGTCGGCCACCCGCACCTCCTCGGCGGGCAGCCCGGGGGCCAGGGACTCCAGCAGCCCGGCGGCACGGGAGTCGACGCCCTCGGGGGTGCCCTCCAGCACGACGCGCAGGCGCGACCGCCCCTCCACGGGCCAGTCGAGTTCCACCGCGGCGGGCACGGCGTGGCTCGCCCGCAGCACGGTGAGGCGGCGTTCGGCGTGGGCGAGGGAGGGCAGCGGCAGCTCCAGCAGCCGCAGCGCCGGGGGCAGGGGGTGCAGGCGGAAGGCGGCGGAGGCGATGACCCCGAGGGTGCCGTACCCGCCGACGTGCAGCTTGGCGAGGTCGTAGCCGGCGACGTTCTTGACCACCCGGCCGCCGCTGCGCGCCATGACCCCGTCCGGGCGCACCACCGTCATGCCGATGACCAGGTCCCGCAGCGCTCCGGTGAGCAGTCGCCGCGGCCCCGACAGGCCGGTGGCCAGCAGCCCGCCCACGGTCCCCCCGGCACGGACCGGGTCGACCGACAGGCGCTGGCCCGCCTTCGCGAGCACCGCCGAGAGCTCGGCCACCGGCGTGCCCGCGCCGACCTCCACCACCAGGTCGCCCGCGTCGTGGTCGATCCGGACCAGCCCTCCGGTGTCCACCAGCAGGTCGGCGGAGGCCGGCCGGCCTCCCCAGTCCAGGGCGGTGCCGCCGCCGCGGACGGCCACCGACCACCCGTTCCGGGCCGCCTCCGCCAGCAGCCCCGCCAGTCCGTCCACGTCCCGCGGGCGCGCCGCGCGCGCCGGGACGACGCCGCACACGGCGTCCTCCGGCCCGCCCGGGCGGACGCCCTCGATCCCCTGCCGCGTCACACCGGTCCCTTCGCTCAGAACTGCTCGGCCCGACCCGACTCCACCAGCGGGTGCACACCCGTGCGCACGCCCGGCCTCTCCCCGCACAGGCGCGGGGTGGGCAGCAGCTTGTACGGGTTGGCGATGCCCTCCGGGTCCAGGGCCCTCCGGAACAGGTCGAAGGTCGCCAGGTCGTCGGGGGAGTACATGCGCGGCATCTTGCACGCCTTGTCCACGCCCACCCCGTGTTCGCCGGTGATGGACCCGCCGTGCTCCACGCACAGGTCGAGGATGGCCCCCGATACCTCCTCGGCGCGTTCGCCCGCCCCGGGTTCGGCGTCGTCGAACAGCACCAGCGGATGCAGGTTGCCGTCCCCGGCGTGGAACACGTTCGCGACCCGGATGCCGCTCTCCTCCGACAGCTCGGTGATGCGGCGCAGCACCTCGGACAGGGCGGTGCGGGGCACCACCCCGTCCTGGACGATGTAGGAGGGGCTGATCCGGCCCACGGCGGCGAACGCCGACTTGCGGCCCTTCCAGATCCGGGCCCGCTCGTCGGCGTCGGCGGCGGTGCGGGTCTCGAACGACCCCGCGGCCGCGCACAGCCGGGTCACCTCGGCGAGCTCGGCCTCCACCTCGGCGGCAGGGCCGTCCAGCTCCACGATGAGCACCGCCGCGGCGCCCGCCGGGTAGTCGCAGGCCACGGCGGCCTCGGCGGCCTCGATCGCCAGGGCGTCCATCATCTCGATCGCCGAGGGCAGCACCCCGGCGGCGATGATGTCGCCGACCGCGCGCCCGCCCGCGTCCATGGAGGTGAACGCCGCCAGCAGGGTGACGGTCCGCTCGGGCAGCCGGGTCAGGCCCACGGTGATCCGGGTGGCGACGCCCAGGGTGCCCTCGGATCCGATGAACGCGCCGATGAGGTCGTGGCCGGGCGCCTCGGAGGCCTTGCCGCCCAGGCGGACCAGGGCGCCGTCGGGGGTGACCACGTCCAGTCCGCGCACGTGGTTGACGGTGAACCCGTACTTGAGGCAGTGCGCGCCCCCGGAGTTCTCGGCGACGTTGCCGCCCACCGAGCACACCTGCTGGCTGGAGGGGTCGGGCGCGTAGTAGTAGCCGTACGGCGCGGCGGCCCGGCTGACGTCGAGGTTGGTCACCCCGGGCTCGACCACGGCGCACTCGTTGTCGGGGTCGACCTCGACGATGCGGCGCATGCGGGAGGTGGTCAGCAGCACGCCCTCGGGGTGGGGGAGCGCGCCACCGGACAGTCCGGTGCCCGCCCCGCGGGGGACGAACGGCACCCCGGTCTCGGCGCACAGCCCCACCACGGCGGCGACCTGCTCGGCGGTGGTGGGCAGCACCACCACACCGGGGACCTCGCGGTGGTGGGTGATGCCGTCGCTGTCGTAGACGCGGCGCCGCGAGGCGTCGGTCAGGACGCCGTCCTCGCCGCAGATCTCCCGCAGGCGGGGGACGAGCGCGGCCACGGCGGCCGGGATCGGGTCGGCGGTGTCGGGCATGGCGCCTCCCGGGCTGTCGGCGCGGGTGCGGTCAGACCTCTGTGTGGACGGCCCCGCGAGGGAAAACTACGGCCGTGTGGCCCGAGACACAAGAGGGGCGTGCGGAATTTCTCTTTCGTTGGGCGGAATGTGCCGTCGGTGAGGTACACGCAGGGGCGGCGGTCCGGAGGGACCGCCGCCCCGTGGGCCGGTGGCCCGGGCCGCCGCGGGGCGGCCTCCCGGTGGGAGGCCGCCGGATGCGGGGCGCGGGGCCCGGTGCGTCCTACGGCATGCGCTCGTAGGCGGGCAGGGTGAGGAAGTCGATGTACTCGTCGGCCAGCGCGACCTCGGAGAACAGCTCCTTGGCCTGCTTGTACAGGCCCTCGTCGAAGGCGGCGCCCTGGGACTCGCGGATGGCCGCCAGCTCCTCGTCGATGATCCGGGTGACCAGCTCGGCGGTGACCTCGGGGCCGTCGTCGAGGGTGATGCCGTTGTGCAGCCACTGCCAGATCTGGGAGCGGGAGATCTCGGCGGTGGCGGCGTCCTCCATGAGGTTGTGGATCGCCACCGCGCCGTTGCCGCCCATCCAGGCCGCCAGGTACTGCAGCGCGACGTTGATGTTGCCCCGCAGGCCCGCCTGCGTGACGCCGCCCGGGGTGCGGTCCACGGCCAGCAGGTCGGCCGCGGTCACCTCGACCTCGGGGCGCTGCCTGTCGATCTGGTTGGGCTTCTCGCCCAGGACGCCGTCGAAGACCTCCATGGCGATCGGCACCAGGTCGGGGTGGGCGACCCAGGAGCCGTCGAAGCCGTCGCCGGACTCGCGGGACTTGTCGTCGCGGACCTTGGCGAAGGCGACCTTGTTGACCTCCTCGTCCCTGCGGGAGGGGATGAACGCGGCCATGCCGCCGATGGCGTGGGCGCCGCGCTTGTGGCAGGTCTTGACCAGCAGCTCGGTGTAGGCGCGCATCATCGGCGCGGTCATGGTGACGGCGTTGCGCTCGGGCAGCACGAAGGCCCGGCCCCGGGTGCGGTGCGTCTTGATGATGCTGAACAGGTAGTCCCAGCGGCCGGCGTTCAGGCCCGCGGAGTGCTCGCGCAGCTCGTAGAGGATCTCCTCCATCTCGAACGCGGCCGGGATGGTCTCGATGAGGCAGGTGGCGCGGATGGTGCCGCGGGGGATGCCGAGGCGCTCCTGGGCCAGGACGAAGATGTCGTTCCAGAGCCGGGCCTCCAGGTGGCTCTGCATCTTGGGCAGGTAGAAGTACGGGCCCTTGCCCTTGTCCAGCTGGCGCTGCGCGCAGTGGAAGAAGTAGAGGGCGAAGTCGACGATGCCGCCGCTGGTGCGCTGGCCGTCGACGAGGATGTGCTTCTCGTCCAGGTGCCAGCCGCGCGGGCGGACCACGATGGTGGCCAGCTCCCCGTCGTCCTTCAGGGCGTAGGTCTTGCCCTGCGGGGAGGTGAAGTCGATGGTGCGGTCCAGGGCGTCGCGCAGGTTGAGCTGCCCCTGGATCATGTTCTCCCACAGCGGGGTGTTGGCGTCCTCGAAGTCGGCGAGCCACACCTTGGCGCCGGAGTTGAGCGCGTTGATGGTCATCTTGCGCTCGGTAGGGCCGGTGATCTCGACGCGGCGGTCGGTGATGCCGGGGGCGGGCGGGGCGACCCGCCAGGAGTCGTCCTCGCGGATGTGCTTCGTCTCGGGGAGGAAGTCGAGGTCGGTACCGGAGGCGACCTGCTCCTCACGGACCCTGCGCGCGGCCAGGAGCTCCTGGCGGCGCTCCTCGAAGGCGCGGTGCAGCTCGGCGACGAGGGCGAGCGCCTCGTCGGTGAGGATCTCGTCGAACCGGTCGTTGAGGGGGCCGGTGATCTCGACCCCGTGGGTGGCGCCCATGGCAAACCTTCCGCAATACGAAACAAGCTTCTGGGATGTGGAAAACGCTACCGTTGTCGATGAGGCGGGGTCAACGCAGCCCCCACCCTGCATGACTACGAAGTTTCGCACAGCGTGAAGCTTGTTGAAAATTCTCTGATAACTTCCGCGGTTCTTGTGTCCAGGCCGATAGAAGGCATTTGAGGACCCCGCGACGGCAGAGTGTCTTCCGCCACGTGGCCTGCGATAATTCAGGTGCCCCGCCGGGAAGCGCGTGTCACCATCGACGGGGTGGTCCGCGCGGCGCGGACCGGGAAGAATCACCCCGGTGATCGCGTTGACCCACCTGGAGGGATATGAGTACTGCTGAAACCCGTGGAAGCACCCGCGCGGCCTTCGAGGCCGCCGACGAGGAGAGGCTCCACGACACGTTCGCCGACGGGAACGGGACCGACAGCGGTGAGGGGTCCCGTCGCGACACCGGCGGCGACCGTCACCCGTACGGGGACGTCCCCGACCAGGGCGAGATGGAACTCGCCGACCGGCACGCGCTGCGCCGCGTCCAGGGGCTGTCCACCGAACTCACCGACATCACCGAGGTCGAGTACCGGTCGCTGCGGCTGGAGCGCGTCGTCCTGATCGGCGTGTGGACCAGCGGCACCCAGGCCGACGCCGACAACTCGCTGGTCGAGCTGGCCGCGCTGTCCGAGACCGCCGGGGCCATGGTCCTGGAGGGCCTCACCCAGCGCCGCTCCAAGCCCGACCCCGCCACCTACGTCGGCAAGGGCAAGGCCGCCGAGCTGCGCGACATCGTCGAGTCCACCGGGGCCGACACCGTCATCTGCGACGGTGAGCTCACCCCCGGCCAGCTGCGCCAGCTGGAGGACGTCGTCAAGGTCAAGGTCGTCGACCGCACCGCGCTCATCCTGGACATCTTCGCCCAGCACGCGCGCAGCAGCGAGGGCAAGGCCCAGGTCGAACTGGCCCAGCTCAACTACCTGCTCCCGCGCCTGCGCGGCTGGGGCGACAGCCTGTCCCGCCAGGCCGGCGGGTCCGGTGGCGGCGGCGCCGGCGGCGGCGTGGGCCTGCGCGGTCCCGGTGAGACCAAGATCGAGACCGACCGGCGGCGCATCAACGACAAGATGGCCAAGCTGCGCAGGCAGCTCGCCCACATGCGCATCGCCCGCGACGTCAAGCGCGACGTCCGCCGCACCCGCCAGGTGCCCTCGGTGGCCATCGCCGGGTACACCAACGCCGGCAAGTCCAGCCTGCTCAACCGGCTGACCGGCGCCGGAGTCCTGGTGGAGAACGCCCTGTTCGCCACCCTGGACCCCACGGTCCGCCAGGCGCGCACGCCCGACGGCCGGGCGTTCACGCTCAGCGACACCGTCGGGTTCGTCCGGCACCTGCCGCACCAGCTGGTGGAGGCGTTCCGGTCCACCCTGGAGGAGGTCGCCGACGCCGACCTCATCCTGCACGTGGTCGACGGGTCGCACCCCGACCCCGAGAGCCAGATCGCCGCGGTGCGCGAGGTGTTCGCCGACATCGACGCCACCGACGTGCCCGAGCTGATCGTGGTCAACAAGGTCGACGCGGCCGACCCGGACGTGCTCAAGGCGCTGCGCACCCGCTACCCCGACATGGTCGAGGTCTCCGCCCGGACCGGGGAGGGCGTGGCCGCGCTGGTCACCGCCCTGGCCGAGTCGCTGCCCGAGCTCGCGCACGAGGTGCGCGTCCGTGTGCCCTACTCGCGCGGCGACCTGGTCGCCAAGGTGCACGAGGAGGGGCGCGTCCTCGCGGAGGAGCACACCGAGGAGGGCACCGAGCTGCACGCCTTCGTCTCGCAGGTCCTGGCGGGCAGGCTGGAGGAGTTCGCCCTCAGCACCGCCTGACCGGCCCTCGAACGGGCCCGGCCGCACGGCCGGGCCCGTTCCGTGCGTCCGGAGCCGGATGCGCCGCGGCCGGAGGGGTCTCACGTTCGCGAACGGGGGTCCGCGTGCCCGCCGGACATCGGATGTCCGCAGGTCGCCGCGGGCGGACATGGGGTTCGTCACGTCGGCCTCTCGCGAGGTATACGGCGGAACGCTCGCATTCGTCCCTGTGGAGAGGTGTACACGGAGTCCGGGAATGGACTACGGTTTTGGAGCACCTGCCGCAGCCCCAGAGCCCGGCGGACACGGCGCGCCCGGCGCGCCGCGATCCCCGACCCGCGCGGCGGTGCCCCCGGCCGCCCCCGTCGGCCCTGTCGGATCGTTCCAGATACGAGGTCGCCATGTCCGCCCGTTCCCTGCACGACCCCTCCCTTCCCTCCACGCGGCGGAACTGACCGGCGGCTGACCATGGCGGTCGTACTCCTCAGCAACATCGGTCGGTTGTGGACCGGCGACGAGATGCTGACCAAGGCGGCGCTCCTGATCGACGACGAGCGGGTGGCCTGGGTCGGCCCCGCCGCCGAACTGCCCCAGCACCTGCCCGGGGTCTACGACGACCTCACCGACGTCGACGACATCATCAACATCGGCGGCGGGCTCATCACGCCCGGACTCATCGACGCCCACTGCCACCCCGTCTACGCGGGCGACCGCTACGCCGAGGTCAGCATGTGGGCCAAGGGCGCCTCCCAGGGGGACATCTTCGCGGCCGGGGGCGGGGTGTCCACCACCGTCACCATCACGCGCGGAACCGACCCCTGGACGCTGTGCAACGCCGTGCGGGAGCGGCTGCGGCACTGGGTCATCACCGGGACCACCACCGTCGAGGCCAAGACCGGCTACCACCTGACCCGCGACGGCGAACTGGCCGACGTGCGCCTGCTGCGCTCCCTGGAGGAGGAGCCCGGCATGCCGCGCCTGCACATCACGTTCTTCCCCGCCCACGGGGTGCCGCCGGAGTTCTTCGGCCGCCCCGCCGAGTACGTCGCCACCGCCGCCTCCTGGCTGGCCGACGCCGCCCAGGTGGGCGCCGACGGGGTGGACGTCTACTGCGACAACCGGCAGTTCACCACCGACGACGCGCGGATGCTGCTGTCCGTGGGCCAGTCCGTCGGGCTGCGCACCACGCTGCACGCCTGCTCGCGCCCCCGCCACGGGGCGGTGCGCATGGCCGCCGAGCTCGGCTGCACCTCGGTGGACCTGCTGCACGAGACCGACGACGAGGACATCCTGGCGCTGGCCGCCACCCGCACCCCCGTGGTGGCCTGCCCCACCACCTCGCTGCACGAGCGCCGCCGCCCGCCGGTGCGGTCCCTGCTCGACCACGGGGTGCCCGTCGGGCTGGGCACCGACCACAACCCCGGGCAGAGCGGCGCCACGTCCATGCCGCTCATCATCTCCCTGGCCGTGGCCATGTTCCAGATGACCGTCCAGGAGGCGCTGCACGCCGCCACCGTCGGCGGCGCCCGCGCCCTGGGGATCGCCGACCGCGGCATGCTCACCCCCGGCAGCCTCGCCGACCTGGTCCAGTGGGACGCCGACCACGAGGGCGCGTTCGCGTGGTCGATGGGCCTCAAGGCCCTGCACGTGTGGCAGGGCGGCCGCACCATCCACTAGCTGAGGTGCGCCGGCGGGCGGCCCCGGCCGGGGGCCTGCCGCGAGCGCTGCGCCGCGGAGCGGGCGCCGGCCTGTCCGGACGGGACCCGGGGCCGCGACCGTCCGGGACGAGGGGGCGGCCGGGGCCTGCCGCAAGTGCTGCGCCGCGGAGCGGGCGCTGGCCTGTTCGGGCGGGACCTGGGACCGCGGCCGACAGGTACGAAGGCGAGGCCGGGCCGCCTGCCGCGAGCGCTGCGCTGTGGAGCGGGCGGTGGGCCTGTCCGGGCGGAACCCGGAACCGAGGCCGACAGGTACGAGGGCAAGGCCGGGTCGCCTGCCGTGGAGCGGGTGACCGGCCTGTCCGGACGGAACCCGGGGCGTGACCGCCGGGACGGGCGGGCCGGGGGCCCCGACGCGGCCGTGCCGGAGCCTCGGTCCGGCTCCGCGCCTCGACCCGCCCGGAGAAGCAGGGCCTAGCGGCGGCCGCGGGCCCGGGCGATCTCGATGACGGCGCGCTCCAGGGCGTACTCCGGGTCGCGGCCCGCGCCCTTGATCAGCGCGTCGGTCTCGGCCACCACCGCCATCGCCCGACCGATGCCCGCCGGGGACCAGCCGCGCGCCTGCTGGCGCAGGGTGCGCAGCTTCCACGGCGGCACCTTGGCGCTCTTGGCCAGGTCGGCGTCCGAGCCCCCGCGCGAGGGGCCCGCCACCACGGCGATGCCGCGCACCGCGCCCGCCAGCGCGCTGTTGATCAGCACCGGGGCGGTGCCCACCGCCAGCGACCAGCGCAGCTGCTCCAGCGCCTCGGGCAGGCGGCCCTCGACCGCGCGGTCCGCGACGGTGAACCCCGACGCCTCCGCCCGGCCCGAGTGGTAGCGGGCCACCGCGGCGGCGTCCACCCGCCCCTCGGTGTCGGCGATCAGCTGGGTGCAGGCCGCCGCGATCTCGCGCAGTTCGCTGCCGACCGCGTCCAGCAGCGCCTGGGCGGCGTCCGGGGTGATCTGCCGGCCCGCCGCCGAGAACTCGGCCTTGACGAACGCCACGCGCTCGGGGCCCTTGGTCGGGCCCTTGCAGTCGATCCGGGCCGCCCCCGCCTTCTGCGCCGCCTGCAGCAGGGCCTTGCCCTTGTTGCCGCCCGCGTGGGTCAGGACCAGGGTGACGTCGTCGGCCGGGTCCTTGAGATAGGCCGTCACCGTCTCGGCCAGGTCCTTGACCAGGTCCTGGGAGGAGCGCAGCACGACCACCCGGCGGTCGCCGAACAGCGACGGCGAGGTGACCTCCACCAGGGTGTGCGGGCCCACCTGGGCGGGGACCAGATCGTGGACGTCCACCTCCGGGTCCTCGGCGCGGACGGCGGCCACGATGGCGGCGACGGCCCGGTCGACGAGGAGTTCCTCGTCGCCGACGATGAGCGTGATCGGGGCGGGTGCAGGCATACCACGAGCATGCCACGCCCCACCGACCTCCCGCGCGCCGAAGCGACCGGTCGGGGCCCCGGACCAGCGCCACGGGGCCCTCGCCGGTGCCGACCACCGCGATGTCCCCCGACAGGTCGGTGCGCAGGTCCAGCGCGCCCATCCGGCGCAGCACGCTCTGCGTGAACGGCGCCGGGTGGCCGTAGGGGTTGTCGGCGCCCACTGAGGTCAGCGCGATCCGCGCCCCCGTGGCCTCCAGGAACTCCGGGACCTGCGCGGCCGACCCGTGGTGGGGGACCGCCAGCACCGCCACGGCCAGCGGCTCCCCGAGCAGCCGGCGCTGCGCCTCCTCCTCGACGTCGCCGGGCAGCAGCACCGAAAGGTGAGGGGCATCGGCGCGCACCACCACCGAGCCGTCGTTGACGGAGCCGCGGAAGCCGGGCGGCGGCCACAGGACGCGCAGCGTCCAGGCGCCCACGCGCAGCCGGTCCCCGCGTTCGGCGGCCGCCTGCTCCACCCCGGCCCCCGCGAGCAGCCCGCCCACCGGGGAGCCGCCGAACCCCGGCGGGACCAGGGCCCGGTCCACCCGGCGGTGCCTCAGCACCCCGGAGGTGCCGTCCACGTGGTCGGCGTGGTCGTGGCTCAGCACCAGCAGGGGGACCTCGCGCACGCCCAGGCGCTCCAGGCAGGCGTCGACCGCCTCGGGGTCGCGGCCCGTGTCCGCCACCACCGCGGCACCGGGAGCCACCGACAGCACGAAGGCGCTGCCCTGGCCCACGTCGCAGGCCGCCACCGCCCAGTCCCGCGGCGGCCACCCGCCGGGCAGGCAGCGCGCCGCGGCGGCCAGCAGCAGCACCGCCGCCGTCCCGGCGGCGAGCACCCGCCGCACCCGGCCCCGGGACACCACCAGCGCCACCACCAGGACGGCCAGCAGCAGCGCCCCCGCGAGGTCGGTCCGCCAGGGCAGCGCCCCGTACGGGACGCGGGCGCCCGCCTGCGCCACCGCCGCGATCCAGGCCACGCCCCAGCCGGGCACCACCGCCACCGCGGCCGCCGCCGTCGGCGCGACCACCGCCAGGGCGGCGACCAGGGAGCCCAGCACCGTCACCACCGCCACCACCGGGGCGGCCAGCACGTTGGCGGGGACCGCCACCCACGACACCTCACCGGACAGGGTCACCACCACCGGGGCGACCGCCAGGTGCGCGGCCACCGCCACGGCCAGGGCCTCGGCCACCACCCGGGGGACCGACGCCGACCACTCCCGGGTCCAGCGCGGCACCAGCAGCACGATGCCCGCGGTGGCCAGCACCGACAGCGCGAAGCCGTAGGAGGACGCCAGGGCGGGGGCGGCGAACAGCACCCCCACCACGGTCACGCCCAGCGCGCCCAGCGCCATGTGGGTGCGGCCGGTCGCCAGCGCCAGCAGGGCGAGGGAGCCCATGAAGGCGGCCCGCACCACGCTGGGTTCGGGGCGGCAGACCAGGACGAACAGCCAGATCATCACGGCCCCGCCCGCCACCGTCCACCACGGCGGCGCGCGCACCAGGCGGCCCAGCGCCACGACCACCCCGGTCAGGATGGCGAGGTTGGCGCCGCTGACGGTGAGGAGGTGCGTCATCCCGGTCGCCCGGAAGTCCTCCGCCACCTGTTCGTCCACCCCGGAGGTGTCGCCGACGATCAGGGCGGGCAACAGCCCGCGCTCGGGCTCGGGCAGGCCGGCGGCGGCGCCGCGCAGCCCGGCCCGCACGTCGCCGGCGAACCGCTGCCACCGGTCGGGCGGGGCCACCTCCAGGGGCGGGCCGCGCACCAGGACCAGGGCGCCGAGGAAGGGGTCGTCCTCGGCGGGGACGAACACGCCGCGGGCGGTGAGGGACTGGCCGGGCAGCAGCCGGGGCCACTCCCGGCCGGAGGCGAGCAGGACCACGGGTTCGGCGTTCCCCGGGCGCCCGTCCGCTGCGCTCACCCGCGCGTGGACGAGCCACTCCGGCCGGCCCGGCCGCGGTGTCCCGGCGCGCGCCCGCGGGTCGCCGGTGACCCGGGCGGTGAACTCCACCTCGCCGCCCGCCTCCACGGCGGCCCGGGCCGCGCCGACCGCCACCCGGTGCACCTGGACCCCGGCGACCACCGCGACGGTCCCGGCGCAGGCCAGCGCGGCGGCGGTGGTCAGCGCCAGCGCCTCGGCCGGCGCCCGCGCCAGCAGGAACACCAGCACCGCCGCGCACCAGGCCGCACCGCCCAGCGCCCACGCCGCCCAGGGCGGTGCCGCGAGGGCGGCCAGCGCGGCCGCCCACGCGGCCGCGGCGGGCACCACCGACCGCAGGTCCACCGGCCGCCCCACCCCGTACCCGTCCGTCCCCAGCCACACCACCACCTCCACCACCTCCTTCCGGGGCGCTCCGGGCCCCGGTCCTCAGCCGACGGTCACGTGCGGGCGGATCTCCTCCAGGGTCTTGGCGCCGATGCGGTCGACGTTGAGGAGGTCGTCCACGCTGGTGAACGGCCCGTTGGCCTCGCGGTAGGAGACGATGTTGACCGCGGTGACCTCGCCCACGCGGGGCAGCGTCTCCAGCTCCGTCTCGTCGGCTTGGTTGATGTTCACCAGCGGGCCACCGGCGGTGCCCGCGGACGGGGCCGCCGCCTCCGGCTGCGGCAGGCCCACCAGGATCTGCTCGCCGTCCACCAGGGAGCGGGCCAGGTTGAGCAGGTCCATGTCGGCGTCGGGGAGTGCGCCCCCGGCGGCCTCCACCGCGTCCGCCACCCGCGAACCGGGTGGCAGCGTGTACAGCCCGGGGTCCTCGACCTCGCCGCCCACGTGCACGACCACGTCCGCCTCGGGGGAGGCCGCCGCGGCGCTGGGCGTGGCCGCCTCGGCGGGGAGCGTGTGCGCGACGGTCTCGGGCGCGACGACCTCTGTGGGGCGCTCGCGCAGGAGCAGCACGGCGGCGACCGCGGCCACCGCCACGACGAGCAGGGCCGCCACGGCCCGCCGGGACATGGTCGCCTCGGGCGGCCACCGCCGCGCCAGCCGCTCCACGAGCCCGCCCCGCGGGGGGAGGAACTCGGTGTACCCGCTCGGCACCCGAGGGATCCGCTCCTCCCCGTCCCGCCGGGCAGGGGCAGCGCCGTCCGCGCCCCCGCGCACCCCGGAGCCGGGGTCCCCGTCGGCCCGCCGCCGCGCCCCGGCGCCCGCGCGCCGCCACGCCGACACCGTGCCGAGCCCCTCGTGCCCCGGCTCGCCCCTGTCACCCGCCGACGTCCCGCCCGCGTGCGTGGAGCCGCCGTTCGGATCGGGGCCGCGCCCGTTCCGAGAGCGCCCCGCCGTGGGCCGTGCGTCTCGGCCAGGAGGCGTCCCGCCCGCACGCAGAGGGCCATCGCCCGAGGTGGGTTCGTCCCCGTCACGCGCCAGCGCCCGGCCCGGGCGCGGGGGGCTGCCGTCAGGGCCGGGGTCGCGCCCGTCCCGGGGGTGCCCGGCCATGGAGCGTGTGTCGTGGTCCGGGGTGGTCGTGTAGGAGAGGCTGTAGGCCGCGGCGGGGACGCTCCCGCTCCGGGGGCGCTGCGGGATAGGGCGTGTGTCCCAGGGCGGGGGCGCCTCGGCCGGGTGGGTGGAGCCGTCGTCCGGGGGCGGTCCGTTCCCGTTCCGGGGGTGCCCGGCCATGGAGTGTGTGTCGTGGTCCGGGAGTGCCCTGCCCGCACGCGGGGGGCCACCGTCCGGGGTGGGGTCGCTCCCGCTGCGGGTGCGCTCCGGGGTGGGGTGTGTGTCCCAGGGCGGGGCGGTGGTCGGGGGCGCCCCGGACGGGCGGGGGCGGGCCGGGTGGAGGCGCTCGGTGGTGCCGTCGGTGAGGGGCGGGTGGGGGAGCCGGGCGCCGGTCCACGGGGGCGGGTCGCGCGGCGGCGGGGTGCGCACGGTGCGGGCGGCGTCCGGCTCCGGGTCCGGGGGCGCCGGGGCGCGGTCGTGCGGGTCGCGCTCGGGCCAGGCGTCCACCGAGTACGGGGCGCTCGGGATGCCCTCGGCGGGTTCGGGGGCGGGGCGCGGGATGCGGGCGCGCAGCCGGCGCGCGGCCGGTGAGGCGTCCAGGCCCAGGGCCCGGAGTCGTTCCTGCTGGTCGTTTCGAGGGGTCATGAGCCCAAGGTAGGGAGCCCGGTCACCGTGTGCCAGCGGGTGTGCGCGGCCTGTGGATAACCCGAAGGCCCGGCCCCCGCACGGGGCCGGGCCTTCGGGGAAGGGCTCTAGGCGCTCTGCAGGTCGTGCAGGCGCTTGGCGATCGCGCTCTTGCGGTTCGCGGCCTGGTTCTTGTGGATGACGCCCTTGCTCACGGCCTTGTCCAGGGCGCGGGCGGCGGAGCGCTGGGCCACGGTGGCCTGCTCGACGTTCCCGGTCTCGGCAGCCTCACGGAACCGGCGGACGGCCGTCTTCAGCGAAGAGCGCACCGCCTGGTTGCGGACACGGGCCTTCTCGTTCTGCCGAATGCGCTTCTTCTGCGACTTGATGTTCGCCATGCGAAAACGTGCTCCAGTTGATCTGTGCTTGTGCGCCGGTCGATCCGCGGGCTCTGCTCACGGGCAGCCGTTCCGTGAGCGGCCGACACGGGCGTCGACGCCGGGTGTGTGGTTCCACAGGGCTTGAAAGAACGTGGAAGTCCGAGACACGGACTTCCAGTATGCCGCATGGCGCCCACTGCTCAGCCCAGCCACCCTGCCGTGTAGAGCCGCAGGTCCGCCGGATCGGACAGGCTCACCCCCAGGCGCACCCGCTCGGGAGCCTGCGCCCGCGTCGTGCCGATGCGGATCGCCGCCAGCGCCGTCTCCGCCTGCTCGCCGGGGGGCACCCCGAAGCGGACCGTCACCTCCTCGCGGGTGCTCAGCGCCGACACCGCCTCGGTCACCTGCCGCACCGTGAACCCGCCGTCCATGGCGTCCGCGGGCATCCCCGGGTCCGTCCCCGGCAGCACCACCTCGTCGGCGTGCTCGGTCACCCGCGCCAGGTACCCCTTGGACCAGTACTTCTCCTCGCCGTTCATGAGGAAGGACGGGATGCGCCCGCCCGGGGCCAGCTCCACGTGGTGCGCCAGCACCGACAGCACCGCGTCCCCGCCCAGCTCCCCGCGCACCATCTCCACGAGCGCCGGCATCGACGGGTCGTTGACGGTCACCGGCCGGATCTCCAGGTGCACCCCCGCGTACCCCTCGGCGGTCTGCGCCGCGGCCGGGGCGAGCCTCTCCCGGGCCTGCCGGTCGAACCGGTCGCTCAGCAGCGACGACCCCTCGGTGGCGTGCCGCAGCCAGGCCAGCGCCCGCACGTCCGGGTACCCCTCCACCAGGGGGCGCAGGTCGTCGGTGGCGGTCACGTCCCCGTCGGCGCCGATCTCCCCGGCGAGCAGGTACACGGTGTCCACCGCGCCGGTGTCCAGCAGCGCGCGCAGGTCCCCGGCGTCGTCGGCGGAGTCCACCCACACGGCGTCGGTCCCCTGGGAGACCGCCCACGCCGCCGGGGTCCCCGAATACTGGGCGGCCAGCAGCACCCCCACTCCGGCCAGGACGACGGCGACCGCCGCCGCACCCGCCAGCAGCCGGGTCAGAAACCACTTCACCGCCGCCACCCCCACGGTTCGCGCGCCCCGAGTGGCTCGGAGGTCGCATAATCTGGACACCGGACAGTCCCGCGTGCGCGACCATACTGTCGCACCGTCCGCCGCCCGCCCAAGGGGAGGGCGCGCACTCCTCCGTGGGAGGATGGACGACGGCCCCGCGGGCCGCACACCCCGAACCCTTAGTCGAACGGAGCACGGTGGCACAGCCGAACCGGACCGATCCCGCGCTGATCCGCAACTTCTGCATCATCGCGCACATCGACCATGGCAAGTCGACGCTGGCCGACCGGATGCTCCAGATCACCGGCGTCGTCGAGGACCGTCAGATGCGGGCCCAGTACCTGGACCGCATGGACATCGAGCGCGAGCGCGGCATCACCATCAAGTCGCAGGCCGTGCGCATCCCGTTCACGGCGCTGGACGACAAGACCTACACCCTGGACCTCATCGACACGCCCGGGCACGTCGACTTCACCTACGAGGTCTCCCGCTCGCTGGCCGCCTGCGAGGGCGCGGTCCTGCTGGTGGACGCCGCCCAGGGCATCGAGGCCCAGACCCTGGCCAACCTGTACATGGCGCTGGAGAACGATCTGACGATCATCCCGGTGCTCAACAAGATCGACCTGCCGGCCGCCCAGCCGGAGAAGTACGCCGAGGAGCTGGCCGGCATCATCGGCTGCGAGCCCTCCGACGTGCTCAAGGTCAGCGCCAAGACCGGCGAGGGCGTCGAGGAGCTGCTCAACGAGATCGTCCGGCAGATCCCGCCGCCGATCGGCGACGCCGACGCCCCGGCCCGCGCGATGATCTTCGACTCGGTCTACGACACCTACCGCGGCGTGGTCACCTACGTCCGCGTGGTGGACGGCCGCCTCAGCCCGCGCGAGCGCATCCAGATGATGTCGACCCGGGCCTCCCACGAGATCCTGGAGATCGGCGTCAGCTCGCCCGAGCCCACCAAGTGCGACGGCCTGGGCGTGGGCGAGGTCGGCTACATCATCACCGGTGTGAAGGACGTGCGCCAGTCCAAGGTCGGTGACACCATCACCGCCCTGAACCGGCCCGCCACCGAGATGCTGTCGGGCTACCAGGACCCCAAGCCCATGGTGTTCTCGGGCCTGTACCCGATCGAGGGCACCGACTACCCGGTGCTGCGCGACGCCCTGGAGAAGCTCCAGCTCAACGACGCCGCCCTGGTGTTCGAGCCGGAGACCTCGGCGGCGCTGGGCTTCGGCTTCCGCTGCGGCTTCCTGGGCCTGCTGCACCTGGAGATCACCCGCGCCCGGCTGGAGCGCGAGTTCAACCTCGACCTCATCTCCACCGCGCCCAACGTGGTCTACCGGGTGGAGATGGAGGACGGCACCGAGCACGTGGTGACCAACCCGAGCGAGTTCCCGGCGGGCAAGATCGCCGCGATCTACGAGCCGATGGTCAAGGCCACGGTGCTCAGCCCCTCGGACTACATCGGCCAGATCATGGAGCTGTGCCAGGAGCGGCGCGGCGACATGCAGGGCATGGACTACCTGTCCGAGGACCGCGTCGAGATGCGCTACACCCTGCCGATGGCGGAGATCGTCTTCGATTTCTTCGACCACCTCAAGTCCCGCACCAAGGGCTACGCCTCCCTGGACTACGAGCCCACCGGCGAGCAGCGCGCCGACCTGGTCAAGGTCGACATCCTGCTCCAGGGCGAGGCCGTGGACGCCTTCTCGGCGATCGTCCACAAGGACAAGGCGTACACCTACGGCGTCGAGATGACCAAGAAGCTGCGCGAGCTCATCCCCCGGCAGCAGTTCGAGGTGCCGATCCAGGCGGCCGTCGGCGCCCGGGTGATCGCCCGCGAGAACATCCGCGCCATCCGCAAGGACGTGCTCGCCAAGTGCTACGGCGGCGACATCAGCCGTAAGCGCAAGCTGCTGGAGAAGCAGAAGGAGGGCAAGAAGCGCATGAAGATGGTGGGCCGGGTCGAGGTCCCCCAGGAGGCCTTCATCTCCGCGCTGTCCACGGACACCAGCGGCGAGGACAAGAAGAAGAAGTAGTCCTCCCGCCGAGAACGCCGCGCAGGGGTGCCCCGCCACGGGGCGCCCCTGCGTTGTTGTGCCGGTCAGGCAGCGGCGGGCACGGACGAGGGGCGCCCCCCTCGGGAGGCGCCCCTCGTCGCGTGTACGGCGGGCCGAGGCCCCTGTCAGCCCTTGACCGCTCCGGCGGTCAGCCCCTCGGTGATGTACCTCTGGAGGAACCAGAACACGATCAGCGTCGGCAGGGACAGCATGACCGCCCCCACCGAGAACATCCCGAAGTTCGCGTTGCGCTGCGACTCCACCAGCTGGTACAGGCCCAGCCCCAGGGTCTTGGCGTCGGTGTCGCGCAGGAACACGCTCGCCATCAGGAACTCGTTGATGGTGGAGATGAACACCAGCAGGCCCACGATCGCCAGCACCGGCGTGACCAGCGGCAGCATGATCCGGAAGAACACCTGCGCGTGGGTGGCCCCGTCGATCTGGGCGGACTCGTCCAGCTCCGTGGGCACCGTGTCGAAGAAGCCCTTCATCAGCCACGTGTTGATGCTCAGCGCCCCGCCCAGGTACACCAGCAGCAGCCCCCACCGGGTGTCGAACCCGATCTCGGGCCGGTACTCGCCGACGGTGCTGAACATCAGGTAGATCGCGACGATCGCCAGGAACTGCGGGAACATCTGGATGATCAGCAGGCCGATCATCCCCACCCGGCGGCCCCGGAACCGCATCCGGCTGAACGCGTACGCGGCCAGCGCCGACAGGAACACCGTCGCCGCGGCGTTGGCCACCGCGAAGAACAGCGAGTTGGCGTACCAGGTCGTGAACGGCGTGTTCCGGAACAGGTCCACGGCGTTGTCGAGCCCGGCCCCGGTCGGCCAGAGCCGGGCGCTGCTGAGCGTGCCGACGGGGTTGACCGCCGCCGACACCACGAACAGCACGGGGAACAGCGCGAACGCCGCGACGGCGATCATCACGACGTGCCGCCAGCCGAACCGCGCCGCCCACAGCGCGAACGCGGAGCCGGTACTGCGCCGGTACCCCCGGGTCGTCGCGGTCATCGGTCCACCTCCTGCAGGGCCTTGCTGCGGCTGAGGCTGATCACCGACATCACCGAGACGATCACGAAGATCATCACCGACAGCGCCGCCGCGTACCCGTACTCGGCGGTGGCCTGGCTGAACGCCATCCGGTACGTGTAGGTGATGAGCAGGTCGGTGGCCCCCGCGGACGGGTCGTCCGGCGGGAACGGCCCGCCCTTGGTGATCAGCCACACCGCGTTGAAGTTGTTGAAGTTGAACGCGAACGTCGCGATGAGGATCGGCGTCATCGCGACCATGAGCATCGGCAGGGTCACGTGCCGGAACGCCTGCCAGGCCCCGGCCCCGTCGATCCGCGCCGCCTGGGTCAGCTCCCGCGGGATGGCCTGGAGGGCGCCGGTGGCGACCAGGAACATGTACGGGTAGCCGAGCCACACGTTGGCGAGGATCACCGCGAACCGGGCCGTCCAGGCGTCGCCCAACCAGTCGACGTTCGTGCCGAGCAGCTGGTTGAACAGGCCGAAGTCGGTGTTGAACATGTCCCGCCACAGCAGGTACATGGCCAGCGAGCTCATCGCGTACGGCAGGACCACCAGGATCCGGTACGCCTGCTTCCCCCGCAGTTTCGGTACGTGCAGGGTGAGGGCGACCGCCAGGCCCACCACGAACACCAGGCCGGTGACGGCCACGGCGAAGCCGATGTTCCACACCAGGATGGAGAAGAACGAGGAGGCGAAGGTGGGGTTGAACAGGAACCGGGCGAAGTTGTCGAAGCCGACGTTCACGCGCCAGCCCTGGGCGAGCCGCTCGCCGTCCTCGCTGTAGAACGCGCCGCGCTCGTCGTCCGCGGTGTAGACGACCCCGGTCGAGGCGTCGGTGATGCAGTCGCACCCGGCGTCGTAGACCCGGGTGGCCCGACCCTCGTAGGCGGTGGAGAGGCCGCTGGCCCGGATGCCGGCGCCGTCGCCGACGGGGACGGCGAACTCCTCCAGCTCCTGGCTGCGCGCGTTGACCTGCGCGGGGGACAGGACGGTGTAGCCGAACGCCTCGGTGACCCGGCCGGAGGCGGGGTCGACGGTGGCCTCGTCCAGGGGCCGCAGCCCCTCGATGTCGCCGGCGTAGGCGGCGCCCTCGGGGTCGGTGAGGAGGAAGACCAGCTCGCCGCTCTCGGGGTCGCCGGTGGTCGCGACGGTGAGGCCGAACTCGCGGCCCTGCTCGGCGCGGGTCACCGAGTACGCCTCGATGGCGGCGATCGCCTGTTCCTTGTCGCCGCGGTGGCCGTCGCTGAAGTTCGTGACCGAGGTGCTCATGGTGTAGAGCACCGGCAGGATCTGGAACGTGATCAGGAGGAGGACACCGGGGAGCAGGTACTTGAGCGGCACCGTCCTCTTGGACAGGTACACCCAGTAGACGAGGACGAGCACGGCCGCGACGACGGCGATGCCCGCCCAGTTGCCGCCGACGTACAGCGGCAGGGCGGCCCAGACCCCCAGGGCCGTGAACAGGCCGAGCAGGGCGATCTTGACGACCTGGCCCCAGAGGGAGCCGGAGCCGGCGAAGGCGCCGCCGGGCAGTGACGTGCGGGCGGGCGCCCCCGGGGCGGGGGCGCCCGCGCTGCTGCGGGAGGACACTCCTAGCCGCCGATCTTCTCGGCGATCGTTTCGTGGGTGCTCTCCATGGTCTCGCGCACGTCGGCACCGCCGATGATCGCGGCCTCGGCCTTGCCCAGGGGCTCCCAGGTCTCGCCCATCTCGGGGATGGACGGCATGGGCATGCCCTCGGCGCCGGCCTCGGCGATGGCGGCGATGTTGGCGTCGTCGGCGGAGACCTCCTCCAGCGCTTCGAGCTGGACCGGCGTGCGCGGGTCGGACTCGTAGAGGCTGAGGATGAACGCCGGGTCGGTCACGTGGTTGGCCAGGAACTCCTGGGCCAGGGCGCTGTTGGCGCTGCCCTCGGTGACGAAGAAGGCCTGGTAGCCGATGTAGGGGCGGGCCGGGCCCTCGCCCTCGAAGCCCGGGATGGGGCTGATGGCGTACTCCAGGTCGGCGGCGTCGGCGTCGCCGATGTTCCACGGGCCCGCGATGAAGAACGGGGCCTCGCCGTCGAAGAAGAGGGCGGCGTCGTTCTGGGTGTCGATGGAGCGGCGCAGCACACCCTGGCCGGCCTCGCCGTACTCGGCGATCTTCTCCATGGCGGCGATGGACTCGTCGCTGTTCAGGCCCAGGTCGGTCGGGTCCCAGTTGCCCTCGTCGTCCTGGCCGAAGAGGTAGCCGCCGGCGGAGGTGAACAGGGCGTTCATCCGGTAGGGGTCGCCCTCCTGGCCCACGGCCATGGACAGGACCTCGCTGGTCTCGCCGCTCTCCTTGAGGGAGGTGCCGACCTCGACGAGCTCCTCGAAGGTCTCCGGGGCGTCCGGGGCCAGCGCGGTGTTGCGCATGAGGAAGATGTTCTCCTGCGAGTACGGCACGCCGAAGAGCTGGCCGTCGTAGGTGAGCGCCTGCACCGAGGTCTCGTCCAGCGTCTCGGCGCGGTGCTCGGGCAGCTCGACGGGCTGCACGGCGCCGTTGCGGACCAGGTTGCCGGTCCAGTCGTGGGCGCCGATGAAGATGTCGGGGGCGTTGCCCGCCTGGTGGGCGTTGAGCAGGTCGCCCTGGATGTCGCCGAAGGCCAGCTGCTGCACGTCGACCTTGATGCCGTTGGTGTCGGCGAAGCTCTGCGCGGCGGCCTCGATGGCGGCGGCCCGCTCGGGGTCGGACCAGATGACGAGGGTGGTGTCGGTGCCCTCCTGGGCGTCCTCGCCGCCGCCTCCGCAGGCGGTCGCCATCAGGGCGGTCGCGGCGAGGGCCGCGAACGCCGGTGCGCTGCGCAATCTCATGGTGTCTTCCTTCCGGGAGGACGGACTGAGGAGGTCGTGCGTGCGGTCCGCCGGGGGTTCCGGTGCCTGCCTCCGCCGTGCGTGGTGATGTGACGTTAGCAATAACTTGCAAGCATTGAAAGACTTTGCAGGCGCCAGGGATAAAGATGTGGAAACACCATGGAAACGACGGTGTGATCCGATCCGGTGCGTCGTTGCGGGGTCACTCTGGGATGATCATATCTGTGACTTCGCACCATTTGGTCACACCATTCCCCTGGCGCCTGTAAGAACCCGACGCAACCCGGCCGTTCTTTCGGCAACCGGTCCGTACCGGCCGCCCGCCGTCGGTCCCGCCCGCCGTCGGTCCCGCCCGCCGTCGGTCCCGCCCGTCCCGGCGACGGGGCCGGACGCGGCGGCGGCCGGGCGCCGCGAGGACGCCCGGCCGCCGGTTCGCTGCTCGAACGGGTCAGACGCGCAGCCAGACGGCGGTCTCGCCCGGCAGGGACAGCACGCCCCCGGCCGGCGCGGGGACCGGGCCGCTGGCCAGCAGCACCTCGCCGTCCGCGGCCACCTCCGCCGGCTCGGCGCCGAGGTTGACCGCGACCCGGACGCCCGGCTCGCGCTCGAAGAAGAGCACACCCTCGGGGGCGTCCAGCCAGCCCATCGCCCCGTCGCCGAGCGCGTCCAGCTCCCGGCGCAGCCCCAGCGCCCGGGTGTACAGCTCCAGGGTGGAGCCCTCCACCCCGCGCTGGGTGTCGCGCGCCAGTCCGCCCCAGCCCTCCGGCATCGGCAGCCACGGCGTGGAGCCGGCGGGGCCGAACCCGAACGGCGCCTCGCCGGACTCCCACGGCAGCGGCACCCGGCAGCCGTCGCGGCCGCGCTCGGTACGGCCCGAGCGCTCCCAGGTCGGGTCCTGGAGCGCGTCCTCCGGCAGGTCGGTGACCTCCGGCAGGCCCAGCTCCTCGCCCTGGTACAGGTACACCGAGCCGGGCAGCGCCAGCATCAGCAGCGTGGCCGCGCGCGCCCGGCGCAGCCCCTGCTCCCCGCCGCCGAACCGGGTGACGTGGCGGGTCACGTCGTGGTTGGACAGCACCCACGTGGTGGTCGCGCCCACGGCGCCGTTGGCCGCCAGGGAGCCGTCGATCACCTCGCGCAGCCGCGCCGCGTCCCACGGGGCGGTCAGGTACTCGAAGTTGAACGCCTGGTGCAGCTCGTCGGGGCGCAGGTAGCGGGCCACCCGCGCGGCGTCCTCCACCCACGCCTCGGCGACCATCGTGCGCTCGCCCGGGTAGGAGGCGGCGATCGCCGACCAGCGCCGGTAGATGTCGTGCACGCCGTCCTGGTCGAAGTACGGCAGCGAGGTGCTGCCGTCGAGCAGGTCCGCCTTGGCGTCCTCGGCGATGTCGGGCAGTGCCGGGTCCTTGACCATGCCGTGCGCGACGTCGATGCGGAAGCCGTCCACACCCCGGTCCAGCCAGAAGCGCAGCACGTCGTCGAACTCGTCGTGCACCTCCTGGGAGGTCCAGTCCAGGTCGGGCTGCTCGGCGTCGAACAGGTGCAGGTACCACTGCTCGGGGGTGCCGTCCGGGCGCTTGAGCCGGGTCCAGGCCGCCCCGCCGAAGATCGACTTCCAGTTGTTGGGCGGCTGCTCGCCGTCGGGGCCCTTGCCGTCCCGGAAGATGTACCGGGAGCGGGCGGGGTCGCCGGGCTCGGCCGCCACGGCCTCGCGGAACCACCGGTGCGCGGAGGAGGTGTGGTTGGGGACCACGTCGATGATCACGCGGATTCCCAGGCCGTGCGCGGCCTCCAGCAGCGCGTCGAAGTCCCCGAGGGTGCCGAAGCGGGGGTCGACGTCGCGGTAGTCCGCCACGTCGTAGCCGCCGTCGGCCAGCGGGGACACGTAGAAGGGGGTCAACCAGATCGCGTCCACGCCGAGCTCCGCGAGGTGCGGCAGGCGCTCGCGGATGCCCGCGAGGTCGCCCTCGCCGTCCCCGTTCGCGTCGGCGAAGCTGCGCACGTAGATCTGGTAGATGGCCGCGTCGCGCCACCAGTGCGACTCGTGGGTCATCGTGGGGGTCCTTCCCGATCGGTGGCTGCAAGTTCTTGCGCAAGGTTACCGCCAACTTTCAACCATGTGACGACCATCTCGACTACAGTTGCGCCCATGGGTCCACGACTTGCCGACATCGCGCGGCACGCAGGTGTCAGCGAGGCGACGGTCTCACGGGTGCTCAACGACAAACCGGGCGTTGGCAGCGAAACCCGCAAAGCCGTCCTGACCGCGCTGGACGTCCTCGGATACGAACGCCCCGCCCGGCTGCGCCAGCGTTCCGCGGGCCTCGTGGGGATGGTCATCCCCGAACTGGACAACCCCGTCTTCCCGATGTTCGCCCAGGCGGCCGAGGGGGCGCTGGCCCAGCGCGGCTACACCCCCGTCCTGTGCACGCAGACCCCCGGCGGGATAACGGAGGACGAGTACGTCGAGCTGCTCCTGGAGCGCAACGTCTCGGGCATCCTCTTCGTCTCCGGCAAGCACGCCGACACCACCGCCTCCCACGAGCGCTACCGCTCCCTGGTCTCCCGGCGGCTGCCCATCGTCCTGGTCAACGGGTTCGCCCAGGAGATCCCCGCGGCGTTCATCTCCTGCGACGACCGCGAGGCCGGGCGCCTGGCCGTCGACCACCTGGTCGCCCTGGGGCACACCCGCATCGGGTTCACCAGCGGCCCCGAGCGCTACGTCCCGGTGCGCCGCAAGCTGGAGGGCTACCACGCGGCGCTGCGCGACCACGGCCTGGACGGGGCCGACCTGGTGGAGCTGTCGCTGTTCGGCGTGGAGGGCGGCCACGCCGCCGCCACCCGGCTCATCGACCGCGGCGTCACCGCGATGGTGTGCGGCTCCGACATGATGGCGCTGGGCGCCATCCGCGCGGCCCGCCAGCGCGGCCTGCGCGTCCCCCGCGACTTCTCCGTGGTGGGCTACGACGACTCCCAGCTCATCGCGTTCACCGACCCGCCGCTGACCACCGTGCGCCAGCCGGTCCACGCCATGGCGCTGGCCGCTGCCCGGGCGCTGTGCGACGAGATCGCCGGGCACCCCGTCTCCCACACCGAGTTCGTGTTCGGCCCCGAGCTGGTCGTGCGCGGCTCCACCGGCATCGCCCCCGGCGCCGGGCCGGGCGCCCCCCGCACCCCCGACGGCGCCGCCGTCCAGGGCTCCGCGCTCTGACCCCCGGCCGGGCCGGGGCGCGACCCGCCGGGACCGGGCACACACGCGGGTCGGTGACACTGGGTACATGCCTTCCGTTGCCCTCGACGGCGAACCCGTACCGCGCACCGGCGACCTGCCGGAGGCCTCCCTCGCCGAACTCGGCGACCGGCCGCTCGGGTTCTACGTCCACGTGCCCTTCTGCGTCACCCGCTGCGGCTACTGCGACTTCAACACCTACACCGCCGAGGAGCTGGTCTCCCGCGACGGAACGGCGGTCGCCTCCCGCGACACCTACGCCGACCAGGCCATCGCCGAGATCGCCCTGGCCGACCGGGTCCTGGCGGGCCCCCGGCCCCGGGTGAGCACCGTGTTCGTGGGCGGGGGGACCCCCACCCTGCTGGCCGCCGACGACCTGGGCCGCATCCTCGCCGCCATCGCCGACCGGTTCGGCCTGGAACCGGGCGCGGAGGTCACCACCGAGGCCAACCCCGAGACCGTCACCCCCGAGTACCTGGCCCGCCTGCGCGAGGCCGGGTTCACCCGGGTGTCGTTCGGCATGCAGAGCGCCCGGGCGCACGTCCTGCGCGTCCTGGAGCGCGGCCACACCCCCGGCCGCCCCGAGCAGTGCGTCGCCTGGGCCCGCGAGGCCGGGTTCGAGCACGTCAACCTCGACCTCATCTACGGCACCCCGGGGGAGGGCGACGACGACTGGCGGGCCTCCCTGGACGCCGCCGTGGCCGCCGGCCCCGACCACGTCTCCGCCTACTCCCTCATCGTGGAGGAGGGCACCCGCCTGGCCGCCCGGGTGCGCCGCGGCGAGCTCGCCGAGCCCGACGACGACACCATGGCCGACCGCTACCTCATGGCCGACACGGTGCTCGCCGAGGCCGGGTTCACCCCCTACGAGGTGTCCAACTGGGCGCGCACGCCCGAGGGCCGCAGCAGGCACAACATGCTCTACTGGACCGGCGCCCACTGGTGGGGCGTGGGCCCCGGCGCGCACGGCCACGTGGGCGGCACGCGCTGGTGGAACGTCAAGCACCCGGCCGCCTACGCCGCCCGCCTGGCCCAGGGCTCCAGCCCGGCCCAGGCCCGCGAGGTGCTCACCGAGCAGGAGCGCCGCTTCGAGCGGGTGCTGCTGGAGCTGCGGATCGAGCAGGGGTGCCCGCTGGACCTGCTCGAACCCCCGGGCCGGGAGGCCGCCGCCCGCGCCGTCGCCGAGGGGCTGCTGGACGCCGACGCGCACCGCGCCGGCCGCGCCGTGCTCACCCGCCGGGGACGGCTGCTCGCCGACGCCGTGGTCCGCGACCTCACCTGAGCGGCGCCCGCCGCGAGCGCGGCGGGGGACACACGACGAGGGGCCCGGTCCGAGGACCGGGCCCCTCGCGGCGTCCGCGGAGCAGTGGGCCTACTTGATCCAGGAGACGTTGAACGGGTAGCGGTACCACTCGCCCTTGTTGGCGGCGACGCCGCCCAGGATGCCGAAGACGACGGCGGCGACCCAGCACAGGAACCAGGTGATCATCCCGATGAAGACGAACATCAGGATGCTGGACACCACGTAGCCGATGAGGACCAGCAGCTGGAAGTTGAGGGCCTGGGCCGCCTGGTCGCGGACGAACGGCGACTCCTCGCGCTTGATCAGGTAGATGATCAGCGGGACGATGAAGCCGAGCAGGCCGCCGCCCAGGTGGGCGAACAGGCCGAACTGCCGCTCGTCCTGGCTGGGCGGGGCGCCCGTGGCCGAGCCCGGCTGGGCGCCGTAGCCGCCGTGCGGGTAGCCGGCCGCCTGGTAGCCGCCGGTCTGGTCCTGGTACCCGCCCGGGGGCGGGTAGCCCCCGGGGGCCCCGGGCGGCGGCGGGTAGCCGCCGGGCTGCTGGGCGCCGGGGGGCGGGTAGCCGCCGGACGGGTCGTGGTAGCCGGGTGCCGCGTGGCCGCCGGAGGGGTCCTGCTGACCGGGCGCCGGGTAGCCGCCGGACTGGCCCTGGTAGCCGGGCGCGGGGTAGCCGCCGGACGGGTTCTGCTGACCGGGCGCGGGGTAGCCGCCGGACGGGTTCTGCTGACCGGGCGCGGGGTAGCCGCCGGACTGGTCCTGGCCGCCCTGCTGCGGGTGCTGGCCGTAGGGGTCTTCCGGCGGTGGCGTGTTGGGGTAGGACATCTCGGGTTCCTTAGGGACGGGTGCGTTCGCGGGTGCGGTCGGTCACTTGAGCAGACGGATGCTGAACGGGTAGCGGTACCACGCCCCCTTGTTGGCTCCGTTGGCTCCTAGGACGCCGAACACGATCGAAACGATCCAGATCAGGGCGATCAGCAGGGAACCGATCCACGACAGGTTCGGGAAGAAGATACCCAGACCGATGAAGACCACCCCGGCGAAGATGTACGGGATGAGCAGCGTGATCTGGAAGTTCGCCGCCTCGGAGGCGTGGTGGCGCACGTACGGCGAGGTGTTCCGCCTGGCGAAGTAGATCGCCAGCGGGGGGATCCAGCCCAGGCAGGCGATGATGAAGCCGGACAGGTGGGCGAGCATCGCCATCAGGACGTCGTTGTCGCCGTTCTGGACCGGGGCGCCGGAGGCACCGGCCCCGGGTTGCGGCTGCCCGTACTGCGGCTGCCCCTGGGGTACACCGTACTGCGGCTGACCCTGCGGCTGCGGCTGCTGCGGGGCCCCGCCGTACGGGCCCTGGTCCCCGTAGGGCGGCTGGGCCTGCGGCTGAGGCGGGCCGTAGGGCGGGGCGCCGGGCGCCGGGGCGAAGCCGGGCTGGCCCTGTCCGTACTGCGGCTGCTGTGCCTGCGGGGGCTGCGCCTGGGGCTGCTCGTACTGCGGCTGCCCGCCGTACTGTCCGTACCCCGGCTGTCCGCCCGAGGGCTGGCCGTACTGCCCGTATCCGGGCTGGGAGCCGGAGGGCTGCGCGTGGCCCGGCTGCTCGCCGGAGGGCTGCCCGCCGTACTGCCCGTGGCCGGGCTGTCCGCCGGAGGGCTGGCCGTACTGGCCGTACCCGGGCTGGGAGCCGGAGGGCTGCGCGTACCCCGGCTGCTCTCCCGAGGGGCCGTGGGCGGGGTACCCGCCGGACGGCTGCGCGCCGTACTGCTCCTGCCCCCGCTGCTCACCGTACTCCGGGGAGTAGGGGGACGGCGCCTGCGGCTGCTCGCCGGAGGGCGGGCCCTGGTTCGGGTCCTCCGGGGACGGGGGATTCGTCGGGGTCTCGCTCATGCTCTTCCTCGGCTCCGCTGGTGAGGGGCGCTATCTCGTGTCTACCGGGCCGTACCGACGACCGGAGGCAGAAACCGGCCTCGTGTCCGGTCTGAATCCTAGGCGCAAGGGGGGTCACGGTCCGTGCGGGCCGGTGACGAAATCGATGAGTTCCTCCACCCGACCCGACAGGGCCGGTTCCAGGTCAGCATAGGTTCGCACCGAACCCAGGATCCGGCGCCACGCCTCACCCGTGCTCATCCGCCAGCCCAGCGCCTCCAGGACCCCCTCCTTCCAGGGGACCCCCCTGGGCACCTCGGGCCAGGCGCGGATGCCCAGCGCGGCCGGCCGCACCGCCTGCCACACGTCGACGTAGGGGTGGCCCGCCACCAGGACGTCCCCGCCCCGCACCCGCTCGGCGATCCGCGACTCCTTCGACCCCGGCACCAGGTGGTCCACCAGGACCCCCAGGCGCCGCCCCGGGCCGGGGGTGAACTCCGCCACGATCGCGGGCAGGTCGTCGACCCCCTCCAGGAACTCGACGGCCACCCCCTCCACGCGCAGGTCGTGCCCCCACACCTTCTCGACCAGCTCCGCGTCGTGGGCGCCCTCGACGTAGATCCGGCCCTCCCGGGCCGTGCGCGCCCTCAGGCCCTGGACGGCGACCGAGCCGGAGGCGCTGCGCAGCGGCCCCCGCGGCGCGGCGGACGGCCGCACCAGGGTCACCGGCTCGCCGTCCACCAGGAAGGCGGCCGGTTCCAGTGCGAACACCCGGCGCCGCCCGTACCGGTCCTCCAGGGTCACGGTCGCCTTGTCCCAGCCGACCACCGCGCCGCAGAACGCCTCCCCGGCGTCCTCCACCACGAGGTCGCGGTCGAGCGGGACCTCGCGGACCCTCCGCTCGGGTCGGTTGCGCGCCGAGGCCAGCACATCGCGGCCGTACCGGCCGGTTCCCTTGGTAGCCACGGTGGTGCAGTCTACAGACGGCGCCCCCCGCCGGCGGGGAAGGCGCCGCGCCGGCGCCGCACCCGCCCGCGGAGCGGCCGGGGTTTGCGTCCGGGCATAGAATTAGCACTGAGGACCATCGAGTGCCAGGAGGTGGCGAGTTGCTGGATGAGCGCAAGCTCGCGGTCCTGCGTGCCGTCGTCGAGGACTTCGTCAGCACCAACGAACCGGTGGGGTCCAAGGCCCTCGCCGACCGCCATCGGCTCGGGGTCTCCCCGGCCACCATCCGCAACGACATGGTCGCGCTGGAAGAGGACGGGTACATCACCCAGCCCCACACCAGTGCCGGGCGCGTGCCCACGGACAAGGGGTACCGGCTCTTCGTCGACCGCCTGTCCTCGGTCAAGCCCCTCTCGGCCGCGGAGCGCCGCGCCATCGAGTCGTTCCTCAACGGCGCCGTCGACCTCGACGAGATCGTCGCCCGCACGGTCCGGCTGCTCGCGCAGCTCACCCGCCAGGTGGCGATCGTCCAGTACCCGTCGCTGACCCGCTCCTCCGTCCAGCACGTCGAGCTGGTGCCCCTCGCGGGCCAGCGGCTCATGCTGGTGGTCATCACCGACACCGGCCGGGTCGAGCAGCGCGTCATCGACGGCCTGGGCGAGGTCGACGCCGACGCGGTCGCCGACCTGCGCGGCATGCTCATCCGGGCCACCGCCGGCCTGCACCTCGCGGAGGTCCCCGGCGCGGTCGAGGACCTGCCCCAGCAGGTTCCCGAGGAGAACCGCGCCATGGCGGCGTCCGTCCTGTCCGTACTGCTGGAGAGCCTGGTCGAACGCCACGAGGAGAAGCTGGTCCTCGCGGGCACGGCCAACCTCGCGGCCGTCGATTTCGCCGCCAGCCTGAGGGACGTCCTGGAGGCGTTGGAAGAGAACATGGTCCTCATCCGTTTGCTGGGTGAGGCGAAGGACCCGTCGATGCTCACGGTGCGCATCGGCGCGGAGAACTTCCACGAGGGGCTGCGGTCCACCTCGGTCGTGTCGGCCGACTACGGTGTGGGAAACCAGTCGCTCGCCAAGATCGGTGTCGTGGGACCCACCCGGATGGACTACCCCGGGACGATGGGGGCGGTACGCGCCGTTGCTCGGTATGTCGGACAGATTTTGGCAGGACAGTAACTCAGTGGCCAGAGACTATTACCAGGTCCTCGGTGTGCGTCGCGACGCTTCCAAGGACGAGATCAAGAAGGCGTACCGCAGGCTCGCGCGCGAGCTGCACCCGGACATCAACCCGGACCCCGCCACCCAGGAGCGCTTCAAGGAGGTGACCCAGGCCTACGAGGTCCTCTCCGACGAGAACAAGCGCCGGATGTTCGACATGGGCCAGGACCCCTTCGCCCCGGGCGGGGGCGGCGCGGGCGGCTTCGGCGGCGCCGCCGGGTTCCCGTTCGACGACATCATGAACGCCTTCTTCGGCGGCGGCCAGGCGGGCGGGCGCGGTCCCCGCGAGCGCGTCCGGCGCGGGCGCAGCATCAAGATCCGCGTCGAGCTGGACCTGGCCGAGACCGCGTTCGGCGTCACCAAGGAGATCACCTTCCCCACCGCCATCCTGTGCGCCACCTGCCAGGGCGAGGGGACGGCCGCCGGCACCCACCGCACCACCTGTGACATGTGCCACGGTCAGGGCGAGGTCTCCCAGGTCACCCGCTCCTTCCTCGGACAGGTCATGACCTCCCGCCCCTGCCCCCAGTGCGGCGGCCAGGGCTCGGTCATCCCCGACCCCTGCCCCGACTGCGCGGGCGAGGGCCGGGTGCGAGAGAAGGTCACCCGCACCGTCAAGATCCCCGCGGGCGTCGACGACGGCACCCGCATCCAGCTCGCCGGCGAGGGCGAGGTCGGCCCCAACGGCGGCCCGCGCGGCGACATCATCCTGGAGATCGTCCAGCGGCCGCACCCCACCTTCGAGCGGCGCGGCGACGACCTGCACTGCACGGTCACCGTCCCCATGACGGCGGCCGCGCTGGGCGCCTCCTTCGCCTTCGAGACCCTCGACGGCACCGAGAACATCGACCTGCGCCCGGGCACCAACTCCGGCCACGTCATCACCCTGCCCAACAAGGGCGTCACCCACCTCGACGGCGGAGGCCGGGGCGACCTGCGCATCCGCGTCGACGTGGAGACCCCGGGCAAGCTCGACGAGGAGCAGGAGGGGCTGCTGCGCAAGCTCGCCGAGCTGCGCGGCGAGGACCGCGCCCCGGGCCGGTTCAGCCCCGGCCACGGCGGCCTGTTCGCCAAGCTCCGCGACGCCTTCGGCGCCAAGTGACGCCGCCGGTCTTCCTCGCCGACACGGCCGAGCTGGCGGCCGACACCGTCACCCTCACCGGCCCGGAAGGGCACCACGCCGCCGCGGTGCGGCGCCTGCGGGCCGGTGAGGCCGTCGACCTGTCCGACGGGCTGGGACTGCGGCTGCGCTGCACGGTCGTCGACACCGGCAGGGACCACATCGTCTGCCGGGTCCTGGAACGGACCCTGGAACCCGCTCCGCGCCCGCGGCTGACCGTGGTGCAGGCCCTGGCCAAGGGCGACCGCGGCGAGACCGCCGTGGAGACGATGACCGAGGCCGGGGTCGACGCGATCGTCCCCTGGTCGGCCGAGCGCAGCATCACCCGCTGGAAGGGCGACCGGGCGGCCAAGTCACTGGCCAAGTGGCGGGCCACCGCCCGCGAGGCCGCCAAACAGGCCCGCCGGGCCCGGCTGCCCGAGGTGGCCGAGCCCGCCGACCGGACCGCCGTCGCCGAACTGCTGGCCGCCGCCGACCTGGGCGTGGTCCTGCACGAGGACGCCGGCCTGCGGCTGTCGCAGGTGCCGGTCCCCACCGACGGCGACGGGGCGGGCGTGGTCCTGGTGGTGGGCCCCGAGGGCGGCTTCTCCGACGCCGAACTGGACGCCTTCGACGCCGCGGGCGCCGTGCGCGCCCTGCTGGGCCCCACCGTCCTGCGCACCTCCACGGCGGGGGTGGCCGCGCTCTCCGTGCTCCAGACCCGCACCGGGCGCTGGTAGCCGCGGGATCCGGCCGCCGCCGAGACGGCCGCACACAGAAACAGAAGAAGGGGGCCTCCCGGAATCAGACCCGGGAGGCCCCCTTCTCCACGTCCACGCGCTACTCCGTGGCGGACGCGCCCGACGAGGACTGCTGCTCGGTCCCCTCGGTGCCGGTGGAACCGCCGCCGGTACCGCCGGTGCCACCGGTGTCGCCGCCGGAACCACCACCGGTGCCGCTACCGGGCTCCTCACCGCCGGTGCCGCCACCGGGCTCGCCGGTGCCGCCGGAGGAGGGCTCCTCGGAGGGGGCGCACTCCTCGTCCTTCTGCCCGCCCGTGTCCTCCTCCTTCTCCTCGTCGTCGGCCGACGCGGTCGGGGGGACCGACGGGCAGGTCGAGGTCGCGGTGGGGCCGCCGCCGTCCTCCCCGCCCTCGGCGGGCGCGCTCGGCTCGGTCGAGGGCTCGGGGGAGGGCTCCGGCGCGGAGGTCTGCGGCTCCGGCGCGGGGGCCTCCTCCTCCAGGGTGGGCGCGGCCACCCCGCCGCCGTCCTGCTCCGGCGGGGTGCCGAACCTGTCGGCGCCCGCGGGCACCATCTCCAGCACCTGCTCGCGCACCTGGGGCGTGGACATGGCCACCGAGGCGGCGATGAGCACGGCACCGGCCACGGCCAGCGCCGGACGCAGCCACGGGAGCCCGAACCAGGCGCCGCCGCGGCGGGCGGCGGTCCGCTCGCGGATGAGGTTCAGGGCCTCGGGCGAGTGCACGACGGTGTCGGCCTCCGCCTTCAGCGCCTGCCGCAGTAGGGCTTCGAAGTCGTCGTTCGCGGGATCTGTAGGGCTGCTCATGTCGTCTGCTCCAGAACAGAGCGGAGCGCGGAGATGCCACGGGATGTGTGGCTCTTCACCGCACCCCGGCTGATCCCCATGGCGTCCGCGATCTGAGCCTCGGACAGGTCGCCGTAGTACCGGAGCACGATGGCCTCTCGCTGACGGGTGGGAAGTTTGCGCAGGGCACGGATCACGGCCTCGCGCTCCAGCAGGTTCAGTGCGCCGTGTTCGGCGCTGGGGGCGTCGGGCAGGGCCTTGGGAGCGTGCTTCTCCACGACCGCACGGTGACGCAGCACGGACCGGGCCTTGTTCACCACCGCCTGGCGGAGATAGGACAGGGCCTTGTTGGGGTCGCGCAGGCGCCGCCACGCGCCGTGCATGGCCACGAACGAGTCCTGCACGACCTCTTCGGCCGTCGCGTGGTCCCGGACCAGCAGGGCGGCGAGACGGACGAGCGGACGGTAGTGCTCCCGGTAGAGCTCCGTCACGGCATGGTCCGCGTCCCACTCCACGGCCAGGGGCGCCGTGGTGGCTCCGGCCACCATGGTTTCTGTCGTCACATCAGTTCGACGCACACCCTTGTCGCGGGGTTTACGAAAGGGCATACCTCTTCTTTTCCAGGTAGGGGCGCGATTCAACCCGAACACGCCCGAACGGGGCCGAGATGGACGGTGCTCGAGCCGCCGACGCGCACGGGAGGGAAGCCTATCGCGCTTCCGGCGGGCCGCGGCGGGAACCGTCCCTTTCCGGGTGGAACGGACGCGTGCGGCCCCCGGGCCCGGCCTGCGGCATCATGGTGCGGACCCGATGCGACGGAGGTTGCCGATGACCACACAGGACGACTGCCTGTTCTGCAAGATCGTGCGGGGGGAGGTGCCCGCCGAGATCGTCCGGGAGGGGGAGCGGACCATCGCGTTCCGCGACATCAACCCCCAGGCGCCCACCCACGTCCTGGTCATTCCGCGCGAGCACTACGCCGACGCCGGGGCCGCGGCCGAGACCGACACCGGACTGCTGGACGCGATCGTGCGGGAGGCCCGCGCGGTCGCCGAGGACGAGGGCGTCGCCGAGAGCGGCTACCGGCTGGTGTTCAACACCGGCAGCGGCGCGGGGCAGACCGTCTTCCACCTCCACGGGCACCTCCTGGGCGGGCGCGGCCTCAACTGGCCCCCGGGATGACCCGCGAATAACCGATCGAGCGGGTGCGGGGTGCCTTGCTAGACTCGTGGCCGTGGGCCTGAGGAGGCTGAGGGGGTTCGCCGACCCCCGGCCCGGGGCCCCGCCGGCGCCGCAGCGCAAGCGGCCCGGACCGTCACATGAGGCGCCCCACCCGCCGTCGGGACGCCCGACCCCGAAGGGCAGGGACAGCGGCCGCAAGGCCACACCATGGCCGAGACAACGCACACGCATCCGCGACGGGACGCCCAGGTCAAGGTCGTGGTGCCCGACGAGCACACGATGATCAACCTGCTCGGCTCGGGGGACGAACTCCTCAGAGCCTTGGAGCGGGCCTTCGAGAGCGACATCCACGTCCGCGGCAACGAGTTCACCATCAGCGGCTCCCCGGAGGAGACCGCCGTCGTCGTCCGCCTGATCGAAGAGCTCATCGAGCTGGCCAAGAGCGGCACCCACGTCACCCCGGACACCATCGAGCGCATGGTCCACATGCTGCGCTCACCGGGGACCGAGCGCCCGGCGGACGTCCTCACCACCAACATCCTGTCCAACCGCGGCAAGACCATCCGCCCCAAGACGGTCAACCAGAAGCGCTACGTCGACACCATCGACCGGCACACCGTCGTCTTCGGGATCGGCCCGGCGGGTACCGGCAAGACGTACCTGGCGATGGCCAAGGCGGTCAAGGCGCTGCAGGACAAAGAGGTCAACCGGATCATCCTCACCCGCCCGGCGGTCGAGGCCGGCGAGCGCCTGGGCTTCCTGCCCGGCACCCTCTACGACAAGATCGACCCCTACCTGCGGCCGCTCTACGACGCCCTGCACGACATGCTCGACCCGGACTCCATCCCCAAGCTGATGGCCGCCGGCACCATCGAGGTCGCCCCCCTGGCGTACATGCGCGGCAGGGCGCAGCCCGTGGACACGCCCGTGCTCACCCCGGACGGCTACCGGCCGATCGGCGAGCTGGAGGTCGGCGACCTGGTCGTCGGCTCCGACGGCAGGCCCACCCCGGTGCTGGGGGTGTACCCGCAGGGGGAGAAGGCGATCTACCGCTTCTCCGCCCAGGACGGGTCGTCCACCCTGTGCTCCGAGGACCACCTGTGGACGGTCCGCACGCGCGATGACGCCCGCCGCGGCAGGCCGCCGCGGGTGCTCACCGCCAAGGAGATCGCCCAGAGCGGCCTGCGCAGCTCCCACTACCGCAAGTACGAGCTGCCGCTGCTCAGCCGGCCGGTGGAGTTCCCCGAGCGCGAGGTCCCCATGGACCCCTACGCCCTGGGGCTGCTGCTCGGGGACGGCTGCCTGACAGGAAAGACCACGCCGAGCTTCGCCACCCGCGACCCCGAGCTGGTCGAGGCCCTGGGCGCGGCGCTGCCCGGGATCCGGGTGCGCCACAAGTCCGGCGTTGACTACGTCCTCAACCGGGAGAGCGCCCCGGGCGACGTCATCACCATCGCCAACCCGGTGACGGCGGTCATGCGCGAGCTGGGGCTGTGCGGGGCCGACTCCGGGACCAAGTTCGTCCCGGACGACTACCTGTACAACACCGCCGAGGTCCGGCTCTCCCTGCTCCAGGGGCTGCTGGACTCCGACGGCGGGCCGGTCGTGCAGAAGGGCCGCACCTGCCGCGTCCAGTACACCACCGCCTCGCCGCGGCTGGCGGACGCGGTGCGGTTCCTGGTGCGCTCGCTCGGCGGCGTCGTCTACAGCCGGGTCCGCCCGGCCCAGGGCCGGACGCCCGGCCTGGCCCGCGGGCGGGAGGTCTTCCACCGCCAGGACGCGCACATCCTGGACCTGCGGCTGCCGGAGGGCGTGGCCCCGTTCCGGCTGGCCCGCAAGCGGGAGCGCTACGACACCACCGGCGGCGGCCGCCCCATGCGGTTCGTCGACGCCATCGAGCCGGCGGGCACCGCCGAGTGCGTCTGCATCCAGGTGGCGGCGGAGGACTCCCTCTACGTCACCGACGACTTCCTGCTCACGCACAACACGCTGAACGACTCCTTCATCATCCTGGACGAGGCGCAGAACACCTCGCCCGAGCAGATGAAGATGTTCCTGACGCGGCTGGGGTTCGGGTCCAAGATCGTGGTGACCGGCGACGTCACCCAGGTGGACCTGCCCAGCGGGCAGGCCAGCGGGCTGCGCACCATCGAGACGATCCTGCGTGATATCGACGACATCGCGTTCTGCAAGCTGAGCAGCGAGGACGTGGTCCGGCACAAGCTGGTGGGGCAGATCGTCGACGCCTACGGGCGCTACGACGCCGACCGGCAGAACGGCGCCGGGGGCGGTCAGGGCGACCGCCGCGGCGGCCGGGGGCGGGGCCTGTCGCCCCGCCGCGAGGCCCCCGACACCCCGGGCGAGACCGGGACCGGGAGCGCCCACCCACGACAGCGGGCAGACTAAGGGGTGGCAACGGAGCCGGTGGGCGCGCCGCGTGCGCGCTCACCGCTTCCGCTGCCCTAGGGGTGCCCGCCCTGCGGCGCCCGACCGCAACGATCAAGTGAGGCATCCGCAACCGATGAGTATCGACGTCGCCAACGAGTCCGGCGTCACCACCGTGGACGAGGAGCGGCTCTCCCGGCTCGCCCGGTACGTCCTGGACGCCATGCGGGTGCACCCGCTGGCCGAGCTGTCCGTGGTCCTGGTCGACGAGGGCCCGATGGCCGACCTGCACGTGCGCTGGATGGACGAGCCCGGACCGACGGACGTGCTGTCGTTCCCCATGGACGAACTGCGCCCCGGCGGCCCCGGCCGCACCAGCGAGCCCGGCGTCCTCGGTGACGTGATCATCTGCCCGCAGGTGGCCGAGCGCCAGGCCGAGAAGGCCGGGCACAGCACCGAGGCGGAGATCGACCTGCTGTGCACGCACGGCATCCTGCACCTGCTGGGCTACGACCACGCCGAGCCGGACGAGCACAAGGAGATGTTCGGCCTCCAGGGTGAGATCCTCGCCTCCTGGCGGGAGAGCGAGGCCCAGCGGGCCGCGGAGGGGAACGAGACCGCCTGATGAGACCGTCGGTGTGGCCCGATGTCGCCGCCCTGACCACCGGCGACCCCGTCGAATGGATCACGTCGTTCGCCGTCGCCCTGGCGCTCACCGCCGTGGCCGGGTTCCTGGTGGCCGCCGAGGTCGCCGTCACCCGGGTGGCGTCCGTGGGCCTGCCCGAGGGCACCGGCCGGGGCTGGGAGAAGGTGGCCGCCGACCCCACCCGCCACCTGAACGTGCTGCTGTTCCTGCGCGTGGTCTGCGAGGTGTGCGCGGTCATCGCCGCCGCGGTCGGCATGGTCTTCCTGCTGGGACTGGGCTGGCCCGCGCTGGTCCTGACGGCGGTGGCGATGGTCGTGGTGGAGTCGGTGCTGATCGCCGTCACCCCGCGCATCCTGGGCCGCCAGTTCTCCGGGCAGCTGGCCCGCGCCTCCGTGGCGATCGTGTACCCGGTCCAGGTCGTGGTGGGCCCGCTGGCGCAGTTGCTGGTGGGCGCCGGGCGGGCGCTCACCCCGCGCGGCAAGGGCGACCGGGAGGGGCCGTTCAGCACCGAGGTGGAGCTGCGCCAGCTGGTGGACCTGGCCGAGCAGGGGGAGGTCATCGACCCCGAGGAGCGCCAGATGATCCATTCGGTGTTCAAGCTCGACGACACGTCGGTGCGCGAGGTCATGGTGCCCCGCCCCGACATCGTGTTCACCTCGCGGGAGGCCGACGCCGACGCCGTGCTCACCCTGGCGCTGGCCAGCGGGTACTCGCGCATCCCCGTCACCGGGGAGGACGAGGACGACGTGGTCGGCATCGTCTACCTCAAGGACCTGGTGGACCGGCTGCGCGACCGCTGGGCTGCGGCGGCGGGCAACCCCGGCGGGGAGGTGCCGCTGACCGCGGGCGACGTCATGCGCCCGGCCACCTACGTGCCCGACACCAAGCCCATCGACGAGCTGCTGCGCGAGATGCAGAAGCAGCGCAACCACGTCGCGGTGGCCATCGACGAGTACGGCGGCACCGCCGGGCTGGTCACGCTGGAGGACATCGTGGAGGAGATCGTCGGCGAGATCACCGACGAGTACGACCACGAGATCCCCCCGGTGCAGTGGCTGGACGAGGACCGGGTCCGGGTGACGGCGCGGCTGCCGCTGGGCGAGCTGGCCGAGCTGTTCCCGGACGAGGACCTGGACGTCGACGACGTCGAGACGGTCGGCGGCCTGGTGGCGTTCGTGCTGGGGCGGGTCCCGGCGGGCGGGGCCCAGGCGCAATACGCTGGGCTCAGGCTCACCCTGGAGGGGAAGAGCAGCCGCCGCAACCGGATGACGACCGTCCTCGTGGAACGCCTTCCCGGAGAACAGGGTGAGGACGAGCGGGACGGGAACAAGAACACAAGGAGCACGGAACAGTGAGCGACACGACCCTGGGCGCCGAGGACACCAAGCTCGTCACCCTCGCGCGCGCCTCGCGGGCCCGCAACGCCGCGCCCGAGGGCGCCGCGGTGCGCGACGAGACCGGCCGTACCTACGTGGCGACCACGGTGTCGCTGCCCTCGCTGAAGCTCAGCGCGCTCCAGGCGGCCGTGGCCGCGGCGGTCTCCGGTGAGGCGACCGCGCTGGAGGCCGCGGTGGTGGTCACCGCGGAGCCGGAGCTCGACGGGGCCGACCGCGCCGTGCTGGACGACCTCAAGACCGCGACGGTGGTGATCGCCGCCCCCGACGGGGTGCCGGCGGGCATCATCCGCCGCTGAAGAAGGACACATGAACGACCTCGACCTGGAGAAGCTGCGGGTGCCGCTGACGATGCCCTCCTACCCGGAGGGCTTCCGCAGCGGTTTCGCGTGCTTCGTCGGCCGCCCGAACGTGGGCAAGTCCACCCTGATGAACGCCCTGGTCGGCCAGAAGGTGGCGATCACCAGCAACCGGCCGCAGACGACGCGGCGCACGGTGCGCGGGATCGTGCACCGGCCCGACGCGCAGCTGATCATCGTGGACACGCCCGGACTGCACAAGCCGCGCACCCTGCTGGGGGAGCGGTTGGACTCGCTGGTGCGGTCCACGCTGGTCGAGGTGGACGTCATCGCGTTCTGCCTGCCCGCGAACGAGCCGATCGGGCGCGGTGACACCTACATCGCCAAAGAGCTGGCCGAGCAGACGAACACCCCGGTGGTCGCGCTGGTGACCAAGACCGACCTGGCCGACAGGGCGCAGGTGGGCGAGCAGCTGATGGCGGTGGACCGGCTGGGGGAGTGGGCGGACATCGTCCCGGTGTCGGCGCAGGCCTCCTACCAGCTGGAGACCGTCACCGACGTGCTGTGCTCGCACCTGCCGGAGGGGCCGCCGCTGTACCCGGACGGCGACCTCACCGACGAGCCGGACGAGATGCTGGTCGCGGAGCTGATCCGCGAGGCCGCCCTGGAGGGCGTGCGCGACGAGCTGCCGCACTCGATCGCGGTGGTCGTCGACGAGATGGGGGAGCGGGAGAACACCAGGCCCGGCAAGGAGCTGGTGGACATCTACGCCTCGCTGTACGTGGAGCGCCCCAGCCAGAAGGCGATCGTGATCGGCACCAAGGGCTCCCGCCTGCGCGACGTGGGCTCGCGGGCCCGCAAGCAGATCGAGGGCCTGCTCGGGCAGCGGGTGTTCCTGGACCTGCGGGTGCGGGTGGCCAAGGACTGGCAGCGCGACCCCAAGCAGCTGCGCAAGCTGGGCTTCGACCAGCCGACGTAGCAGGGTGTGCGCGAACGGGCCCCGGAGCGACCGCTCCGGGGCCCGTTCGCGTTCCGGGGCCCGCGCCGGGCGCGGGGCCCGGGCGGGCTCAGTCCCGGGGGTTCTGGTTGTTGAGGTCCCCGGCCAGGGTGGCCGCGCACTGCTGGACGATGGGGGCGGCGCGGTTGACGAAGTCCCAGCTCACCCGGGCCTCGGGGCCGGAGATGGACACGGCCATCCCGGAGGGGGCCCCGGTGACGGGGACGGCGACGCACCGCACGCCGATCTCCTGCTCCCCGTCGTCGATGGCGTAGCCGTTGTGGCGGATGGTGTGGAGTTCGGCGATGAACCGTTCGGGGTCGGTGATGGTGCGGTTGGTGGCGGCGGGCATCCCGGTGCGGCGGACGGTGGCCAGTGCCTCCTCGTCGCCGAGCTGGGAGAGCAGTGCCTTGCCGACCCCGGAGGAGTGCGGCAGGACGCGGCGGCCGACCTCGGTGAACATGCGCATGGCGTGCGGCGAGGGCACCTGGGCGACGTAGATGGCCTTGTCGCCGTCGAGCATGGCGAGGTTGGCGGTCTCGCCGAGCTCCTCCACGAGCTGGGCCAGGTGGGGGCGGGCCCAGGTGCCGAGCATCTTGGCGGCCTTGTCGCCCAGGCCGATGAGGCGGGGGCCCAGGGCGTAGCGGCGGGAGGGGAGCTGGCGCACGTACCCGTTGCCGACCAGGGTGCGGATGATCCGGTGGATGGTGGGCAGGGGGAGGCCGGAGGCGTCGGCGAGCTGGCTGAGGGAGGTCTCCCCGCCGGCGTCCGCCATGATCTCCAGCAGCGCGAACGCGCGGTCGAGGGACTGGACCCCGCCGGTGCGCCGGACCGGGTCGTCGGGGCGGGCCAGGTCCGCGCCGGATGTCTGTGAGGCTGCCAAGGCTGGTGCTCCCCTGCTGTGGGCCGCTGCGGTCACCCTCCTTATTTTGCAATACGAAAGAGGGTTTTCGCTCTTGCTTTCCGAGGGAACTCCCGGGACCCGTGGTCCGGGCCGCCCTGAACCCTTGTTCTTCCGGATAGTAGAAGTTAGTATCCGCATATAGGAATTTGCGCGTGCCTCGCAAAGACGCGCCGACCACGGAGGAGGACATCGGACGTGGCCAAGGACACCCCCCGGGACCTTGCTGATCTGGTCGCCGGACTCGACTCCCGGCTCGCCGACGCGGACGCCCGCCTGGGCAGGGAGTACCCGGGTGCGCGCGGCGCCCGGCAGCCGGTGCACAGCGTTTACGTGCCCGCCGACCGTGTCGGCCCGGGCCTGGCCGCCGACTGGGGTGCGCAGGCGCTGGCCTCGCTCGACGAGTACGCCCCCGAACCCGCCGACCTGGCCCGGATCACCGGCCTGGACGAGGCGGCCGTCGCCGACGCCCTGCCCCGCGTGCGCGCCAAGCTCGCCTCCGAGCCCGTCGAGGACCTGCGCGCCGACTTCGAGGACGGCTACGGCGCCCCCGGAGACGAGGCGGAGGACGCCCACACCCGCGCCGTGGCCGAGGCGTTCGCCGCGGACCTGGCCAAGGGGGAGGCCACCCCCTACTTCGGCATCCGGATGAAGGGCATGGAGGCCGCCGGCCGCCACCGCGGTGTGCGCACCCTCGACCTCTTCCTGCGCACCCTCCTGGAGGCGCACGGCTCCCTGCCCGAGGGCCTGGTCCTCACTCTGCCCAAGATCACCTCCGTCGAGCAGGTGGAGGCGATGGCCTGGCTGGCCGGGCGGCTGGAGCGGCGCTACGGCCTGGAGGAGGGGCGGCTGGGCTTCGAGCTGCAGATCGAGACCCCCCAGTCGATCCTGCTCGCCGACGGCACCGTCGCCGTTCCCCGGATGATCGCCGCCGGGGCGGGCCGGGTCACCGCCCTGCACTACGGCACCTACGACTACAGCGCCGCCTGCGGGATCACCGCCGCCCACCAGAGCCTGGCCCACCCGGTGGCCGACCACGCCAAGTCCGTCATGCAGGTGGCCGCCGCCGGGACCGGCGTGTGGCTCTCCGACGGCGGCAGCAACATCCTGCCGGTCGGCACCGCCGAGGAGGTGCACGCCGCCTGGCGGCTGCACGCCGGCCTGGTGTCCCGCTCCCTGGAGCGCGGCTTCTACCAGGGCTGGGACCTGCACCCCCGCCAGCTGCCGATCCGCCACCTGGCCGGATTCGTGTTCTACCGTGAGGCGTTCGCGCCGGCCGCGGCGCGGCTGCGCGCCTACCTGGGATCGGTGGAGGGCGGCAACGTCGCCGACGAGCCCGCCACCGCCCAGGCGCTGGCCTCGGTGCTGGCCCAGGGGCTGCGCTGCGGTGCCCTGGACGGCGGGGAGGTCGCCGAGGCGACCGGCACCGACGCCGACACCCTCCTGGCCCTGGCCACCCGCCGGGTGGGCTGACCGGGTCCGGCGCCCCGGCACGGAACGGGCGCCGGACCGGGCCGCCCCGTGCGGCCGTTGTCGGGACGCCCGGACCCCCGAGGGGGTCCGGGCGTCCCCGTGAAGGAAAGGTAGGAGATGGACCGTCTCGATCTGGTCGTCCGCGCCGAGCGGGCCCTCACCCCGCGGGGGGAGCGCCCGGTGACCCTCGGGGTGCGCGACGGAACGGTGGTCGAGGTCCTGGACGGCGCGGACGCGCCGCTGACCGGGGCGCGCGAGCTGCGCGCCGCCGCCGACGAGGTGCTGCTGCCCGGGCTGGTGGACAGCCACGTGCACGTCAACGAACCCGGCCGCACCGAGTGGGAGGGCTTCGCCTCCGCCACCCGGGCCGCCGCCCTGGGCGGGGTGACCACCCTGGTGGACATGCCCCTCAACAGCGTCCCGCCCACGACCACCGTCGCCGGGCTGGACGCCAAGCGGGCGGCCGCCGACGGCGTCCTGGCGGTGGACGTCGGCTTCTGGGGCGGCGCGGTCCCGGAGAACAGCCGTCCCGGCGGGACCGGGGAGCTGGCCGCGCTGTGGGAGCGCGGGGTCTTCGGGTTCAAGTCGTTCCTGTCGCCCTCGGGGGTCGACGAGTTCGGTCACCTGTCCGCCGCCGAGCTGGCCACCGCCGCCGAGGCGATCGCCGCGTTCGACGGGCTGCTCATCGTGCACGCCGAGGACCCCGACGTGCTGGCCGCGGCCCCGGTCGCCGCCGGGCGCGACTACGCCGCCTTCCTGGCCTCGCGGCCCGACGACGCCGAGACCCGGGCGATCTCCCTGGTGATCGAGACGGCCCGGCGCACCGGCGTGCGGGCGCACATCCTGCACCTGTCCAGCGCCGCGGCGCTGCCGCTCATCGCGCGGGCCCGGGAGGAGGGCGTCCGCCTCACGGTGGAGACCTGCCCGCACTACCTGACCCTGGCCGCCGAGGCCGTCCCGGCCGGCGCCACCGGGTACAAGTGCTGTCCCCCGATCCGCGGGGAGGGCAACCGCGACCTGCTGTGGCGGGCGCTGCGCGAGGGCCTGATCGACTGTGTGGTCAGTGACCACTCGCCGAGCACCCCCGACCTCAAGGACCTGGACACCGGTGACTTCGGCACCGCCTGGGGCGGGATCTCCGGTCTCCAGGTGGGGCTGCCCGCGATGTGGACCGAGGCGAGGCGGCGCGGTGTCCCGCTGGCCGAGGTGGTGGCCTGGATGTCGGCCGCCCCCGCCCGGGTGGCCGGGGTGTCCGGCAAGGGCGCGATCGCCGCCGGGACCGACGCCGACCTGGTGTTCTTCGCCCCGGAGGAAGAGGTGCGGGTGGACGCCCGGGAGCTGGCCCACCGCAACCCGGTCAGCGCCTACGACGGCGCGGTGCTCACCGGCCGGGTCCGGCGCACCCTGCTGCGCGGGGCCGAGGTCACCGGGGACTCCACGGCGGGGCGGATGATCGAGCGCTCCTGAGACGACGGGGGAGGGCGGCGCACCCGTGCGGGTGCGCCGCCCTCCGTCCTCTCCCCGTGCCGGCGGAGGGGAGGGGGCCGGCGGCCGACCGCCGAACACCGGCCCCCGGCTCTCGGTCAGGCGCGGGTCCGTGCCCACCGGCGCTCCAGGCCGGCGGTCCCGGCCTCGGTCAGGGATCCGTACACGTGCAGGCGGGCGAGGCCGCCGTCGGGGAAGACGTCGGTCCGCACGTGCGTGGCGGTCACCGGCGCCGGGAGCACGAACCGGTGGATGCCGTCCGGCTCCAGCCGGGTGCGGCCCAGGATCTCGAACCACGCCTCGGGGTCGTCCCCCTCCGCGTCGCGGCCCAGCACCGTCACCCACCCGGCGGAGTTGCCCTTGAGGTAGGAGGTGTCCAGGACCAGGGCGCGGATCTCGCCCTGGGCGGCCAGCCGGAAGCGCACCCAGTCGTGGCCGTCGTCGCGGCGCCGCCGGTTCTCCCAGCCGTCGTCCATCTTCTGGGAGCGGCCCGGCGCGATGATGTTCTCGGGGGAGGAGTAGAACCGGTCCGAGGCGTCCTCCACCGCGCCGCCGTTGAGCAGCGCGACCAGGTCGAAGGAGCCCAGGGCGGCCAGCCAGGCCGGGTCGGCGACCGGCTCGCCGTACACGCGCAGGCGGGCGATGCCGCCGTCGGGGAACTGCTTGACCCGCAGGTGGGTCCAGCGGTGCCCGTCGGCCACCTCGAACCCGTTGGCGGCGTGCCCGTACACGGGGGTGCGCGCCACCAGTTCGGTCCACTCGGCCTTGAGCAGCTCGTCGGTGGTGGGGGTGCCCTCCACGTGGGCGGCCTCCACGCTCACCTCGGTGGGGTGGTTGCCGCGGAAGTGCGCGGTGTCCACGACCACGCCGCGGACCACGCCGGGCAGGGCCAGGCGGACCAGCGCCCAGTCGTGGTCGTCGGCCGAGGGGTGGGGGCTGTCGGCGGCCGGGCCGCGGCGGCGCCGGGTCTCCCAGCCGTCCATGACCTTGCCCTTGTGCCCGAAGGCGTGGGGGTCGAACTCGGCGGGTTCGGGCCGCAGCATGTTCTCGCGGTGGGCGAAGAACTCGTCGTTGGCGGCGACCACGGCGCCCCCGAGCCTGCGGTCCGCGAGGTCCACCAGGCCGCCGAGGTCGAGGTCGGTGGGCCGGTAGTCGGCGTAGGGGTCGCCGCCGGAGTAGGGGCGTGCGTTGTAGGCGCGCGGATCGAAGTCGGGGGTGGTGCTCATGGTCCTCCTGCCGAGCGAGGGATCTTTCGGACATCCTCAGATTGGCAGGAGGAAACGGTCATTTCCAGCGAAACTTTCCGATCACCGTGTTCAGTCGAACTGAACATTCGCGGTGGCGAGGGCGGCCGCGCGGTCCACCAGGGCCCGCAGCGCCACCGCGATCTGCGGCCGCTCCCGCGACCCGGCGCGCACCGCCCACACCACGTGCCGCCGCGGCCGGTCCTCGTGCAGCACCCGCAGGGCCACCCCGGGGCTGTCCCCGGCCGCCGCCAGCCGCGGCACCAGCGCCACCCCGAGCCCGGCGGCGACCATGTCGAGGATGGCCCGCCAGTCCGAGGCCACGTGCGCCTGCTCCGGGGCGAAGCCGGCCTGGGCGCAGGCCGCCACCGTGATGTCCCGCCACGGGCCGTCGGCGCCGTAGATCCACGGCTCCCCGGCCAGCTCGCGCAGGCGCAGCGCGGGGGCCCCGGCCAGCCGGTGCCGGGCGGGCAGGGCCGCGTCCATGGGGTCGGTGAGCAGGCCGGCGCGCTCGAAGCGGTCGTCGCGCCCGGTCGGGGCCTGCGCGGCCAGCGACAGGCCGATGTCGATCTCCCCCGCGGCCAGCAGGTCGTACACCTCCGACGCCTCGGCCTGGTGCACCCGCACCGCCAGCCCCGGGTGGGCGTCGCGCACCGCGCTCAGCGCGGGCACCACCAGCCCGGGCACGGCCGTGGCGAACGCGCCCACCCGCACCGTCCCGGCCCCGCCGCGGGCGAACCCGTCCAGCTCGGCCTCGGCCCGCTCCAGCTGGGCCAGCACGATGTCGGTGTGGCGCAGCAGCACCCGGGCGGCGTCGGTGAGCCGCACCCGGCGCCCGTGCGGCTCCAGCAGCTCCACCCCCACCTGGCGGGACAGGGCGGACAGCTGCTGGGAGACGGCGGAGGGGGTGGTGGACAGGGCCTCGGCGGTGGCGCGCACCGTCCCGACCCGGTCGAGGGTGCGCAGCACGCGCAGCTTGCGCAGGTCCCAGTCGGTCATGGTCACAGGCATACCATTCGGCTCCGGTGAACGGGAAAGGGAACGGGGGCGGGTGCGCCCCGATGGCACGCACCCGCCCCCGCCGTGGGGGACCGGCTCAGATCCGGTCGGGGTCCTCCTCGCGGTAGGCGGCCCCCGCCTGGTCGGTGTACTTGGCCTCGCCCGGGCCGGCCGAGCCGATCTCCCGGGTGTCGATCGCGGCCGGCTCCGCCCGGTCGCCGCCGCCGATCACGTTGAAGCAGATGTTCAGCAGGATCGCCGACACCGCGGCGCCGATGATCCCGGAGTGGGCGATCATCTCCACGGACGGGGGCAGGAAGGAGTAGAACGTCGGGTAGGCGAGCGGGATGACCGCCACCCCGACCGACGCGGCCACCAGCACCAGGTTGAGGTTGCGGGTGAAGTCCACCTTGGCCAGCGTCTTGACGCCGCTGGCGGCCACGCTGCCGAACAGCACCAGGCCGGCCCCGCCCAGGACCGGGGCGGGCAGGGCGGCCATCACGCCGCCCAGGATCGGGAACATCCCCAGGAGGATGAGGATGCCCGCGCCCACCGCCACCACGTAGCGGCTGCGGATCCCGGTGAGCGCCAGCAGCCCGATGTTCTGGGCGAACGAGCTGGTCGGGGTGGAGTTGAAGATCGGGCCGATGATCGACCCGCTCACGTCGGCGCGCAGGCCAGCCGAGATGCGCCGGGCGTCCACCTTCGTCCCGGTGATCTCGCCGACGGCGATGATGTGCGAGGCGCCCTCGGTGAGGACCACCAGCATGATCACGCACATCGTGGCGATCGCGGCGGGCTGGAACTGCGGGGCGCCGAAGTAGAACACCGAGGTCGGGTTGAACACGATGTCGGCCTCGCCGACCCGGCTGAAGTCGGCCATGCCCAGGGGCAGCGCCACCAGGGTGCCCACCACCATGCCGAGCAGGATGGACAGCCGCCCCCAGATCCCGGGCAGCACCCGGGAGCCCAGGAGGATGACGGCGAGCGTGACCCCGGCCAGGGCCAGGTTGGCCAGGGGCGCGGCCGGGACCGACGCGCCGTCCGCGCCGGTGTGGACGCCGCCGTCCATGATCCACCGGGCGGCCACCGGCATCAGGCTGACCCCGATGACGGTGATGATCGTGCCGGTGACGATCGGCGGGAAGAAGCGGATGAGCTGCCCGAAGAACGGGGTCAGGCACAGGGCGAAGACGCCGGCGGCCAGGGAGGCGCCGAACGCCACCGGCAGGTTCTCGCCGTTCTCGCCCGCGGCCAGGGTGGTGACGGCGCTGACGGGGACGAAGGAGGCGGCGACCACGATCGGCATCTGGGCGCCGATCCGGCGGTGGCCGACGGTCTGGATGAGGGTGGCGATCCCGGCCACCAGCAGCGCGCCGCTGACGAGTATCCCCATGGAGGCGGGGTCGTTCGCGAGTCCGGCGGCGGCGCCGATGACCAGGGCCGGCGCGACCGCGCCGGCGTACATGGTGAGGATGTGCTGGATCCCGTAGACGAGCAGCAGCCGGGGCGGCAGCTTCTCGTCCTCGGGGCGCGGGGCGGGGGCGTTCGTTGTGGCCGAGTCCTTCGCGGACGGACTGTTCGACATGGCCAGTTTCCAGCCTTTGTTCAGGTGACCACGGGGGGTGGTCGGTCTCTCGGGCGCGTGCGCCCGACGAATCGCGCCGCCTGCGGCCCGTGCCGGGGCACGGCGGAGGCGGGCAGCCCGCTGCGCTGCGGGCAGGCGAGGGGTCACCTCGGATCGGGGGGCGGGTCCGGGGCCCGGCCGCACGTCGGGCCCCGGGGGAGGGCGGGGATCAGACGAAGCCCGGCACGGACTTCCACGCATCGCCCGGCTCGGGGGCGTCGTCGCGCTCGACGACGGCCTCGATCTTGCCGTAGGGGCGGTCGGCGGCGAAGAACACCTCGTTGGGGTTGTCCAGGCCGAACGGCGACAGGTCCACCAGGAAGTGGTGCTTGTTGGGCATCGAGAAGCGGATCTCGGCGACCTCGGGGTGCGCCTCCAGGACGGCGGTGCCCATCTGGAAGAGGGTCTGCTGGAGGGCGAGGCTGTGCGTGTTCGCGAAGGCCTCCAGGCACAGCGCGCGGATGGACGCGTAGGCCTTGTCGAAGTCGTGGTCGGTGCCGATGTAGCGCCAGCGGGCGGTGACGTCCGTGGCCAGGATGCGGTCCGTGGTCTCCTGGAGCGTGGTGTAGCGGGTCTTGGGGTACCCGTGGAACTCCGAGCCGGTGGACTTCAGGACGGTCAGGCCGGTGAAGCCGGAGACGACCCACTCGCGTCCGCCGTCCTTGGTGACGACGGTGGTGCGGGTCTCGGCGCCGTTGCGCACGAAGGAATGGTCGTGGGGGCCGTCGGAGGTGACGATGCGCTCCCAGGAGTACTCCTCGATCTCCTGCCGGGCGCCGTGCACGTAGTCGTGCTCGTCGACGAAGTGGCGGGCCAGGCGCAGCGCGAAGTCCTCGACGGCGCCGACGCCGCCCCACTCGCGGGCCTTGGCGTAGACCGTGTTCTTCTGGGTGTCGGTCGGCAGGCACGTGGCGTTGTCGCCGACGGTGTGGACGTCCTCCAGGTCGCCGCGCAGCTGGGAGGTGACGTTGACGTCCTTGATCCGGTGGACGTCGGTCTGGCGGTCGACGTGGACGAGGCGCACCTCGGCCTTGCCGTACTGGTTGTCTCCGAGTCTGATGCCCATCAGGGTGAACTCCATCCGTGTGGATAAGTCTTCGTCGTTCGCGTGTGAACGCTGTGCGTACGAGGGAGGACCGCTGGTCATGCGGAAGGACCTATCACGCACCCTGAGTCTGTGATCCTGCGTGCCGCCGTGTCCTGAGGCGTGTCCTTTCGGTTGCGTTCGGGTGTCCGTCGCCGTGTTCCCCTGAACCTCCGCTGCGCTGCGGGTCCGTGCCCGGCGGCGCAGGGGGGTGTTCGGGAACAGGGCCTAGGAGCCCCGGTAGGTGGAGTAGGCGAACGGGCTGAGCAGGAGCGGCACGTGGTAGTGCGCGTCCTCGTCGGCGAGGTCGAACACGATGGAGACCTCGGGGTAGAACCCCCGCTGCCCCGTCGCCCCGAAGTAGGCGGCGGTGTCGAAGGTGATCCGGTGGTATCCGGCGGCGAGCCGCTCGGGGCCCAGGTCGCCGACCCGGCCGTCGCCGTCGGTCACGCCCTCGGCGACGGTCTTCCAGGAGGAGCGGCCGGGGTCGGCCGCGGCCTCCAGCCGGACGGGGACGCCGGCCGCGGGGCGGCCGAGCGCGGCGTCCAGGACATGCGTGGTGACGTGGCTCATCCTTCGGCCTCCAGGAGTTTGACCAGGCGCAGGGCGGCGATCCGGCGCAGTTCGCCGCCGACGACGGCCAGTTCGGTGTCGCGGTCGTTGCCGAGCCGTCCGACCAGGTCGGACAGCAGGTCGCGGGGACCGCGGCCGCTGGCGCAGACCAGGTAGATCTGCCCGAACCTCTCCTCGTACTCCTGCTGGGCGTACTGGAAGATCCGCTGGACGCGGACGGCGGCGTCGTCGGTCTCGGAGGCGAACGCGGACTGCTCTCCGCGCGACCAGGCGGCCTCGGTGCCCCGGCCCCGGGCCTTCTCCCCGATGCGGGGGTGGCGGGCCAGCGCGGAGGCGACCTCGTCGGCCGTGATCTCGCGGGCGTGGGCGTCGGCCGTGTCGAGGAGGGCGGCGCGGTCGGCGTAGGGGGCGGCGGCCGCGACGGCCAGCACCCAGCGTTCCACGTCCAGGCACTGCGCGAGCTCGGCGCGCAATGCCTCCTCGGAGAGGGCGTTGAGCCGGTCCAGACCCTGGTCGGGCCGGGTGTCCGGCTCCGCCGAGGTGCTTTCGGGCATGGGGTTCTCCCGTGACCCGGCCGAAGCCGGGCTTTCATAGTGCAGACATGCGATTCCGTATTACGGATTGCAGGGACTCTAGTTGATGGCAGTGTGACCTTGTCAACACTCGCAAGGGGCTTTCGGTGAAAAACAAGCGGATTCATGACATGGGCAAAAGATCCGCCGAACGTGCGGAGGCGGTCGCGGTCCGGAGGGTGTCGGGGGCGGTCGGCGCGGTCGGCGGCGGCCGGTCGGCCGCGGGGGTGTTGACAACCGGGGCGACCCGACGCACACTCAAATCATTCCTTAAAGCGAAAATCAAGTTCCACATTGCGGAAGTAACCACGGAGGCCGTGCATGAGCCACACCCTCGGGTACACGGTGAACTGCTCCATGCTCTTCACCGAGCTGCCCCTCAACGAGCGCCCCCGGGCCGTCCGCGAGGCCGGGTTCGACGCCGTCGAGTTCTGGTGGCCCTTCGAGAGCGCCACCCCGCCCCGGGAGGACGTCGACGCGTTCATCGCCGCCATCGAGGCCGCGGGCGTACGGCTGACCGGCCTCAACTTCTTCGCCGGCGCCCTGCCCGGGCCCGACCGGGGCGTGCTCTCCCAGCCCGCGCGCTCCGCCGAGTTCCGCGCCAACCTCGACGTCGTCACCGCGATCGCCGAGCGCACCGGCACCACCGGGTTCAACGCCCTGTACGGCCTGCGCCAGGCCGGGGTGGACCCCGCCGAGCAGGACCGCCTGGCACTGGAGAACACCGTCGCCGCCGCCGAGGCGGTCGCCCGGGTCGGCGGCACCGTCCTCATCGAGCCCCTCAGCGGCGCCGAGGACTACCCGCTCAAGACCGCCCGCGACGGCCTCGACTTCGTCGCGGAGGCCCGGGCCGCCGGGGCCGGCAACGTCGCCCTGCTGGCCGACCTGTACCACCTGGCCGCCAACGGCGACGACGTCGCCGCCGTCGTCCGCGACCACGCCGCCGAGTTCGGGCACGTCCAGATCGCCGACGTCCCCGGCCGCGGCGAGCCCGGCACCGGCGAGCTGCCCATCGACGACCTCCTCACCGCCGCCCAGAAGGGCGGATACCAGGGCCTGGTGGGCCTGGAGTACAAGCCCACCGTCCCCACCGCGCAGAGCTTCGGCCGCCTGCGCTGAACCGCGCGCCCGCACCCACAGCCACGAACAGGAAGGGGCACACCGTGTCCATCCGCAAGGTCGCCTTCATCGGACTCGGCATCATGGGCCTGCCCATGGCCGTCAACCTCGTCCGCGCCGGGTACACCGTCACCGGCCACAACCTCACCCCCGAGCGCGTGGACGCCCTCGTCGCCGAGGGCGGGCTGCGCGGCGGCGGCGTCGCCGGGGCGGTCGCCGACGCCGACGCCGTCATCACGATGGTCCCCGACTCCCCGGACGTCGAGGCGCTGCTGCTCGGGGAGGGCGGCGTGTTCGAGAACGCCAAGCCCGGCACGCTCATCATCGACATGAGCACCATCCGCCCCGACGTGTCGCGCTCCGTGGCCGAGGCCGGCGCCGAGCGCGGGTTCCGGGTCCTGGACGCGCCGGTCAGCGGCGGCGAGGCCGGGGCGATCGAGGCCAAGCTGTCCATCATGGTCGGCGGCTCCCAGGAGGACTTCGAGGCGGCCCGCCCGCTCTTCGACGTCCTGGGCACCACCCCGGTCCTGGTCGGCCCCAACGGCGCCGGACAGACCGTCAAGGCCGCCAACCAGCTCATCGTCGCGGGCAACATCCAGCTGCTGGCCGAGGCCCTGGTCTTCCTGGAGGCCCACGGCGTCGACACCGAGGCCGGCCTGGAGGTCCTGGGCGGCGGGCTCGCGGGCAGCACCGTGCTCCAGCGCAAGGGCAGGGCCATGCGCGAGCGCGACTTCGCCCCCGGCTTCCGGATCGCCCTGCACGACAAGGACATGCGCATCGTCACCGACTCCGCGCACGCCGCCGGAGTGGTGATCCCGCTGGGCTCCCAGGTCGCCCAGTACGTGGCGGCCCTCAAGCAGCAGGGCCACGGCGGCCTCGACCACTCCGCGCTGCTGAAGATCGTCGAACAGCTCTCGGGCCGCGAGCAGTAGGCGACCGCGCGGCGGAGCAGAGCACTCCGCCGCCCCGGGCCGCCCGGCGGCCGCGTGTGTTGGCCGCACCGCGTGACCGTCCGGAGCCGGCCCGTCCCCGGAACTCCCCCCTAGCACTGAAGGAACAGCCATGACACGGATGCCCGTGATGAACGCGGTCGTCGAGGTTTTGAAGGACGAGGGCGTCGACACCGCCTTCGGTTGCCCCGGCGCCGCCATCCTGCCCCTCTACAAGGCGCTGGAGGACGTCGGCGGGATCGAGCACCTGACCGTCCGCCACGAGGAGGGCGCCACCCACATGGCCGACGGCTGGTCGCGCACCACCGGCAAGGTCGGCGTGGCGATCGGCACCTCCGGCCCCGCCGGGACCAACATGATCACCGGCCTGTACACCGCGATCGCCGACTCCATCCCGATCGTCTGCATCACCGGCCAGCAGCGCACCGACCTGCTGGACAAGGAGGGCTTCCAGGCGGTCGACATCGTCGAGATCGCCAAGCCCGTCACCAAGTGGGCGGTGCAGATCAAGGAGGCGGCGACCGCCCCGTGGATCTTCCGCGAGGCGTTCCGGATCGCCCGCGAGGGCCGCCCGGGGCCGGTCCTCGTCGACATCCCCGTCGACATCGCCCAGCAGCTCATCGACTACGACCCCGAGCTGGACGCCCCGCTCAAGGTCAACACCGTCGAGCCCCACCTGCCCCGGGTCGAGCGCGCCCTGGACCTGCTGCTGGAGGCGGAGCGCCCGCTCATCCTGGCGGGCGGCGGCGTCATCCTGGCCGAGGCCTCCGGGGAGCTGCGCGAACTCGCCGAGTACCTGCGCGTCCCGGTCCAGGTCACCCTCATGGGCAAGGGCTCCTTCGACGAGGACTCGCCGCTGTACGCGGGCATGACCGGCGTGCAGACCTCCCAGCGGTACGGCAACGCCTCGTTCCTGGAGTCCGACCTGGTCCTGGCGGTGGGCGCGCGCTTCGCCGACCGGCACACCGGCCAGATCGACGTCTACCGGGGCGAGCGAAAGTTCATCCACGTCGACATCGAGGCCACCCAGATCGGCCGGGTCTTCGAGCCAGACCTGGGCGTGGTCTCCGACGCCCGCCTCTTCCTGCGCGAGCTGCTGGCCGCGGCGAAGCGGCGGGAGGCCCGGGCCGGGGTCGGGGCCTGGATCGACCGGGTCGGCGAGCTCAAGGCCACCCTGACCCGGCGCGAGGACTTCGACAGCGTGCCGGTCAAGGCGCCGCGCGTCTACAAGGAGATCAACGAGGTCTTCGACGAGGACACCTACTTCGTCACCGCGATCGGCCTGTACCAGATCTGGGGCGGCCAGCACCAGAAGGCGTACAAGCCGCGCCGCTACCAGATCTGCGGCCAGGCGGGCCCCCTGGGCTGGGAGATCCCCGCGGCCATCGGCGTCAAGAAGGCGCTGAAGGAGACCGACCCGGACGCCGAGGTCGTCGGCATCGTCGGCGACTACGGGTTCCAGTACATGGTCGAGGAACTGGCCGTCGCCGCCCAGTACAACGTCCCCTACGTCATCATCATGCTCAACAACGAGTACCTGGGCCTGATCCGCCAGGCGTCCATCCCCTACGAGATGAACTACCAGGTGGACATCCACTACGACGAGTACGGCACCGACAACGTCAAGATCATGGAGGCGTACGGCTGCGCGGGCCGCCGCGTCTGGGAGCCGGGGGAGATCCGCGACGCCCTGGAGTGGGCCCGCAAGGAGGCCAGGTCGACCTCCCGCCCGGTGCTCGTCGAGATCATGATCGAGCGCGAGGCCAACACCCCGCACGGTCCGGCGATCGACGCGGTCAAGGAGTTCGAGCCGGTCCCCGGCGCGTAGTCGACGCCGCTCGCTTCGGGCCTTTGCTCCGCTTCGTCCCGTGCGATGGCGCCCGGAGAACGGGAACCCTCGGCCCTGCGCTCACATCCCCGCCCACCCGTCGCCCGCCACCACCCTCAACGGACGGCCTGGCGGCCGGCCGCCCTCGTCCTCGAAGACGTTCGCTCCGGGCCGTGGGCGCCATCGCTCTCACAGGCCGCCGCGGACGGGTTCCTCCTGCACCTGTGTCCGCGGTGCACAGCGGCCCCTCCCCCTACTGGCTCGGGGGGAGGGGCCGTCCGCGCGGGGGTCAGCCGCAGTAGGCCTCCTCCTCGCCGATGATGCGGTACGGGCAGTCGGCGTAGTCGAGCAGCCGCAGCACGGCCTCCCGGTTGCGCTCGGTCTCCCGGTCGATCACCGAGGACGGCGGGTAGAAGCCGCCCTCCCAGGCCGACCGGGGGTACATCTCGTACGTGAAGTTGACGATGCGCTGGTCGCCCCAGAGCCAGTCGTTGATCGAGCCGTCGGTGACGTACAGGTCGCTGGACTGCTGGGGCGTGTACCCGTTGGCGTCGGCCATGTGGGCGCCCAGGGCCGCGTGCGTGTCGTACTCCTCGCGGGTCATCCCGTCGGTGACGTCGGAGTAGGTGTGGCCGAACGGCCACAGGATGAGCTCGCTGTAGGTGTGGAAGTCGATGGCGGCGGTGATCTGCTGCTCGCCGCCCACCACCCGGCTCCGCACGAAGTCGGCGATGACCCGCACCTCGGGGGCGGACTCGGGGGCCGGGCCGCGGTAGGTGATGCTGCTCGGGTTGCCGGAGGAGCCGCCGCAGCAGCCCCACTCGTAGTCCCAGTTGCGGTTGAGGTCGGTGCCGACCGCCGAGGTCCCGGCGTTGGGCTGGCGGTTCTTGCGCCAGTCCCGCCAGGCGCTGCCGGCCATGTCGTACTCGGAGCCGTCGGGGTTGACGTTGGGGACGATCCAGATCTCGCGGCCGTCGACCAGCCCGGTGATGCGCTCGTCGGTGCCGTACCCGTCGGTGAGCAGGTCCATCAGGTAGACGGCCATCTCGACGGTCAGGTGCTCGCGGGCGTGCTGGGCGTGGGTGAACAGCACCTCGGGCTCGTCCTCGTCGGCCGCCGCGTTGTCGCTGATCTTGACCGCGACGATGTCGCGGCCCTCGTGCGAGGTGCCGATGACGCTCGGGGCGGCGAGGTCGGGGTGGTCGGCGACCACCTTGTCGACGAGGTCGAGGAGTTCGGCGTAGTCGGTGTAACCGGGGTCGGGGGCGGCGAACGTCCCGGAGACCTCCAGCACCTCCACGCCGAAGCCGAGCGCGGCGATCTCCGCGGCGTCGTCGGGGGTGGCGGTGACCAGGACCTCCTCGGCGGCCACCTGGTCGATGGCGGCGCCGGTCGAGGCGATGGCGGTGCGGTCCCGCGGGGTGCTCGCGCCGTCCACGATGTACAGGTCGTACTCGGGTTCGGCGGTCGCGCTCCCGGCGGCCAGGGTGCCGAGCATCAGCGCGGCGACGGTCAGGGGGACGAGGGTGCGGCGCACGCCCGAGGGGATGCGGGCGCGCCGGGGGGACGGGAAACGGGTGGTCTCCACGGGATGCCTCCGTGAGCGGGGGTGAGGCGATCGGACACGGTGGCGACATTGCAGAAGAGATCACCACGTTCTGTCAACATTCATGATCTCTGAGTCATATAGGAATGTTTGCCGCTGAAAGCGGCGAAACCCCACGTCACGCCCGCCCGGTCCGCCCCGCCCGCCGCGGGTACCCCGTCCCCGCCTGGCCGCATCCGGCCACCCGTCTACCGCGGCTGGGGGGCGGGGGAGAGGGCCTCGGCGGCCGCGGCCTCCGGGGGGAGGGCGCGGCCCGCGGCCCGGGCGGCCCCGACGGCCTCGGGACCCGCCAGGGCGCGGGCGGCGGCCAGGACGCGGTCCACGTCGAACCGCTCGGCGGCGGGCATCGGCGCCCCGGCGGCCTCGCGCAGCCGCTCGGCGGCGCCGACCAGCCGGGCCGCGGCGACGCCGTCGCCCTCCAGGGCGGCGACCCCCGCCAGCCCCTCCAGGGCCAGGGCCACCGCGCGCGGGTCCCCGGTGAGCCGGGCCTGCTCCAGGCCCTGGCGGTGCAGGTCGCGGGCGGCTCCGGCGTCCCCGCGCTGCTCGGCGGTGAAGCCCAGTTCGGCCAGCGCGAACGCCAGCCCCGGCCGGTACCCGTCCTGCCGGTGCACCGCCAGCACCTCCTCCAGGTGCTCCCGCGCGGTGTCGAGGTCGCCGCGGCGCCGGGCGGTCATCCCCAGCCCGGCGACGGTGAACCTCCGCCCCGCCCGGAACGCCTGCTCGCCGGCGATCCGCAGGGCCCTCAGGTTGTGCGCGTCGGCGGCCTCCAGGTCGCCGTTGAGCAGGTGGACCCGGGCCAGGCGGCCCAGTTCGTCGACCACCGTCGGCCACAGCCCCAGGCCCTCGGCGATCCCCAGGGCGCTGCGGTGCCGGCGGGCGGCCTCGGCGTAGGAGCCCTCGATGCCCGCGACCACGCCCAGCAGGCTGTGCGCCCGGGCCTCGCCCCACGGCTCCCCGGCGCGGGAGAACAGGGCCAGGCTCCGGTCGGCGTCGCGGCGGGCGGGACCCAGTTCGCTGCGGCGCAGCGCCCGCCACCCGCGCAGGTGCAGCGCGAACGCGGTCCACCACGGGTCGGCGGCCGCCTCGAACACCTCCAGCGCCTCCGACAGCCGGTCGTCGGGCCAGTCGTCGCCGGGGCCGACGGCGTCGGAGAAGGCCGTCACGAACACCAGCAGGGTCTGCGCGCGGGCGCGGGTCCGGGGGTCGGACAGGCCCCGGGCGATCCGCTCGGCCTCACGCGCCGGCGCGTGCTCCGCGTGGTCGGTGCACTCGGCCACCCCCAGGACGGTGTGCCAGAGCAGGGCCTCGGCCCGGTCCGCGGGGGAGCCCGTGCCCTGGGCGGCCAGCGCCCGGGACAGCAGGCGGCACCCCTCCCGGTACCGTCCGCGCAGGTACCAGAACCAGCCGTGGTAGGCGGCCACACGCAGCGCGAGGTCGGCGTGCCCGTGGTCGGCCGACCACTCGATGACCGCGCGCACGTCGGTCGCCTGCCGGTCCGCGTCCGCCTGGTGCGGGTCCAGGGTGAAGTCCGCCGCCTCGCCCCGTCCGGAGCGGTCGGCGATGTGCCGTGCGTACCGGTGCCAGACGGCGTCCTCCTCGCCGGCGGCGGCCAGCCGCCGCGCGGCGTAGGCGCGGATCGTCTCCAGCAGCCGGTACCGGGTGCCCTCCTGGCCGACCGCCACCAGCGACCGGTCCACCAGGCCCGCCAGGATCCCCGCGACGTCGGCCGGCTCCACTCCGGGCGGCCCCTGCGGGTCGGCGGCGATCGCCTCCGCGGTCTCCAGCGTGAACACGCAGGTCGGCACGGACAGGCGGCGCAGCACCGCCTGTTCGGGGCCGGTCAGCAGCCGCCAGCTCCAGTCCACGGTCTCCCACAGGGTGCGCCTGCGGTCGTGCCCGCCCGCCCCCAGGACCCGGAAGCGGTCGTCCAGCCGTTCCGCGAGCCGGTGCACCCCCAGGGAGCGCACCCGGGCCGCGGCCAGTTCGAGGGCCAGCGGCAGTCCGTCGAGGTGGCGGCAGATCCCGGCCACCGCCTCGGCGTTCGCCGCGTCCACGGTGAAGCCGGGCACCGACGCGGCCGCCCGCCGGACGAACAGCGCCACGGCGTCGGAGGCGGCCACCTCCTCCGGTGAGGTGCCGTCCGGCAGCCCCAGCGGCCTCACCTGGTGCAGGTGCTCGCCGGGGATGCCCAGCGGCTCCCGGCTGGTGGCCAGGACCCGCAGACCCGGCACGGTTCCGAGCAGGCGGGCGGCCAGGTCCGCCGCCGGCGCGATCAGGTGCTCGCAGTTGTCCAGCACGAGCAGGGCCGGTCCGCCGCCCAGGGACTCGGCGATGCGCGCGGCCACCGGCCGCGCCCGGGCCGACCGCGACCCCTCGTCCTGGAGGCCCAGCACGGCCGCGACCTCCTCGGCGACCCCCTCCCCGTCCTCGCGCCCGGACAGCTCCACGAACCACACCGGGCCGAAGCGGCCGTCGCCGACGGCGACCGCGGCCAGGGCCATGGAGGTCTTGCCGACGCCGCCGGGCCCCAGCAGGGTGGTCAGGCGCGACCGGGCGAGGGTGCGCCGCACCTCGGCGACGCAGTCGTCCCGCCCCACCAGGTCGGTCAGGGGGGCGGGCACCGAGCCCCGGGCAGGGGCGGCGGGGGCCGGATCGGCCGGGGGCGCCATGGCGTGCGGGTGGTGGACGGCCGCAGCCGCAGCCGCAGCCGCAGCCGGGGCCGCCGGGACCTCCGCGACCGCGGGGGCCGGGTCCAGTACGGGGGACTGGGCGAGGATGTCCGAGTGCAGCCGGGTGATCTCCGGGCCCGGGTCCACGCCGAGTTCCTCGGCCAGCAGCTCCCGCAGCCCGCGGTGGCTCTCCAGGGCCTCGCCCTGGCGGCCCGCCCGGTACAGGGCGAGCATGTGCGCCGCCCGCAGCCGCTCCCGGGCCGGGTGCGCGCGCACCAGTCCGCCGAGCTCGGCGACGAGCTCGGGGCCCTCGCCCAGGTCGAGCCTGGCCCGGGCGCGGTCCTCCAGGGCCGCCAGGCGCATCTCCTCCCAGCGGGCCAGGGGCGCCGCGGCGAAGGCGGCGTCCGCGTGGTCGGCCAGTGCCGGGCCGCGCCACTGCTCCAGCGCCTCGTCCAGCAGCCGGACCCGCTCCCGGGGGCCGCCGCCGCGGGCCCGGGACACCAGGGCCTCGAACCGGCCCGCGTCCACGGCGTCGGCGTCCACCCGCAGCCGGTAGCCCGAGGGGCCCGACTCCAGCCGGGTCCGGAACCCGGCCTCGCCGCGCTCCAGGGCACCGCGCAGCCGGGAGACCGCCGTCTGCACGGCGCCGGCAGGATCGGGCGGCGGGGCGTCCCAGAGCTCGTCGACCAGCCGGTCGGCCGAGACCGACTCGCCGCGGTGGACGAGCAGCAGCGCCAACAGGGCGCGCACCTTGGCCCCCGGAACGCGTACGGACGAACCCCCGTCGGTCCACACGGCCAGCGGCCCCAGCACCCCGAATCGCATACCGGAGAGCCTATACGCGCGGTTCCGCGGCGCTCCTCACGGTGAGACCGGGGTCACGACAGCCGACGGACAGCGCGCGGCAAGCGGCCGGACGGCGCCCCGGCCTAGCTTCGGAACGTCCCCGGGGGCGAGCGCCCCCGACACGTGAGACCCGGAGGAGAACCGTGGACGACTCCCTGTTCCAGCCGATCAAGGTCGGCCGCCACGAGGCCGCCAACCGCCTGTTCATGGCCCCGATGACCCGGTCGCGCTGCTACGCCGAAGGCCGTCCCGACGCGCTCGTCGCCGAGTACTACGGCCAGCGCGCCTCCTCGGGCCTCATCATCACCGAGGGCATCCAGCCCAGCGTGCGCGGCCAGGGCTACATCAACACCCCGGGCCTGCACGACGCCGGCCAGGTGGAGGCGTGGAAGCCCGTCACCGACGCCGTCCACGCGCGCGGCTCGCTCGTCTTCGCGCAGCTCATGCACACCGGCCGGATCGGCCACCCGGTGCTGTACCCCGACGGCGGGCTGCCGGTGGCCCCGTCCCCGATCGCCTCGGGCCAGGAGCTGTTCGACGGCTCGGGCATGCTCCCGCACCCGGAGCCCCGGGAGCTGACCGTCGCGGAGATCCAGGAGGTCGTCGACGACTTCGCCAACGCCGCCCGCAACGCGGTCGAGGCCGGGTTCGACGGCGTCGAGGTCCACGGCGCCAACGGCTACCTGGTCCACCAGTTCCTCGCGGACGGCTCCAACCACCGCACCGACGAGTACGGCGGCGACGCCGAGCGCCGTTCCCGGTTCGCGATCGAGGTGGTGGACGCCATCGCCGACACCATCGGCGCGGACCGCACCGCCCTGCGCATCTCGCCGGAGAACAACTACAACGGCATGTCGGACGGCGACCCGGCCGCGCAGTACACGGCCCTCCTGGAGGGGCTGCGCCACCGCTCCGACCTGGCCTTCCTGCACACCACGCAGATCGGCGGCGCCGAGCTGACCCCGCTGGTCCGCCGTCTGTGGGAGGGCACCCTCGTGGTGAACCCGGCGACGGGGCTGGACCTGACCGGCGTCGACGCGGCCCTGGCGAACGGGGCCGACGCCGTCGCCCTGGGCTCGGCCTGGCTCGCGAACCCGGACCTGGACGAGCGCCTGCGCTCGGGGGCGGACCTCAACGCGCCCGACGCCGCCACCTTCTACGGCGGCGACCGCACCGGCTACACCGACTACCCGCACCTCGCCGGCGCCTGACCCCGTCCGGGGCGGCACCGGGGTGCCGGAAAGGAGAAATCCCGCCGGGGGGCCGGCCCGGCCGTCGGTCGCGGCTTACGTGTGAACGGCGCGCAACGACGGCGGCCTCGGGTGTTGGCCGCACCCTGGGTCCCCCGGCGGGACTCGAACGACCCCCCTAGCACTGAAGGGTTCCCCCCAATGGTACAGACCTCTGCCCTGTATCTCGAGATCAAGGTATCGGTTGTCTCGAAATCGAGATGACCCGGACAGAGGGGGATCGATCGCCGACACGCGTCCGCCGGGAAAGGCGCAGGTCACGTGATGCTCGTCCCAAAGTGTGGACAGGAAGTACCAGGATTTCCGGACGCTCTGCTAGCGTGAGCCCATCATGCTGTGCGAGCTGCTCCTTCTTAGCGGCCGCGGCGGGGGTCGTTAGTACGGGTCGGCTCCCTCGCCGCGGGGCTTCGGCTTGTCCACGGTCGACCATTGACCACGCCGCGAATCCGAGGAGCCACCGAGATGGTGCCCCAGCAGCAGACCTCCCCCATGCCGTTCCAGCGCTACACCCCCTTCACCCCGGTCGACCTGCCCGACCGCACCTGGCCGTCCAAGACCATCACCGAGGCGCCGCGCTGGCTGTCCACCGACCTGCGTGACGGCAACCAGGCCCTGATCGAGCCGATGGACCCCGACCGCAAGCGCGAGATGTTCGAGCTGCTGGTCAGGATGGGCTACAAGGAGATCGAGGTGGGCTTCCCGGCCGCCTCCCAGACCGACTTCGACTTCGTGCGCTCCCTGATCGAGGGCGACCTGATCCCCGACGACGTCCAGATCTCGGTCCTGACCCAGGCCCGCGAGGACCTGATCGAGCGCACCGTGCAGAGTCTGGTCGGCGCCAAGCGGTCCACCGTCCACCTGTACAACGCCACCGCGCCGACCTTCCGCCGCGTCGTCTTCAAGGTGGACCGCGAGGCCTGCAAGGCCATCGCCGTCGAGGGCACCCGCCACGTCATGCGCTTCGCCGAGCAGTACCTGGGCGACACCGAGTACTTCGGCTACGAGTACTCGCCCGAGATCTTCATCGACACCGAGATCGACTTCGCCCTGGAGGTCTGCGAGGCGGTCATGGACGTCTGGCGTCCCGGCCCCGGCCGCGAGATCATCCTGAACCTGCCGGCCACCGTCGAGCGCGCCACCCCCAACGTCTACGCCGACCAGATCGAGTGGATGAGCCGCAACCTGTCGCGGCGCGAGCACGTGGTCGTGTCGGTGCACCCGCACAACGACCGCGGCACCGGGGTGGCCTCCGCCGAACTGGCCGTCATGGCCGGCGCCGACCGCGTCGAGGGCTGCCTGTTCGGCCACGGCGAGCGCACCGGCAACGTCTGCCTGGTCACCCTGGGCCTGAACCTGTTCAGCCAGGGCGTCGACCCCCGGATCGACTTCTCCGACATCGACGAGATCCGCCGCACCGTCGAGCACTGCACCCAGCTGCCCGTCGCCCCCCGCCACCCCTACGGCGGCGACCTGGTCTACACCGCCTTCTCCGGCTCCCACCAGGACGCCATCAAGAAGGGCTTCGCCGCGCTGGAGGCCGACGCCGAGGCGGCCGGGGTCCCCGTCGGGGAATACGGCTGGGACGTGCCCTACCTGCCCATCGACCCCAAGGACGTCGGCCGCAACTACGAGGCCGTCATCCGGGTCAACAGCCAGTCCGGCAAGGGCGGCGTCTCCTACATCATGCAGCGCGACCACTCGCTGGACCTGCCGCGCCGCCTGCAGATCGAGTTCTCCCAGGTCATCCAGAAGTTCACCGACGCCGAGGGCGGCGAGTTCTCCGGCGAGCGCATCTGGGAGATCTTCTCCGACACCTACCTGCGCGAGAACGGCCCGGTCGCCGTCCTGGCGCACCGCTCCAGCACCGACGCCGAGGGCACCTACCGGATCGAGGCCGACGCCCGCGTCAACGGCGAGATCCGCGAGCTGGTCGGCACCGGCAACGGCCCGATCTCCGCGTTCTGCGACGCCCTGGCCGACGTCGACGTCAAGGTACGGGTCATGGACTACGTCGAGCACTCCATGGGGGCCGACGGGGACGCCCGCGCCGCCGCCTACGTGGAGGCCGAGATCGACGGCCGCGTGGTGTGGGGCGTGGGCATCCACAGCAGCATCACCACCGCCTCGCTGCGCGCCCTGTGCAGCGCCATCGGCCGCGCCTGACACGCGCGCGCGAGGGGCCCGCGGCACCGGCCGCGGGCCCCTCGCCCGTCACAGCGTCCCGAACGGCCCCGGGTCGGGCTCGCCCACGAGCGCGGCGAACTCCCGGTTGAGCCCCGTCAGCTCGGCCAGCGGCACCGGCCGCCGCCGCACCGCCGCCGGGTCCGCGGCGGCCTCCTCCGTCCACAGGAACGGCACCGAGGACAGCCCCCGGTTCGGGGCCAGCCCCGCGACCGCCTCGCGCCACCCCGGCCAGCGCAGGTCGGCGTAGAAGTTCTCCAGGTTGTGCTCCTGGAGCATCCACAGCAGCCACGACGAGTAGGCGGCCTCCAGCGGCTCCCACCGCAGGGAGTCGGGGGCGAAGTACACCATCTCCCCGGGCCGCCCCGGGTACCGGTCGTCCTCGCAGGCCGGGCCGTTGAGCGCGAACACCCCGCCCAGCACGTCGTGCCCCACGACCAGGTGCGGCGGGGGGCCGTGCACCACCGCGGCGCTCAGGTCGTTGACCTCGCCGAGCCCGGGCAGCCCGGGGCCGCCGCCCCCGTACACGCGCAGCCAGCCGTCGTCCACGAGCAGGCCGCCGCTCTCCAGCGCCATCGCGCCCAGGAACGACCGCGCCGTCACCTGCAGCCGGTGCAGGCAGGTCCGGCCCCGCTCGGGGTCGCCGGGCAGCACCCGCACCGGCACCCTGGCGTCCGCCAGGTGTGCGGCCACCACCGGCCATCCGGGCCGGTCCACCTCGACCAGCTCACTGAGCTCGCGCACCCGTGCCCTCCCACCTGTTCGCTGCGGTGCCGCTCACCCTATTACCGCGTCCGGACACCTCGATCGGGGGCGGGAAAACCCCTGGCGACGGGGGTTCGCGCGATGGGAGCATTCCGGGCATGGTGCACACCGAGATCATCCAGCGGACCCTGCGGGTCCCCCTTCCCGCGGCCGAGCCCGGAGACGGCACCGCCGCGGTGCGGCGGCTGGACGCCGCGCTGCTGTCCCTCGGGTTCGCGCTCACCGCAGACCTGCGCGCCCACCTGGAGGGGCTGGCCCCCGACGCGGTGCTGCGCACCGCCGACCCCCTGCTCGCCGCCGTCCGCGGCCTCGTCGGCGCCGACGCCGAGCACAACGTGTACTTCGCGGACTTCCCCCGGAACGTCCCCGACACCGTGGAGTTCTGGCTGGAGTGCCTGGTCGCCGCGGTCACCGACCCGGCCCACCGCGACGCGGTGGTCCTGGGCCCCGACGGCCTCGACCTGCTCTCCCTGCCCTCCTACGGACGCCTGCGGCACACCTACGCCGAACTGGCGGCCGTCCGCGACGCCTTCGTCGCCGGCGCGAAGGACCGGTGGACCCTGCTGCACCGCGGCGGCACCCCCGAGGAGGAGGCCCGCCTGCTCTACACGGACCTGGCCGGGTCGACGGTGCCGCTCTCCGACGCCGACCGCGACCTGCTGGGCCGCCTGGCCGCGCAGTGCCCCGACCACGAGCCCTCCGCGATCCCCGTCCGGGAGAACCGGGCCGTGGTCAACGCCGCCCGGGTCCTGGCCGGCCGCCCCCCGGTGCTCGACACCGTCACCGACGTGCTGCGCCTGGCCCAGGCCCTGTCCGACGGCGACCCCACCCTGGTGGCGCCCGCGCGCCTGCGCTCCTTCACCCGGCGCGAGCGCCGGCTGCTGCTGACGGCGCTGGACGGCATCGTCGCCGCCGATCCCGGCAAGCTGGCCGACGTGGGCCGCCGGGTGCAGGGCTGGAAGCGCCTGGGGGAGGGGCTGCACCCGCACGAGTACCCGGCGCTGGGCCACGCCCGCGACGTGTTCGCGGTGGCCCGGGGCGACAAGCGCGTGCGCACCCTCGCCGCCCGGGTGGAGGCCGCGTTCGGGTCCGGGGACGTGGCGGCCGCCGTCCACCTCCTGGCGGGGGCGCCCGGAACCCTCGTCCGCTCCCTGGACCGGATCATCGTCGCGGGTGGATCCGCGGTCACCGACCTGTTGGTGGAGCGCCTGAACGCGGTCGGCCACCGGGTGTCGGGCCGCGTGCTGGCCTCGGCCCGCGAGCAGCTCGCCAACCGGAGCCTGCCCGGCTCGGTGCGGCTGTTCGCCAACGAGACCGCCCGCGGGTGGACGGTCCCCGACACCCGGCCGCCGCTGCCCGAGGCCGACACGGCCGCGGTGACCGCCGCCCTGGACGCGCTGATCGCCGACCGCCTGCCCGACGTGGACCTGCTCCTCGTCGACCCGGCGGTGCGGGACGTGGCGGTACCGCGTTCGGGCCGCGGCGCCGGCAAGGGGACGGGCGTGCTGCCGCGGGGCAGCGTGACCGCGGTGGAGGGGGAGCGCCTGCGCTTCTTCGTGCACTGGGTCGAGGGCCCGGACACCACGACCGACCTGGACCTGTCGGTGATGCTGCTCGGCGAGGACTTCGGCCCCCTCGGCCAGGTCTCCTGGACCAACCTCAAGGACACCGGGGCCGTGCACTCCGGCGACCTGGTCGAGGCCCCGGCGCCCGGCGGCGCGACCGAGATGATCGACCTGGAGCTCGCCGCGCTGGACCCGGGGGTGCGGTACGTGGTGCCGCAGGTGCTGGTGTACAGCGGCGACCGGTTCACCTTCCTGCCCGAGGCGTTCTTCGGCTACATGTCTCTGGACACCGCGCAGGAGGGGATGCCGTTCGAGCCGCGGACCGTCCGGGTCCGCTCCGACCTGGAGGGGGAGTCGCGGGTGCTGGTGCCGCTGGCCTTCGCCAAGGGGGAGGACGGCACCTGGTCGGCCCGCTGGATGCACCTGTTCCTGGCGGCGGACGAGCAGTTCAACCGGGTCGAGGAGACCGGGGTCCCGGGCAACCTGCTGGCCCGCGGCGTGCTCTCGCGCCGGTACCTGACCGTCGGCGACCTCGTCGGCATGATGGCCGAACGCGGTGTCCGGGTGCGCGAGGCGGGCCCGCTCACCGAGGAGGAGGCGGAGGGGCTGGCGACGGGGGGCCTGCGGGTCGGCTACCTGGGGACGGAGCTCCCGGAGGGGCTGCCGGACGGGGTGCGGGCGATCACCCTGCCGACGCTGGCCTCGCTGCTCCCCGACACCGGTCCCGAGCCCGGTCCCGCGTCCTGAAAACCCGGTGGCGCCGGGCCGCCCCGCTCGCTAACGTTGTGGGCGGAGCGGCCCCGAACCGGCTTCCTTCTCCTTTTTTCTCTCTTTAAGAAAACCGCAGCCGGTTCACTCCCCGCTCTCCCGGTCGGGCCCATGGCGGGCCCGGCCAGGGCGGCACCGCGAAAAGGTCCGTCGCCGAAGGCGTCCGTTGAGGGCGGTGGTGGGCGACGGGTGGGCTTCCTTCTTATTTTCGCACCCAGCCCTCGCACCCTCCGCCCCCACACCGGGTGAGGCTCCGGCCCGCAAGGCCCACGGGCGGGCTTCCTTCTCTTATCCCTCTCCGGAAAGACACAGCCCGGCCACTCTCCTCACCCGGTGCTCCCGGCACCGGGAGCGCTTCCTTCTCAACCCTCTTCGAGGGCTCCGCTGCTAACGGTTCAGCGCTCCCACTCTCCGGGCCCCGAAAGAGGGCGGGGCGGTCCGCGCGGAGAAACGCGGACCGCCCCGTACAGGAGCCGTGGGCCGGACTCACTCCCAGCCGAACAGCTGGGTCCAGGCGTTGCCGGACTCGCCCACGCCGATCGCGACCAGGCCGCAGTTCAGGATGTTGTCGCGGTGGCCCCGGCTGTTCATCCAGGCGTCCATCACCTGGGCGGCGCTGGTCTGCCCCTTGGCGACGTTCTCGGCGCCCCAGGCGTCGTACCCGTGGCGTCGGGCCCGGTCGCCGGGGCCCTCGCCCTCGGGGCTCTGGTGGCTCATGTAGTCGCGCCGGTCCATGTCCTCGCTGTGCTCCTGGGCCGCGGCGGTGAGCCGCGAGTCCACGCGCAGCGCGTCGCACCCGGCGTCGGCCCGCTCGGCGTTGACCAGGCGCACGACCTCGTCGGTGACCGCGGAGGAGGTCCCCGTGCCGCCACCGCCGCCGCCCCCGCCGGAACCGCCCGAGCCCCCGGACCCGCCGCCTCCGCCGGAGCCGCCCGCCCCGCCGGCGTTCCCACCGCGGTTCCCGTCGGCGTCCGCGTCCTCGGTCCCGGTGTCCTCGGGGGAGGACGAGGCGGTGACGTCGGCGCTCTGCGGCTCGCTGTCCCCCGACGGGGTGCGTTCCTGGGCGGGCGCGTCCGGGGACACGAAGAAGTCCGGGTCCTCGGACGCGTCCGGGACCGGCGGCGCCTCGGTGCCGACCGACGAGGTCGCACCGTCCTCGGGCAGGGCCGAGCCGTCCGCGGTGGTCCGGAACGGGTTCAGCTCCTCGCCGAACCCTGTGACCAGGAGCGTTCCGGCCAGGGTCAGCCCCACCGGCACCGCCGCCAGGGTGACGGCCAGGGGTACCGGCCTTCTGCGCTGGGAGCGCCGGGGGCCTGCCCGCCGTTTTCCTCGACGACCGCGCGCCATAATCGCTCTCCTCCGGTGTGTGCGGGATACGGGCGGGTTCGCCGCCCGAAGCCGGGTTCGTACCCTGGGGCGGCTCTGGGTTCGCCCATCGCCACGTGAGATCTCGGTGGTCCGGCCGCGAGGGGGCCGCGCCTCCGCGTGGCGGCGCCGGGGGCGCCGCGGGGGAAGGGCGGCCGACCCGGCGGGTCACGTCTAGCGCGTGAGAGTAGACCAAATATCTTGAAAAGGGAATCCAAAACGTGATCAACCTGGTCAAGGCGGTGCGCGTCCGTCATATGTGCTCCGGCCCGGCGCGAGGACGGTCACCGGCATCCGCGACAATGGGGGAGTGAGCCTCTACCGTGACGAGGGCGTCGTCCTGCGCAACCAGAAGCTGGGCGAGGCCGACCGCATCATCACCCTGCTGACCAGGCGCCACGGCCTGGTGCGGGCGGTGGGCAAGGGCGTGCGGCGCACCCGGTCGCGGTTCGGTGCCCGGCTGGAGCCCTGCACCCACGTCGACCTGCAACTGCACACCGGACGGACCCTGGACGTCGTCACCCAGGCCGAGACCGTCCGCGCCTACGGCGAGGCGATCGTCGCCGACTACTCCCGGTACACCGCCGCCACCGCGATGCTGGAGACCGCGGAGAAGGTCGTCGCCGTCGAGAAGGACCCGGCCCTGCGCCAGTTCCTCCTGCTCTTGGGCGCACTGCGTACCCTGGGCGAGGGCACGCACGACGCCCGGCTGGTCCTGGACGCCTACCTGCTGCGCTCCCTGGCCGTGGCCGGGTACGCCCCGGCCCTGTCCGAGTGCGCCCGCTGCGGCGACCGCGGCGAGCACCGGTCCTTCGCGATCCACGCGGGCGGAACGGTGTGCTCGGTGTGCCGCCCCCACGGCAGCGTGCACCCCTCGGCCGAGACCGTCCGCCTCATGTCGTCCCTGCTGGGCGGCGACTGGGCGGCGGCGGACGCCAGCGACCCACGGCACCGCACCGAGTGCAGCGGCCTGGTCGCGGCGTACCTACAGTGGCACCTGGAAAACGGAATCCGATCACTGCGCCATGTGGAGCGTTCTTGAGTCTGTTCAGCTTCGACACCGGTAACCGGCGGGGGTACACCGCACCCGTCCCGCACGAGAGCGGGGCGCGTCCTCCCGGCCTGCCCGCCGACCTGGTGCCCCGGCACGTGGCCGTGGTCATGGACGGCAACGGCCGCTGGGCCAAGCAGCGGGGCCTGCCGCGCACCGAGGGCCACAAGGCCGGTGAGGCGTCCCTCTTCGACGTCATCGAGGGCGCCCTGGAGCTGGGCATCCCCAACCTGTCGGCGTACGCCTTCTCGACGGAGAACTGGAAGCGCTCCCCGGAGGAGGTCCGCTTCCTCATGGGCTTCAACCGCGACGTCATCCGCCGCCGCCGCGACGAGCTGCACGCCCGCGGGGTGCGCGTCACCTGGGCCGGCCGCCCGGGCATGCTCTGGAAGAGCGTCATCAAGGAGCTGCGCGACGCCGAGGAGCTGACCCGCGACAACACCGCGCTCACCCTCCAGTTCTGCGTCAACTACGGCGGCCAGGCCGAGATCGTCGACGCCGTGCGCGCGCTGGCCCGCAAGGCCGCGGCCGGGGAGATCTCCCCGGACAAGATCACCGAGGACACCCTCTCCCGGCACCTGTACTCGCCGGAGGTCCCGCCGGTGGACCTGTTCGTCCGCTCCTCGGGCGAGCAGCGGCTGTCCAACTTCCTGCTGTGGCAGTCCGCCTACGCCGAGTTCGTCTTCCTGGACACGCTCTGGCCCGACTTCGACCGCCGCGACCTGTGGCGGGCCTGTGAGATCTACGCGCGCCGGGACCGCCGCTACGGCGGCGCCGAACCGAACCCGGTGGCCGTACCCGAAGAAGAGGGGGAATGAGGGATGGCGGGGCAGGACGCGCCTTTGCTGCGCCCGGGGATGTCGCTGGTCTCGATCGGTGACAGCTTCACCGAGGGGGTCGGCGACCCCTACCCGGACGGCTCGGGCTTCCGCGGCTGGGCGGACCGGACGGCCGAACACCTGGCCGACCACCTGGGGGAGGTCCGGTACGCCAACCTCGCCGTGCGCGGCAAGCTGATGCGCCAGATCGTCACCGACCAGCTGCCGCCGGTCCTGGAGATGGCCCCCGACCTGGTCACCCTGTGCGCGGGCGGCAACGACCTGCTGCGCCCGGCGGGCGACCCGGAGCGGATGGCCAGGATCCTGGACGGCACCGTGGCCCGGCTGCGCGCCAACGGCTCGCAGGTGGTGCTGTTCACCGGCGTGAACATCGCCACCGGCTACATGCGCGGCACCATCGGCCTGTTCGCCCGCTACTACATGAACGTGCGCGCGATCGCCGACCGCCACGGCTGCCTCCTGGTCGACCAGTGGTCCATGGGCGTGCTGACCGACTCCCGCGCCTGGGACGCCGACCGGCTGCACATGTCCCCGGAGGGCCACCGCCGCCTGGCGCTGCGGGTGGCCGAGGTGCTGGGCGTCCCGGTCGCCGAGCGCTGGGACGAGCCCTGGCCCGAGGCGGAGCCGGTGGGCCGGGCGGAGGCGCTCCGGGAGGACCTGACCTGGGTCCGGGAGTCGCTGGGCCCGTGGATCGGCCGCCGCCTGACCGGCCGCTCCTCCGGTGACACCGTCACCGCCAAGCGCCCGGAGCTGACGCTCGTCACCAAGGAGCGCTGACCGGGTCCCGAAGCCGCTCATGGGGGATCCGCGGGTGTGACGTCACGCTCAAAACCCGAAAAAGCGGAAACCTACTGTCGCGTAACCATGGCGCGTGGTTGCATCATCGTCTACCATGAGCGGCTTTGGGACGAACGACCTCACCAAGAAGGACATCCTGTCCTACGTCGCCCTCGGGGACAGCTTCACCGAGGGCATGAGCGACCCCTACCCGGACAGCGACAGCGTGCCCAACGGGCGGTACCGCGGCTGGGCGGACCGGGTGGCCGAGCACCTCGCCGACCACGTCGGCGAGGTCCGCTACGCCAACCTCGCGGTCCGCGGCCGGCTGATCCGGCAGATCGTCGACGAGCAGCTGCCCCGCGCCGTCGAACTCTCCCCCGACCTCATCACCCTCTGCGCCGGCGGCAACGACATCATCCGCCCCGGCTCGGACCCCGACGCGGTGGCCGTGGTCTTCGCGGAGGCCATCGCGGAACTCTCCCGCACCGGCGCGCGCATCGTGGTCTTCACCGGCTTCGACACCAACTGGCAGCCGGTCATGCGCCACATGCGCGGCAAGATCGCCACCTACAACATGCACATGCGCGCCATCGCCGACCGCTACGGCTGCGACGTGGTCGATGTGTGGAGCATGCGGATCCTCGACGACCCCCGGGCCTGGAACTGGGACCGCCTCCACCTCTCCCCGGAGGGCCACCGCCGCCTGGCCCTGCGCGTGTGCGAGGTCCTGGGCGTGCCCGTCGAGGGCGACTGGAAGGAGCCGTGGCCGCCCGCGGAGCCCCGCGACTGGCGGGCCGCCCGCCAGGAGGACCTGCACTGGGCGCGCGAGTTCCTGATGCCGTGGATCCACCGCCGCCTGACCGGCCGCTCCTCCGGCGACAACGTCACCGCCAAGCGCCCGGCCCTGGAGCCGCTGCGCCGGGAGCACTGACCGGGGAGCGGCCCTGGGCGGGATCCCGCACCGGCCCGCCGGCCCTCAGCGCAGGATCGACACGATCCGGCAGCAGGCGGCCGCCAGTTCCCGGTCCCCGGTGAGGACGCCCCGCGCGGCGGCCTCACCGGGGTCGATCATCCTCGTGCACATCCGCCAGGCCGTGTCGGCGTCCAGCCGCACGGTCGCGGCGGCCGGGGCCCCCGGAGACGGGTCGTGCGCCCAGCCCCCGCCGGCGCGCACCACCGTCCACGTCCCGCCCGCGGGGCCCTCCACCACGACCCGGGCCCTGGTGCCGGGTTCGGCCCCGAACCCGCGCAGCGTGTGGGGCAGGGCGCGCAGGAAGGTGTCCAGCACCGGCCCGGCCGCCTCCGGCGCCAGGTCGGCCGTCCGTAGTCGTCGCCCAGCAGGTGGGCGGCCAGGTCCCGCACGCTCCAGCCGGGCACGGCCTCGGCCCTCCACTGACCGGGCTCCAGGGAGCGCAGCAGGGACAGCAGGGCGGCCCGCTCCGCGGGGAACAGGGAGCGGACGTCGATCTCCGGCCCCAGCAGGGGGTGGTCGTCCATGGGGTCGCCTCTCGGACGGGCGCGGGCGCGCGGAGCCCTCAGCTCCGGCGGGAGCAGGACGCGCAGGTCCCGAAGATCTCCACACTGTGGGTGACACCGGTGAACCCGTGGGCCTCGCCCATCTCGGCGGCCCAGCGCTCCACGGCCGGCCCCTCCACCTCCACGGCGGTCGAGCACACCCGGCACACCAGGTGGTGGTGGTGGCTCTCGCTGCCGCAGGCGCGGTAGACGGCCTCGCCGTCGTCGGTGCGCAGCACGTCGATCTCGCCGGAGTCGCTCAGCGCCTGGAGCGCCCGGTAGACGGTGGTCAGGCCGATCTTGGAACCCTCGGCGCGCAGGTCCGCGTACAGGTCCTGGGCGCTGCGGAAACCGCTGGACGCGTTCAACGCCCGACGGACCGCCTCACGTCGTGTCGTCGTACTCAACGGCTCACCCTCCCCGGATCGCTCTCGGGCATCGTACCGGCCTCCGCGGTGACGGCGGGTGGCCGGGTGCTGGCGGCCCTGTGCCCCGAGGCCCGGCGCAGGACCCCGCCCACGCCCACCGCCACGACGAAGACGGCCAGGGCCAGCAGCACGATCGTGGCGCCGGGGGCCAGGTCGGCGTAGAACGCGGTGCTCAGCCCGCCCAGCGAGGACAGCAGGCCGATCACCACGGCCAGTGACATCGTCACCCGGAAACTGCGGGTGAGCTGCTGGGCGGCGACCACCGGGACGATCATCAGGGCGCTCACCATGAGCAGGCCCACCACGCGCATCGCGATCACCACCGTCAACGCGGCGGTAACGGCCAGCAGCACGCTCAGGAAGCGCACCGGGAGCCCGTGGGCCCGGGCCACCTCCTCGTCCTGGCACAGCACGAACAGCTCGCGGCCGAACACCGCGACCACGGCGGCCACGCCCAGCGCCAGCACCGCGACGACCCACAGGTCCTCCTCGCTCACGGTGCTCACCGAGCCGAACAGGAACCCGGTCAGGGTGGCGTTGCTCGCCCCCGGGGTGAGCCCGATGAGGAGCACGCCGCCCGCGATGCCGCCGTAGAACAGCAGCGCCAGGGCCACGTCCCCGCTGGTGCGGGTGCGCGTCCGCACCACCTCGATGAGGACCGCGCCGATCATCGACACGATGGCGGCGGTGAGCAGCGGCGAGGTGCCGGTGAGCAGGCCCAGGGCCACGCCGGTCAGGGCGACGTGCCCGATGCCGTCGCCCAGCAGGGCCAGCCGCCGCTGCACCAGGTAGGTGCCGATGACCGGGGTGATCAGGCCGACCAGCACCGCGGCGATCAGCGCGCGCCGCATGAACTCGTACTGGAGGAGGTCAATCACGGCCGGGCACCTCGAGTCGCATCAGGTCCGCGGGGGAGGACGGCTCGGCCGCCCGCGGGTCGGGGTCGTTGGGGTCGGGGTGGGGGTGCTGGTGCTCGTGGCCGGGCCGGGCGCACTCGCCGGTCGGCGCGGGCGGGGCGCCGTCGTGCACGATCCGGCCCGACTCCAGCACCACGGAGCGTCCGATGACGTCCTCCAGCGGTCCCAGCTCGTGCAGGACCAGGACGACGGTGGAGCCCTGGTCGCGCAGGCGGGTGATGGTGCGGGCGAGCGCGCGCTGGTTCTCGTGGTCCACCCCGGCCATCGGCTCGTCCATGACGAAGGTGTCGGGGCGCCCGGCCAGGGCGCGGGCGATGAGCACGCGCTGCTGCTGGCCCCCCGACAGCTCGCGCACCGAGGCGCGGGCCAGGTCGGTCAGGCCGACGGCGGCCAGGGCCTCGTCGACCGCGGCCCGGTCGGCGCGCGTGGGCAGCGACAGCCGGCGGCGCGCGGCGACCTGCCCGGAGGAGACGATCTCGCGCACCGTGGCGGGCACGGCGCCGCCCGCGGTGAGCCGCTGGGGCACGTACCCGATCCGGCGCCAGTCCCGGAACCGGGACAGCGGTGCGCCGTGGACGCGGATCTCGCCGGAGGAGAGCGGCACGATGCCGAGCATCGCGCGCATGAGGGTGGACTTGCCCGACCCGTTGGGGCCCAGGACGGCCACGGTCTCGCCCGCCCGTATCGCCGTGCTCACCCCGTCCAGGACGGGGACCCCGTCGTAGGAGACGCGGGCGTCGATGGCCTGGAAGGCGGGCGGGACCGACTCGTCCCTGATCTGGGCGTACACGAACCCCATTATCACGAAAACGAAAATGATTGTCAAAATACCCGGACTCGGGGGGATAACACTTCAGAACCCCAGGAACCGGGCCACCGCCAGCACCGCGATCACCACCACGATCAGCACCCGCGGGGCCCGCTGCCGGGAGTCCAGCGAGGGCCAGGTCAGGTACGCGAGCCAGGCCAGGAACAGCGCCACCGGCAGCAGGCACAGCCCGCCCGCCAGCCCCGGGGCCAGCAGCCCCGCCACGAACAGCGCCCCCAGCAGCACCGGCGACAGCCACCGCGGCGCCCGGTGCAGCCACACCAGGGGCACCGCGCTGCGCCGCTCCACCGCCCGGCGCACCGGCCCCGCGCCCGGGGTGTACAGGGAGTCCCCGGAGGGCAGGGGAGCGCCTCCCTCGTCCGTTCGCTTGTCATCACCGTGTTCGGGAGGTGCCATGGGGGTCCGTTCGCTCTCGGGTGGCATCGGGCCGGGTCGTCACACGACCGATACCCGTCCGGAGCGCCCGATTCCCACTCCTGTGATACTTGTACCGAAACCCTAGTGCAGGGCTCCGGCCCGCGGCCGACGTCGAACCCGACCGGCCCCGCGCGGCCTCCCCATCCCCCGGAGAGGACACCCCCGTCGAGGGACCTCTCACTCAGGGTGAAAAGAGAACCACGAAAAGCTCCCAGCACCGTTACCGTCCACGCGCGAGCCGCATCTGCCGGGTCCCGCATGCGCGAACCCTTCGGAGGGTGTCAACTTCCGTGCCCGAACCGACAGTCATCGTGACGTTCGACGTCACCGAGCCCCATCTCCAGCACTGCCTCGACTCCCTGGGCCGCCAGACCGGCCTCCCGGGAGGGGGAGAGCCCGCGTCCGGTGCGGACGCGGGGATCGAGGTCGTCCTCGTCCCCGTCCGCCCGGCGACCGCTGCGCCCCGCACCGGAGCGCCCGACGCCTCCGCGCCCGGCACGGCCGTGTCCGACGCCGCCCCGGACGAGGAGGACGACGAGAACGAACAGGACGGCACCGCCCCCGGCAACGGGGCCCCCGGCGAGGAGGGCGAGCAGGGGGACGAGGCCGTCGACCGGGCCCAGGACGCCCTGGCCGTCGCCGCGGCGTTCGCCGCCGCGCCCCCCGCGGGGGTCACCGCCGTCCTGCTGGCCGACGACCCCGCGCCGGACGCGCCCGCTGCCCGCGCCCGCGGGGCCGCGGCCGCCCGCGGCGGGCACCTGCTCTTCCTGGAGGGCTCCGACGCCCTCACCGGCTACGCGCTCTCCTACCTGCTGGGCAGCGCCCTGGACAGCGGATCCGACCTGGTCGTCGGCAACGTGTACATGTTCGACGAGCTGGGCGCCGCGCCCTCCAAGCGCCACCGCCGCCACTACGCCCGCCCGCGCCTGGCCGAGGACCCCCGGAACATCCCCGGACTGGCCTCCGACGGCGTCCTGGGCAACAAGCTGTGGCGGCGCGACTTCTGGAACTCCCTCACCGACCACGGCCTGCACCCCGACGACGCCGACCTCGGCCTGCGCCGCGCCGCCCTGTCCGCCCGCACCGTGGACGTCCTGCCCGGGCCCGCCCTGCTCAGGCGCCGCAGCGAGCGGGAGGCGCTCCCCCTGGACGAGGACACCCTCACCCGCAGACTGGGCGCCATGACCCGGCTCGCCGAGGGACTGGCCACCCATGACCGCGACCTGTGGGACCGCACGCTCCTGCACGGCGAGCTGCACCGCCTGCTGATGCGGCTCGACGACGCCGACGAGGAGACCCGCGCCACCGCCGTCGCGCTGGTCAACACCTACCTCGACCACGTGCCCGCCCGCCTGCTCGACGGCCTCGGCGTCCTGGACCGCCTGCTGTACCACCTGGTCCGCAAGCACCGGGTCGAGGACGTGCTGGAGGTCGCCACCTTCGCCAAGAGCGTCGAGATCAAGAAGGCCACGCTGGTCCGGCGCGGGTTCGGCTACTACATCCGCTACCCCTTCTTCGAGTCCGAGGACCCGGCCAAGGCCGTCCCCCGAGAGATCTACCGCGTCGACGACGACATCAAGGTCCGCCAGAAGACCGAGGAGATCGCCTGGGAGGACGGGCGGCTGCACATCCGCGGCCGGCTGGGCATCCGCCACCTGCGCGCCCACCGCCGCTGGCACCAGCACGTCACCGCCTACGCGGTGCGCTCCGACGACCGCCGCCGGGTCCGCCTGCCGGTGCGCATCCGCCGCGCCGCCGAGTACCGGCTGCCCGACGTGCTCGACGCCGCCCGGCACGACTACGGCGGCTTCACCGTCATCGTCGACCCGCGCCGACTGCGCGACTCCGGCCGCTGGGACGCCTCCGACTGGAAGATCGAACTGGTCGTCCTCAACCGGGGCATCACCCGGCGCCGGACCGTCTCCAACCCGGTGCCCGGCCCCGCCAAGCGGCCCGCCTACCAGCGGGTCGACGAGGAGGTGTGGGTCCGCCCGCACTGGAGCCGCGACCAGCAGCTGGTCATCAGTGTGGAGCCCTGCCTGGCCAGGATCACCGGGCACCGGTTCGACGAGCGCGCCGGGGTGCTGGAGCTGCGCGGCGAACCCGTCGCCGCACCCGCGGCCGAGGCCGTCGAGCTGAGACTGACCCGGCGGCCCGGCACCGCCACGGTCAGCGTGCCGCTGGAGTCCGAGGGCGGCCGGTTCGAGGCCAGGATCGCCGCTGGCGACCTGTACGACCGCGCCGTCGACGAGTGCGGCGGCGTCATCCGCCAGGAGACCTGGGACGCCCACCTGGTCACCCGCGAGAAGCAGGTGGTGTCCCTGGTCGTGCCGGAGGAGGTCGCGCCGGCCGCCTACGCCGACGGCGACGGCCGCCGCGAACTGTCCGTGCTGCGCTCGGCCGTCGGCCACCTGCGGCTGCGCGCGGGCCACGCCCGGCCCTCGGTGGAGGAGGCCCGCTGGGAGGGGCGGACCCTGGTGCTGTCCGGGGTCTTCCGGGCCGCCGCCGAGCTGAGCCTGGTCGCCAAGGCGCGCGGGCGCGACGAGGAGCACGCGCTGGAGGTGGAGCGCTCCGGGGAGCGGTTCACCGCCCGGTTCTCCCCGGCCGACGTCCCCACGCTGTCCGGGACCCTGTCGCTGCCCGCGGGCGGGTACCAGCTGTGGGGGCGGGTGGACACGCCGGAGTCGGGGGAGCGCCACGCGGACGTGGGCGTGGAGTTCGCCGAGGACCTGCTCGCCTCGCTGCCGCTGGAGATGCAGACCGCGGAGCGCGGCTACACCCTCTCCTACCAGGGCCGGGGCATCCCGGTCCTCCAGGTCGGCGGCGACCTGCGCCCCGCCGAGCAGGGCACCTTCGCCCAGCGCGAGCTGCGCGAGACCTTCTACCCGGCGCAGCGGCTGGAACCGGTCGTGGACGGCGTCCTCTTCGACACCTACACCGGCCGCCAGTACTCCGACAGCCCGCAGAGCATCTACGCCGAGCTGCGCCGCCGCGAGCGCTGGGCCGACCACCCCATGTCGTGGCTGGTCGCCGACGGGCAGGTGAACCTGCCCGAGGACCTCACCCGGGTCCGCCACCGCGGCCGCGAGTACTACGAGGGGCTGGCGCGCAGCCGGTACCTGGTCACCAACTCCCGGCAGCCGGCGTGGTTCCACCGCCACCCGGACCAGACCGTCGTGCAGACCTGGCACGGGTCGATGCTCAAGCGCATCGGCTTCGACGTGGAGAACATCCGCGGCAAGTCCCGGGACTACTTCGACAAGCTGGCCTGGGAGACGCGGCAGTGGGACTACCTGGTGTCCCCGAGCCCGTGGGCGACGCCCATCCTGCGCAGCGCCTTCCGGTTCGAGGGCGAGATCCTGGAGACCGGGTACCCGCGCAACGACGTCTTCTTCTCGCCCGAGCGGGACGCGATCGCGGAGCGCACCCGCGCCCGGCTCGGGCTGCCCGAGGACAAGAAGGTGGTGCTGTACGCGCCGACCTGGCGCGACGACAAGTACTACACCCGCGGCAAGCACAAGCTGGACCTGCACCTGGACCTCCAGCGGCTGTACGACGAGCTGGGCAAGGACCACGTGCTGCTGGTGCGCCGCCACCCGCGCGTGGTGGACAGCGTGCCGATCGTGGGCCGCGACTTCGTCCACGACGTGTCGCTGTACCCCGAGATCATGGAGCTGTTCCTGGTGACGGACGTGCTCATCACCGACTACTCGTCGATGATGTTCGACTTCGCCAACACGGGGCGCCCGATGCTCTTCTTCACCTATGACCTGGAGGGGTACCGGGACAACCTGCGCGGGTTCTACTTCGACTTCGAGGAGACCGCGCCGGGGCCGCTGCTGATGGAGTCCGACCAGGTCATCGAGGCCCTGCGCGGGATCGACGACGTGGCGCGCGACAGCGCCCGGGCCTACCGGGCGTTCGTGGAGCAGTTCTGCCCGCTCGACGACGGCGGTGCGGCCCGCCGCGTGGTCGACCGGGTCTTCGGCGCCGACTGACGCCGGCCGGGGCGGCGGGCCCGTGCCCGCCGCCCCGCCGCCCCCGTCCCCCGTACGGAGACGGGGGCGCGGTGCGCCAGAATGGGGGCGTGATCGTCATCACCCGCTACTCCGTGTCCGAGGCCGATGTCGAGGCCTTCCGCGCCGACGCCGCCCGGGCGGTCGAAGTGCTCTCCCGCCGCCCCGGGTACCGGGGCCACCGGCTGGGACGGGCCGCCGACGAGCCCACGCTGTGGACGGTGGTCACGGAGTGGGACGGGGCGGGCTTCTACCGGCGGGCGCTCTCGGACTTCGACGTCAAGGTCCACGCCGTGCCGCTGCTGTCGCGGGCGCTGGACGAGCCGACCGCCTTCGAGATCATGGACGCGGAAAGCCCGACTCCTCCCGCTTCCTGACCGAACAATCCGTGCGCGCGGGCCCGGCCGGTGCTCTAGCCTGGGTGGACGGGCACTCACCGTGGCCACTCCCGGTACCGGTGGGCGACCCCTTTCCCAGTACACACCGATGTATCGCGCACTGCGATCCACCGACCGCCAGCCGGATGGAGAGTCACCCCATGGCCGCAAAGTCAGAGGCAATGGACGCACTGGTCAACCTCGCCAAGCGACGGGGTCTGGTGTACCCCTCCAGCGAGATCTACGGTGGCCTGCGCGCCGCCTGGGACTACGGCCCGCTGGGTGTGGAGCTGAAGAACAACGTCAAGCGCCAGTGGTGGCGCACGATGGTCCAGGAGCGCGACGACATCGTCGGCCTGGACTCCAGCGTCATCCTCGCCCGTGAGGTCTGGGAGGCCTCCGGCCACGTGCGCGAGTTCGTCGACCCGCTCACCGAGTGCCAGTCCTGCCACAAGCGCTTCCGCGCCGACCACCTCATCGAGGCCTACGAGGAGAAGCACGGCCACGAGCCGGAGGGCGGCCTGTCCGCGCTGTCCTGCCCCAACTGCGGCGCCAAGAACTCCTTCACCGAGCCGCGCATGTTCAACGGCCTGCTGCGCACCTACCTGGGCCCGGTCCAGGACGAGAAGGGCCTGGCCTACCTGCGCCCGGAGACCGCCCAGGGCATCTTCATCAACTACAAGAACGTCGAGCAGAGCGCCCGCCGCAAGGTCCCCTTCGGCATCGGCCAGATCGGCAAGTCGTTCCGCAACGAGATCACCCCCGGCAACTTCATCTTCCGCACCCGCGAGTTCGAGCAGATGGAGATGGAGTTCTTCTGCAAGCCGGGCTCGGACGAGGAATGGCACCAGTACTGGATCGACACCCGCCTGCAGTGGTACGTCGACCTGGGCATCGCCAAGGACAACCTGCGCCTGTACGAGCACCCGCAGGAGAAGCTGTCCCACTACTCCAAGCGCACCGTGGACATCGAGTACCGGTTCAACTTCATCGGCAGCGAGTGGGGTGAGCTGGAGGGCATCGCCAACCGCACCGACTACGACCTCAAGACGCACTCCGAGGCCTCCGGTGTGGACCTGTCGTACTTCGACCAGGAGAACAACGAGCGCTACACCCCGTTCGTCATCGAGCCCGCGGCCGGTGTCGACCGCGCGGTCCTGACGTTCATGCTCGACGCCTACAACGTCGACGAGGCGCCCAACGCCAAGGGCAAGCTGGAGAAGCGCGCCGTCATGCGCCTGGACCCGCGCCTGGCCCCGGTCAAGGCCGCGGTGCTGCCGCTGTCGCGCAACGCCGACCTGTCGCCCAAGGCCCGCGACCTGGCCGCGCGGCTGCGCCGCCGCTGGAACGTGGAGTTCGACGACGCCGGCGCGATCGGCCGCCGCTACCGCCGCCAGGACGAGATCGGCACGCCGTTCTGCGTCACGGTCGACTTCGACACCCTGGAGGACGAGGCGGTGACCGTGCGCGAGCGCGACACCATGTCCCAGGAGCGGGTGTCGCTGGACCGGGTGGAGACCTACCTGTTCGAGCGCCTGCCCGGCTGCTGACCGGCGCCCCGCCGACGCACGGCCCCGTCGCCCGCCACCGCCCGCCGAGGGCGGGGGCGGGCGACCGCCGTTCCCGGCGGTGCCGCTCCGGAACGGCCGGCGCCCCGCGTGCACGCCACAACGCCGCCCGTGCCCCGAGGGGGCACGGGCGGCGCCGTCGTTGTGGGCGAGACGGCCGGACCCGGGGGGATGGTCTCCGGCCGCCTCTGTGGGCCCCGGCCGCACACGGCCGAGGGGACCCTGTGCCCAACCTAGCGGTCGGGCCCGGGCGGCAAAGGGTTGTTTGTCGTGGTTTGCCCTACCGCGTAAGCGAATCGTGACGACGGACCGGTGCGCACCGGATACCTAGTTCTTCTATGCCTAGGTCTGCTAGGGTTACCATCCCTAGCAGAACTAGGTATGAGGAAGGCGCATGCACATCGACAAGGACCTCGTCGCGGCCTCGGCCACGCCGCTCGTCCTGGGCATCCTGGCCGAGGGCGAGTCCTACGGCTACGCGATCGTCAAACGCGTCAACGAGCTCTCCGGCGGGCGCATGCAGTGGACGGACGGGATGCTCTACCCCCTGCTCCACCGGCTGGAGCGCAACGGCCACGTCCGGGCGTCCTGGGGCACGTCCGAGGCGGGGCGCCGCCGCAAGCACTACGCCATCACGGAGGAGGGGCTGGCGGCGCTGGCCGAGAGGCGCGCGCAGTGGAGCGTCGTCGCGGACACGCTCAAGCAGGTCTGGGAGGCCGCCGCACACCACCCGCTCCCGGGCGGCGCGGCACCGGCGGGAGGGATCGCATGACGGGCGGCGTGGAGGAGCAGATCGACCAGTGGCGCGGTTTCGTCCGCCGCCGCAAGGCCATCTCCGCCGCGGACGTGGAGGAGATGGAGGACCACCTGCGCGAGCGGATCGCCGACCTGGAGGCGAACGGCCTGGACGCCGAGGAGGCCTTCCTCGTGGCGGTCAAGCGCATGGGCAACCTGGACGAGGTGTCGCGGGAGTTCGCGCGGGAGCACTCCGAACGCCTCTGGAAGCAGCTCGTCCTGGTCCCCGAGGCCGACGACGGCGCGGGCGGGCCGGCGCGCTGGCGCGAGCTCGCGGTGATGATCGCGTTCGCGCTCGGCGCCGGGCTGGCGGTCAAGCTGCTGGCCACCCTGGTCGACGACGAGTTCGTGCTGGTCCGCAACCTGGCCTTCGTGGTCCTGCCGTTCCTGGCCGGGTGGTTCGCGTGGAAGCGGCGCGTCCCCTGGCGCGTGTGGGCGGTGACGGCGGCCGTCGCGGCGGTGCCGCTGCTGGCGGTCGACCTGTACCCCTTCGAGACCACGGGTGGGCCGTACCCCGCGCCCGGGATGACCGGCGTGCTCGCGTTCACGCACGCCCCGGTCCTGCTGTGGCTGCTCGCGGGCGTCCTGCACACCGGCGGGGACTGGCGCTCCCACGACCGGCGGATGGACTTCGTGCGGTTCACCGGCGAGCTGGCGATGTACCTGGCGCTGATCATGCTGGGGTCCATGGTCCTGCTCGGGCTGACCGCCGGCGTGCTCTCCCTGGCCGGCGTGGACCTCGAACCGTTCATGGAGGACTGGCTGCTGCCGTTCGGCGGGCCCGGCGCGCTGCTGGTGGCCGCCTGGCTGGTGGAGGCCAAGAAGGGCGTGGTGGAGAACATCGCACCGGTCCTGACCCGGGTCTTCACCCCGCTGGCGCTCGTGATGCTGCTGGCGGACCTGGTGGTGCTGCTGGTGAACGGGCCGCTGACCACGGTGGACCGCGAGCTGCTCATCCTGATGGACGCGATCCTGGTGCTGGTCCTGTTCCTGCTGCTGTACTCGGTCTCGGCCCGCGACCCGCTGGCCCCGCCCGGGGTCTTCGACTGGCTCCAGCTGGCGCTGGTCGGGGCGGCGCTCGCCGTCAACGCGGTGGCGCTGACGGCGATGCTGACCCGGATCGCCGAGTTCGGGTTCACCGCCAACAAGACCGCGGCCCTGGGGCTCAACCTGGTGCTGCTGGTCCACCTGGTGTGGTCGGCGTGGCTGCTCGCGGGCTTCGTCCGCGGCCGCCGGCCGTTCGCGGCGGTCGAGCGGTGGCAGACGGCCTACCTGCCGGTCTACGCGGCGTGGGCCGCGGTGGTCGTGCTGGTGTTCCCGCCGGTGTTCGGTTTCGCCTGACCGGGGGCGGCCGGGCCTTCGGGCCCGGCCGCCGCTCAGCCGGCGGTGTAGACCACGAACGAGACCGCGATGTAGTGGCAGACGAACGCGGCGATGGTCAGCGAGTGGAAGATCTCGTGGAAGCCGAACCACCGGGGTGCCGGGTCGGGCCACTTCATGCCGTAGACCACCGCGCCGACGCTGTAGAGCACCCCGCCGACCAGGATGAGGATCCACGTCGCCGGGTGGGTCCCCGCGACCAGCTCGGGGATGAACAGCACCGCCACCCAGCCGATGGCCAGGTACAGCGCGGTGGACAGCCAGCGCGGGGAGTTCAGCCACAGCAGTTTGAACCCGACCCCCGCGATCGCCCCGCCCCAGACCAGGGCGAGCATCGCCGTGCGCAGGGTCCCCTCCAGCACCAGCACGATGAACGGCGTGTAGGTGCCCGCGATGATGAGGTAGATGTTCGAGTGGTCCATGCGGCGCAGGACCTTCTGCGCCCGCGGCGACCAGCGCCCCACGTGGTAGATCGCGGAGGTGCCGAAGAGCAGGACCGAGCTGAGCGCGTAGACCGCGCTGGCCGCGACGGCGGGCGCGGTGGGGGAGAGGGCCACCAGGACGATGCCCGCGGCCAGGGCCAGCGGGGCGGTGCCCAGGTGCAGCCAGCCGCGCAGGCGGGGTTTGACCGCCTCCACGAACCCCTCGGCCGCGGCGGCGGCCCGCTCGGGGAGGCTGCCCTCCTGCTGCCGCGACCGCGCGTATCCGGTTCCCCGCGCCTTGTCCCTGGACACGTTCCACTCCCCGTAATCCCCGGGCCCGGCACGGTGTCGGGCCCTGTTCGAAGCCTAACTTACGGAACCGTAGGTTACTTGAAGGTAGGGGTGTGTCGAGCGGCACAGTGCCGTCTTCGCGGGGGTCGCGGGCGCGGAGTGGTCGATTCGGGTCGGCCGCCGCTGTTCCGATCCCCCCGGACCCGCTAGGGTGCGTTCCGGGCGCCGTGACCAGCGGAGTCCCCGACCCTTGCCCTCTCCCGTGTGTCTTTCGAGGTCAAGGGGTACGTGCACCCTTCATGGACCATTGGTCTAGACCTTTTTAAAGCCCATGAGCTGGGAAAATGCAATAAAAAGGTGGTTCATGAAGGGGTGGCCGTGCAGGGAGTGGATAGAGTCGCGCCCATCCGGGCACCAGGGTCGACCCCGCAGGGGTGTCGCCGAGCGAACGAGGGAGAACCCCCGTGGCCAAGTACGTCTACAAGTTCACCGAGGGCAACAAGGACCTCAAGGACCTCCTCGGCGGCAAGGGCGCCAACCTCGCCGAGATGACCAACCTCGGCCTTCCCGTCCCCCCGGGCTTCACCATCACCACCGAGGCCTGCCGCCACTACCTCTCCAGCGGCGGCTTCCCCGCGGGCCTGGAGGCCGAGGTGGAGGAGAACCTCGAGGAGCTGGAGAAGGCCATGGGCCGCCGCCTCGGCCAGGCCGACGACCCGCTCCTGGTCAGCGTGCGGTCGGGCGCCAGATTCTCCATGCCCGGCATGATGGAGACCGTCCTCAACATCGGCCTCAACGACGAGTCCGTCGTCGGCCTGGCCCGCCAGGGCGGCGACGAGCGCTTCGCCTGGGACTCCTACCGCCGCCTCGTCCAGATGTTCGGCAAGACCGTCCAGGGCATCGACGGCGAGCTGTTCGAGGACGCCATCGACGAGGCCAAGGCCGCCAAGGGCGTCACCGACGACCTCGACCTGGACGCCGCCGACTTCCGCGCCCTCGTGGACCGCTTCAAGGCCATCGTCCACGAGCAGACCGGCAGCCCCTTCCCCACCGACCCCCGCGAGCAGATGATCCTCGCCGTGCGGGCGGTCTTCGACTCCTGGAACGCCCCCCGCGCCGTCCTCTACCGCCGCCAGGAGCGCATCCCCGCCGACCTGGGCACCGCGGTCAACGTCTGCTCCATGGTCTTCGGCAACCTCGGCATGGACTCCGGCACCGGCGTGGCCTTCACCCGCGACCCCGCCTCCGGCCAGCAGGGCGTCTACGGCGACTACCTCCAGAACGCCCAGGGCGAGGACGTCGTCGCCGGCATCCGCAACACCGTGCCCCTCGCCGACCTGGAGGGCATCGACCCCCGCAGCTACGAGCAGCTCATGGGGATCATGGAGACCCTGGAGAACCACTACCGCGACCTGTGCGACATCGAGTTCACGATCGAGCGCGGGAGGCTGTGGATGCTCCAGACCCGTGTGGGCAAGCGCACCGCCGCCGCCGCGTTCCGCATCGCCGACCAGCTCGTGGACCAGGGCATGATCACCCTGGACGAGGCCGTCCAGCGGGTCACCGGCGACCAGCTCGCCCAGCTGATGTTCCCCCGCTTCGACGAGGCCGCCGTCGCCGCGGGCGGCGCCCACCTGCTGGGCCGCGGCATGAACGCCTCCCCGGGCGCGGCCGTCGGCAAGGCCGTGTTCGACTCCTACACCGCGGTCAAGTGGTCCCGCAGCGGCGAGAAGGTCATCCTGTGCCGGCGCGAGACCAACCCCGACGACCTCGAGGGCATGATCGCCGCCGAGGGCATCCTCACCAGCCGGGGCGGCAAGACCTCGCACGCCGCCGTGGTCGCCCGCGGCATGGGCAAGACCTGCGTCTGCGGCGCCGAGGAGATCGACATCGACACCAAGAACCGGCGGCTGACCGCGCCGGGCGGCGAGGTGATCGAGGAGGGCGACGTCATCTCCATCGACGGCACCAGCGGCAAGGTGTTCCTGGGGGAGGTGCCCGTCGTGGACTCCCCGGTGGTCCGCTACTTCGAGGGCGAGATCGACCCCGCCTCCGACGAGGCCGACGACCTGGTGCGCGCCGTGGACCGGCTCATGCACTACGTGGACGCCGCCCGCCGCATGCGGGTGCGCGCCAACGCCGACACCGCCGAGGACGCCGCCCGCGCCCGGCGCATGGGCGCCCAGGGCATCGGCCTGTGCCGCACCGAGCACATGTTCCTGGGCGACCGCCGCCAGCTGGTGGAGCGGCTCATCCTGGCCGACACCGAGGACGAGCAGACCGAGGCCCTGGCGGCCCTGCTGCCGCTCCAGCGCGCCGACTTCAACGGCATCCTGGAGGCCATGGACGGCCTGCCCGTCACCGTGCGCCTGCTCGACCCGCCGCTGCACGAGTTCCTGCCCGACATCACCGAGCTGTCGGTGCGCGTGGCCGTGGCCGAGGCCCGCGGCGAGAGCCACGAGAACGACCTGCGGGTGCTCCAGGCCGTGCACAGGCTGCACGAGCAGAACCCGATGCTGGGCCTGCGCGGCGTGCGCCTGGGCCTGGTCGTCCCCGGCCTGTTCACCATGCAGGTCCGGGCCATCGCCCAGGCCGCCGTCGACCGCGTCCGCGCGGGCGGGCGCCCCCGGCCGGAGATCATGATCCCGCTGGTGGGCACGGTCCAGGAGCTGGAGATCATCCGCGACGACGCGCTGCGGGTGCTGCGCGAGGTCGGCGAGGAGAACGGCCTGGAGCTGGACTTCCCGGTCGGCACCATGATCGAGCTGCCCCGCGCCGCCCTGACCGCCGGGCAGATCGCCGAGCACGCCGAGTTCTTCTCGTTCGGCACCAACGACCTCACCCAGACGGTGTGGGGTTTCTCGCGCGACGACGTGGAGGCGTCGTTCTTCTCCGCCTACCTGGAGAAGGGCGTGTTCGGCGTGTCGCCCTTCGAGTCCCTGGACGTGGACGGGGTGGGCCGCCTGGTCCGCATCGCCGCGGAGGAGGGGCGGGCCGCCCGCCCCGGCATCAAGCTGGGCGTGTGCGGCGAGCACGGCGGCGACCCCGCGTCGGTGCACTTCTTCCACAGGGTCGGCCTGGACTACGTGTCCTGCTCGCCGTTCCGCGTCCCGGTCGCGCGCCTGGAGGCCGGGCGTGCCGCCGGACACCAGGCGGGCTGACCTCCCGTGTCGCCGCCGCCCGCGGGGGCGGGCGGCGGCACCCCCGGCACGCCGCCGGGCTCCGTGCCCCTAAACTCGTGTCCCCGGGGCGGATACGGCCACGAAGAGCTTCCGTGACCCTTTCGTGATACATTCTTGATCGCCGGTGTGATCTCCTCACCCTTCCCTCCACACCCCCGTCCGGGCTGCCCGGGACCCCTCCGCCGAGAACCGGCGGTGCCCGCGAGCCGTCCCAGAAGGGTGATCGACCCCGGCCAGAAGAACGAGTGCGGAGGTACGCCGGTGCGAACGGCGAACGACGGACGCGGTGACGAGACGTGGGAGGAACCCGCCCCGTCCTCCGCCGCGCCCGATGACGATGCGACCCGGGTCATGTCCCGGGCCGACCTGCCCGCCTCCGTGACGGGCCCCTCCGCCCCGGCGGCCGGACCGGCCGCCCCCCTGGACGAGCCCGTCGCCGTGTCCGGCCCCGGCGGCCCGGACGGGCCGGGCGACGCCGACGCCACCGCCGTGTTCTCCCGCGGGACCGGCTCCGACCCCTTCGCCGCCCGCGGATCCGCCCCCGCGGCGGACGTCTCGGACACCCGGGAGTTCTCCCGGGCCCCGCGGTCCTCCACCACCCGCGAGTTCACCCGCGGCGTCCCGGCCGCGGACGACGCCCCGGACCCCGCGGACCCCGCGGACCCCGCCGGGGCCGACGCGCCCGACGGGCCCCGGGGCTTCACCCGGCGCTTCGTCCGCGACCGGCCCGGGGCCGCGGCGCCCTCCGCCCGGACACCCCGCCGCCCGCCCGCGACGCCGGGCCGCCCGAACCGCCCGGCACGGCACGGCCCCCGCGCCGGGGACGCCGCCCGGGCCCCACCCCGCGCCCCCGGAGGAGGCGCCGCCTGCGCCTGCGCTGGATCGTCACCGCGCTCCTGCTCACCGCCCTGGCCCTGCCCCCCGCCACCTGGGGCTGGGTCTGGTACACCGCCCGCCAGGACGACCGCGCCGCCACCGACGCCATCGTCGTCCTCGGTGCCAGCCAGTACAACGGCGTCCCCTCGCCCGTCTTCGAGGCCCGCCTGCGCCACGCCCAGGTCCTCTACCTCGAGGGCGTGGCCCCCATGATCGTCACCGTCGGCGGCAAACAGCCCGGCGACAACTACACCGAGGCCGCCGCCGGCCGCAACTGGCTCGTCGAGGTCGGCATCCCCGCCGACCGGATCATCGCCGTGGAGGAGGGCAGCGACACCCTCCAGAGCGTCCGGGCCGTCTCCGCCGTCTTCTCCGACAACGGCTGGGACGAGGCCACCCTGGTCTCCGACCCCTGGCACAGCCTGCGCTCCAAGGTGATGGCCTCCGACCACGGCATCGAGTCGGGGACCTCGCCCTCGCGCTCGGGACCCGCCGTCATCGAACGGCGCACCCAGCTCTGGTACATCACCAGGGAGACCGCCTCCCTCTGGTACTACTGGATCTTCAACGACAGCAGCGACATCCGCGTCAACGCGGCCTGAACAGGGCCGATGACGCGTTCCGTCCCTGTCGGGAAGTAGGCTCGCAGACCTATGCACACCACCTCGGGCGCCGAGGGCGCCGTCGCCGGCTACACCGGCCGCGACATCCGGAGACGTACCCCGGAGAACCGCAAGAACCGGGCCCGCGGCCCCTTCGAGCGCGACCGGGCCCGGGTCCTGCACAGCTCCGCGCTGCGCCGCCTGGCCGCCAAGACCCAGGTGGTCCGGCCCGGGGTGAGCGACTTCCCGCGCACCCGCCTCACCCACTCCCTGGAGTGCGCCCAGATCGGCCGCGAACTCGGCAACTCCCTGGGCTGCGACCCCGACCTCGTCGAGGCCGCCTGCCTCTCCCACGACCTGGGCCACCCGCCCTTCGGCCACAACGGGGAGCGCGCCCTGGACGAGGCCGCCGCCGACTGCGGCGGGTTCGAGGGCAACGCCCAGAGCCTGCGCCTGCTCGTGCGCCTGGAGGGCAAGGTCATCGACCCCGACGGCACCAGCGCCGGGCTCAACCTCACCCGAGCCACCCTCGACGCCACCGTCAAGTACCCCTGGCACCGCGGCGGGGGCGGCGACACCCACAAGTTCAACTGCTACCCCGACGACGCCGACGCCTTCGCCTGGCTGCGCGAGGGCGCCCCCGCCGGGCGCACCTGCTTCGAGGCCCAGGTGATGGACTGGTCCGACGACGTCGCCTACTCCGTCCACGACGTCGAGGACGCCCTGCACGCCGGACTGGTCTCCATGGCCGCCCTGCGCAGCCCCGCCGAACGGGCCGAGGTCGTTCGCATCGCCGCCGACCGCTACTGCGACACCGCCGACCCCGCCGAACTCGACGAGGTCTACGCCGACCTGCTCGCCGCCCCCGTCTGGCCCACCGAGTTCACCGGCGACCTCGCCTCCCTGGCCGGGCTCAAGAACCTCACCAGCGAACTCATCGGCCGGTTCTGCCGGGCCGCCGAACAGGCCACCCGCGAGGCGCACGGCCCCGGCCGCCTCACCCGCTACGGCGCCACCCTCATCGTGCCCCGCCGGGCCCTCCTGGAATGCGCCCTGCTCAAGGCCGTGGCCGCCCACTTCGTCATGGCCCGCGAGGAGGCCCTGGCCTACCAGGCCCGCGAACGCCTGCTCATCACCGAACTCGTCGACGCCCTGTGGAAGAACGCGCCCCAGGCCCTGGACCCGCAGTTCCGCGACGCCTTCACCCACGCCCCCGACGACGCCGCCGCCCTGCGCGCCGTCATCGACCAGGTCGCCTCGCTCACCGACACCTCCGCCATCGCCCTGCACGAACGCCTGACCTCCTGACCGGGCCCCCGGGACCCGGCCGCAGGCCCCCTTGACGCGCCCGCCGGGAGCCGCGCACACTGCTCTGCACGAACAGGTCGCGGCCGCCCGCGCCCCGCGCGCCCCCGCGGGCGCACCCGGCGCCGGACGCCCCGACGAAGCGGCGACCGGAGAGGGCGCACCCCCCATTGCCCGCACGGAGCGGCACCCCCGGCATGATCGACGTCGCGCGCCTGGCCGGCGTCTCGCACCAGACCGTCTCACGCGTGGTCAACGGGCACCCCGGCGTACGCCCCGAGACCGCCGAACGGGTCCGCGCCGCCATCGCCCGCCTGGGCTACCGGCCCAACGCCACCGCCCGCGCCCTGGTCACCCGGCGCAGCGGCCTCATCGGCGCCCTCCTCGCCCCCGGCCCCGACACCGACCTGCTGCTCGCCGGGATCGAGGCGGCCGTGCGCGCCGCCGGACGCACCCTCCTCGTCACCGCGGTGCCCCCCGACGACCCCGCCGCCGCGGAACGGCTCCTGGACCGGGTCGTCGACGGGTGCCTGGCCGTCGCCCCGCCCCCGGCCCTGCTCGACCTCCTGGGCGCCCTCGCCGACCCGCCGCCCACCGTCGTCGTCGACGGCCCCGCCACCCCCCTGGGGCCCGCCGTGGCCCCCGACCACCGCGGCGCCGCCCGCGCCCTCACCCGGCACCTGCTCGGCCTGGGCCACCGCACCGTGCACCACGTCGCCGGGATCCCCGGCTCCCACAGCTCCGCCGAACGCGAGGCGGGCTGGCGCGCCGCCCTGGCCGAGGCCGGGGCCGCCGTCCCCGTCCCGGTCCCCGGCGGCACCGGGCCCGCCGCGGGCCGTGCCGCCGGACGCCTCATCACCGCCCGCCGGGCCTCGGGAGAAGACGTCACCGCAGTGCTGGCCGCCGACGACACCCTCGCCCTCGGCGTGCTGCGGGCCTTCGCCGACACCGGCCCGGCGGTCCCCGGCCGCGTCCACGTCGCCGGGATCGGCGACCGCCCCGAGGCGGCCCACCTCGTCCCCTCCCTCACCACCGCCGACACCGCGGCCCGGACGGTCGGGGAGCGGGCCGCCCGCCTTCTGCTGGAACGGCTGGAGGGCCGCGGCGCCCCCGACGTACAGGCACCCGCCGCGACCCTGCGCCCGCGGGCCAGCACCGGTCACTGGTAGCCGCGGATCTCCCGGAACACCTCTTCCAGGCTCTGCTCGCGCGCGTCGAACACCCGGCCCCCGGTCTGCTCGGCCAGGTCCGCCATCTCGTCCTCGCCCGCCTCGCCGAACAGCACCGTGAACACCGGCACCCGCGCCGCCTCCGGCGACAGCTCCTCCAGCCCCCGGGCGAACGGCGTCGGCCCCATGCCCCAGTTGACCTCGCCGTCGGTCATCAGCACGATCGACGTCAGGTGGTCGTCCTCGGGGGCCCGCTCGACGAGCCCGTAGGCCGCCAGCACCGCGTCGTAGGTCGCGGTGTCGCCCAGCGCCTCCAGCCCCCCGATCGCGTCCGCCACCTCGCCCAGCGACTCGTCCAGCCTGCCGGGCTCCACCACGAACGTCCGCGGCTCGTGCGGCTCGGTGGAGTAGGGCAGCAGCGTGATCTCCTCGCGCTCCTGGAACGCCTGCACCCGCTGCTCCAGCGACCCCCCGCCGGTCCCGGTCAGCGAACCCAGCGCCTCCTTCAGCTCCTCCAGCCGGTCGCCCTTCATCGACCCCGACACGTCCAGCACGTACACCGTGCGCGCCGGCCGGCGCAGATCGCTGAAGTAGTCCGCGACCAGCCCGTCCACCACCTCGCGGTGGGCGGGGAACGGCAGCTCCACCAGGGACGGCAGGTCCGCCCCCGAAACACCGGACACCACCGGGCGGCGCAGCGTCCGCTCCGCGATGTCGGCCTGCACCTCCTCCGACAGCAGGTCCTCCACCAGCCGCCCGTACCCCTGCTCGGCCTCCTCGTCGGGACCGGCCAGCAGGGTCAGCGGGTAGTCGGCGGTGATGACCCCGTCGGCCGGGTAGACCAGGCGCAGGTCCGCGCCGTCCCGGTTCAGCGACAGCAGCACCGACTCGTAGTTGATGAGCGCGTCCACCGGCCGCTCGTCGTCGGCCCGCTCGGTGAACGCCTGCGCCAGCCAGCCCGATGAGCCCGCCGTCAGCTCTTGGCCCTTGAAGAACCCGGCCAGGTCCGGGCCCACCCGCTCCACGTCCTCGGCGGTCAGCGCGCTGCCGCTGTCGGCCAGCGCCGACGCCACCCCGATCAGCGCGGAGAAACCCGAGTTCGAGGCGCCCGGGTTGGTCATCCCGTACGTGAACTCCGCGTCGCGCACCGCCCCGTTCACGTCGGACCAGGTCACCTCGGCCCCCTCGGACCACCCCAGGTCGTCGGCGCGCGGCTCCCGCACCCCCAGCACGACGGGGGAGAGCATGACCGGCGTCTCCTCGCGCACCCGGTCGCGGCCGCCGTCGTACAGGTGCAGGTACCGGTTGGAGGCGAACCACACCGCGTCGAACTCCTCGGCCTCGCCCGCGGCGACCCGGGCGAGCCCGTCCAGGGTCCCGGTGTACTCCATCGCCACCGTCACCCCCGTCCGCTCGGCGGTCTCCTCCAGCAGCGGCTCCATGTCGGCCAGCTCGCTGCCCGCCAGAATGCGCAGGGTCGCGTCCTCGCCGCCGGAACCGGACGCGGTGCAGCCGGAGGCCGCCACCGCCACCGCCAGGGCCGCGGCGGACACAGCGCGCCTCATTCGCCCTCCTCCCGGGCCGGACCCGCGGCCGGGCGCCGCTCCTCGGGAGCGGGCGGACCCATGCCGCTGTCCTCGTACGCGTCCTCGATCCCGCTCAGCAGAGCCTCCAGGGCCTCGTAGGTCGGGGTGTTGACCACGTCGTCGACCCGGGTGCGCACCGGCAGGCCGTGCTCGGCCACCAGGTCCGCGAACGCGTCGCCGCCCTCGGCGCGGAACCCGTGCCGGGTCGCCAGCGCCCGCAGCTCGGGGTCCTCGGCCAGCAGCGCGCCCACCTCGTCGCCCGCGTCGGTCAGCGGGACCAGGGCGTGCACCGAGAACACGGTGGGCTCGGGGTACATCAGCACCGCGTCCCCGGGCAGGGCGGGGCCGCTCACCATGGCGTGCACGTACTGCGCCTCGTAGGCCCACAGCAGCGGGGTGTGCCCCGGGCCCAGGTCCCGGAACTGCTCGAAGGGCTGCTGGGACGACTCCGGCGGCTGGCCCTGGGCCAGGAACAGGTCGGACAGGCGGGAGGTGATCCCCGGGTCCGGGCCGCCGGGCGGGACCACCTCCTCGCCGTTGAGCAGGTAGGAGATCACCGCGGCGTACATGCCCGCCGAGTTCGAGGTGCGCGGGTCGGTGGTGCGCACCAGCACCTCGTTGCGGTTCTCCGAGCCCACCGAGTCCCCGGGCAGGTCCCGCCAGCGGGTGCGCTCGCCGGTCAGCTCCAGGTAGGCGGCCACGTCGAACGACCAGGTGCCGTCCTCCTCGGACCTGCGGGCGACCCCGGCCTCGCGCAGCGCCTCCGCGAGCGGCTCGTAGGAGAGCAGCACCATCGGCGTGCTGAACAGCCGGTGCTCGGTGGAGACGCCGTGCAGGCGGCGAATGTGGTCGGCGGCGGTGTCCGAGCCGGGGGAGACGAAGTCGGAGCCCTCGGTGTCCTGGGCCATCAGGCGCGAGCCGCGCGGGCGCACCCGCACCTCGTAGCCCAGCTCGGCCAGCCGGGCCACGACCTCCTCGTCGCGGAAGAAGTCGACCTTCTCGGACCCGACGACGCCCTCGACCACGGTGGTGCCGCCGGCGAACCGGTCGACCAGCACCGCTCCGATGGCGACGACCAGGGCCACCACGACCGCGCTCGCCGCCCCGAGCAGCAGCCGTGCGCGCCGGCCGGAGGGGAGGGGGATGGGGCTCACCGTGCGGTTCCTCCTGGTACGTGGAGAAAAGGGGGTTGCCCATCATGCCCGCCGCAGTCGTCCCCCACCCCACGGTGAGGTGGACGCGGGGTGGCCTCCACGGGAAGCCCCGACCGCGGACCGCCGACCGGACCGTCCCGGGTGAGAACTACCCTGGGAGGCGTGGCAGGCCGGATCAAAGACGAAGACATCGCCCTGGTGCGCGAGCGCACCCCCATCGCGGACGTGATCGGCGAGTACCTCCAGCTCCGCAACGCGGGCGGCGGCTCGCTGAAGGGCCTGTGCCCCTTCCACGACGAGAAGTCCCCCTCCTTCAACGTCACCCCCTCCAAAAATTTGTACTACTGCTTCGGCTGTGGGGAGGGCGGGGACGCGATCTCGTTCGTGCAGAAGATCGAGGGGCTGGCCTTCGCGGAGGCGGTCGAGTCGCTGGCCCGGCAGATCGGCGTGACGCTGCGGTACGAGGAGAGCGGGGGGCGCTCGACGCGGCGGGACGAGGGCAAGCGGCAGCGGCTGCTGGACGCGCACCGGGCCGCGGCGGAGTTCTACGCCGAGCAGCTGCTCTCGCCCGGGGCGGTGGAGGCCCGCCGCTTCCTGAGCGAGCGCGGGTTCAACCGGGCGCACGCCGAGCACTTCGGGCTCGGGTACGCGCCCGCCGGGTGGGAGAACCTCACCTCGCACCTGCGCCGCAAGGGGTTCACCGACGCCGAGCTGATCTCCGGGGGGCTGGCCGCCCAGGGGCGGCGCGGCGCCTACGACCGGTTCCGCAACCGACTGCTGTGGCCGGTGCGGGAGGTGACCGGCGAGGTGGTCGGGTTCGGCGCCCGCAAGCTCGACCCCGCCGAGGACGGGCCCAAGTACCTCAACTCCCCCGAGAGCCCCGTCTTCCACAAGAGCCGCCTGCTGTACGGGCTGGACCTGGCCAAGCGGGACATCTCCGCGCGCAACCAGGCCGTCATCGTCGAGGGCTACACCGACGTCATGGCCTGCCACCTGGCCGGGGTGACCACCGCCGTGGCCACCTGCGGCACCGCGTTCGGCGAGGACCACCTGAAGATCCTGCGCCGGATGCTGTTGGGCCGCAGCAACCAGGGCGGGAAGGTCGTGTTCACCTTCGACGGCGACGCCGCCGGGCAGAAGGCCGCGGTGCGCGCCTTCGCCGAGGAGCACGGGTTCGCCTCCGAGACGTTCGTGGCCGTCCAGCCCGACGGCCTGGACCCCTGCGACCTGCGCCTGCACCACGGCGACCAGGCGGTGGTCGACCTGGTCGACCACCCGCTGCCGCTGTACGAGTTCATGATCCGCAAGGTCATCGAGGAGTACGACCTCTCCGCCCCCGAGGGGCGCATCGCCGCCCTGGACGCCGCCGCCCCCGTGGTGGCGAGCATCCGCGACCACGGGGTGCGCCGGTTCTACGGCAAGAACCTGGACCGCTGGCTGGGCACCCTGGACGAGGCCTTCGTGCTCAACCGGGTCAACCAGCACATCCGCCGGGCCACGGCCCGGGGCGCCCGGTCCGCGCCGGCCCCCGCCGCGGGCCCGGTGCCCACCCCCGACGCCCGGGAGGCGCCCTACGACCTGGGCGACCCGTCCCTGCAGCGGGAGCGCCTGGCGCTGAAGGTGGCCGTGCAGTTCCCCGGCCTGGCCGCCGGGTTCGACTCCTTCACCGCCGAGGACTTCACCGTCCCCCAGCACCGGGCGATGCTGGCGCTCATCGCCGGGCAGGGCGGGGTGGCCGCGGCGGGGGACCCCGCGTCCTGGGCGGCGCGGCTGCGCGAGGCGGCCCCCACGGAGGCGCAGCGCGATTTCGTGACCCGTTTGGCGGTGGAACAACTCGAGTTGTACGGAGAACTCGACGAGCATTCCGCCCGGCAAATTCTGGGCACAGTCAGGACTCATTCCATCAATCGCCGCGAGTCAAACCTCCAGTCGGAGTTGTCGCGTCTGGGCGGCTCCGGGGACGCCGGGGAACAGCAGCGGCTGCTGACCGAGCTCATGGCCCTCCAACAGCACAAACGCGCCCTTCAGGAGGAGCTCGCCGGGGGCATGTAGCACGAAGGTGACAATAATGCTCCTCCCGTCGGCGGCGGGCGGACGTGCACAATGGTGTGGTGGCTCCCACGGTTGTGACCAATGAAATTCCGCCCATTCGTCAGGTGGTGCGGCTGCTCCCCGACGCGGGCCGGGGAACGGTCAGCCGCGGCGAGGTCGCGTCGGTCCTGGAACGCCTGGACGCGCCCCCCGACTCCCTGGACGAGGCGGTCGCCCTGCTGGCCCGGGCCGGGGTGGAGGTGTCCGACGGCGAGGAGACGCCCCTCGTCCCCGACCCGGGACGGCGCTCGGGGTCGGATCTGGTACGGCTCTACCTGCGCGAGATCGGCCGGGTCCCGCTGCTCTCCGCCGAGGAGGAGGTGGAGCTGGCCAAGGCGGTCGAGGCCGGCCTGTACGCGCAACGGTGCGAACCGGTCGAAGGAGTGCGCACGGGGGACGAACTCGACGCGATCATAGAAGCGGGCAAAAAGGCCAAGCGAGCACTCATAGAGGCAAATCTCCGGCTGGTGGTGTCGATCGCCAAACGTTATATGGGGCGGGGTCTGCTTTTCCTCGACCTCATCCAGGAGGGCAACCTCGGACTGATTCGCGCGGTGGAGAAGTTCGATTACACCAAAGGCTTCAAATTCTCCACCTACGCCACCTGGTGGATTCGCCAGGCGATCACCCGCGCGATCGCCGACCAGGCGCGCACGATCCGTATTCCGGTGCACATGGTCGAGACCATCAACAAACTCGTCCGGGTGCAGCACCAGCTGCACCAGCAGTTGGGCCGCGAGCCCAATATCCAGGAGATCTCCCACGCCGCCGGGTTCGGCGGCGAGAGGGTCCTGGAGATCCAGCGGATCGCCCGCGAACCCGTCTCCCTCCAGGCGCCGATCGGCGACGAGGAGGCCGACTTCGGCGACTTCATCGAGGACTCCGACGCCGTCGTCCCGGTGGAGGCCGCCGCCTTCACGCTGCTCCAGCAGCACCTGACCGAGATCCTGGCCGGGCTGTCCGACCGCGAACAGCGCATCCTGCGCCTGCGCTTCGGCATGGCCGACGGCCACCCGCACACGCTGGAGGAGGTCGGCCGCGAGTTCGGGGTGACCCGCGAGCGGATCCGCCAGATCGAGGCCAAGACCCTGGCCAAGCTCCGCCACCCCTCCCGGGCCGGCACCCTGCGGGACTTCCTGTAGCGCGCTCCCCGGGTCCCGCCGGGCGCCCGGGCCTACAACGGCCGGGGGCGGGGAGGGGTTCCCGCGGGCGCCCGCGCGGCCTGATGTGGCCGATGCGGGCCGAACCGGCGGGTTTCGTGACCCGGTGCCCCTACGGTCGGAAGGGTGAAAGCCACACCGCCACGGAGCCACCGGCGCCGGAACGCCCGCCCGGGCCGGCGGCGCCTGCTCGCCCTGGGCGCGGCCCTCGCGGCCGCGCTCCTGATCACGGGGGTCTTCGTCATCGCCAACGGCAACCGGCCCCTGCGCATCGGCTACTTCGCGGACTGGAACGTGGCCAACCGCGACTTCACCGTCGGGAACCTGGCCGACAGCGGGGCCCCCGCCCGCCTGGACCGCCTCATGTGGGCCTTCGGCGACATCTCCGAGGACGGCCTGTGCCACGTCCCCGGCGGCCACGAGCAGTCCTGGGAGCTGTACCAGCGCCGCTACTCCGCGCGCGAGAGCGTGAGCGGCGAGGCCGACGAGTACGAGCAGGAACTGGCCGGGAGCCTGTACCAGCTGCGCCTGCTCCAGGGCGAGTACCCCGACCTGCGGGCCAGCCTGTCCCTGGGCGGCTGGAACTGGTCGCGGCACTTCTCCACCGCCGCCCGCACCGAGGAGTCCCGCCGGGCGTTCGTGTCCTCCTGCGTGGACCTGTGGCTGCGGGGGAACCTGCCGGTGCGCGGGGGCGAGCCCCAGGGCGGGGAGGGGGCGGCCGCGGGGATCTTCGACGGCATCGACCTGGACTGGGAGTGGCCGGGCGGCGCCGGCAACCCGCACAACGTCGAGGACCCCGGCGACGCCGCCAACTTCACGCTGCTGGTCGCCGAGTTCCGCCGCCAGCTCGACGCCCTGTCGGAGGAGACCGGCCGCGAGTACACCCTGTCGGCGTCGCTGTCGGGCGCCCCGGACCAGGCCGGGGCCTACGACCCGGAGATCTTCGACCACCTGGACTTCGCCACCGTGCAGGGCTACGACTTCTCCGGCCCCTGGAGCGAGGTCACCGCCTACCACTCCAACCTCTACCCGCCCGCGGCGGACCCCGACGCCAACAGCGCCGACGCCGCGGTGACCCGGTTCGTCGACCTGGGGGCGCCGCCGGAGAAGCTGGTGCTGGGCATCCCCGCCTTCGGCCGCGGCTGGCAGGGCGTGGAGGGCTCCGGCGACGGGCTGGGCCTCCCGGCCCGGCCGGCCGACGACGCCTACGACGGCCCGACCATGGCGTTCTCCGAGCTGGAGGAGCTGGAGGGGGAGCGGTACCTGGACGAGGAGGCGGGCGCCTTCGCGGTGCGGGCGGGCGACCAGTGGTGGGCCTACGACGACCCGGCCGTCATCGCGATCAAGGGGGACTACGTGCTGGGCCGCGGCCTGGGCGGCCTCATGGTGTGGAACCTGGACATGGACCCGACCGGCGACCTCGTGCGCGCCATGGACGAGGCCCTGCGCTGAGCGCGCGGCGCGGTTGCGCCCCGTGCGGTCGGGGGGCCACCCTGGCGCCATGGCCGACCCGCAGCAGACCCCGCAGCCCGCCCCGTCCGCCGACACCGAGTCCCTGCGCCGGGACCTGGAGGAGGCCGTCCGGGGGACCGTCGCCTTCGACCCCGGCACCCGCGCCCTGTACACCTCCGACGCCTCCAACTACCGGGTGGTCCCGCTGGGGGTGGTGCTGCCCGCCACGGTCGAGGACTGCGCGGCGGCCGTCCGGGTCTGCGCCGCCCACGGCGTGCCCGTCACCCCGCGCGGCGGCGGCACCTCCATCGCGGGCAACGCCATCGGCCCGGGCGTGGTCGTCGACACCTCACGCCACCTCACCGCCATCGAGGACATCGACCCGGTCGCCCGCACGGCCACCGTCCAGCCGGGGGTGGTCCTGGACGAGCTGCGGGCGGCCACCGCCGGGTACGGCCTGACCTTCGCACCCGACCCCGCCACGCACAGCCGCTGCACCGTCGGCGGGATGGTCGGCAACAACTCCTGCGGCTCCCACTCGGTGGCCTGGGGCACCACGGCCGACAACATCGTCTCCCTGGAGGTGCTGCTCCCCGACGGCACCCGGATGACCGTCGGCTCCCGGCACGGCGCCGGGGAGTTCGAGGAGCTGGCCCGCCGTCCCGGCCGGGAGGGCGAGGTGTACCGGGGGCTGGCCCGCCTCGCCGAGGAGCACCGGGCCGAGCTGCGCACCGCCATGCCCGCGTTCCGCCGCCGGGTCTCGGGCTACTCGCTGGACCGGCTGCTGCCGGAGAAGGGGCGCAACGTCGCCGCCGCCCTGGTCGGAACCGAGGGCACCTGTGTCTTCGTGCTGCGCGCCACCGTCCGGCTGGTGGAGGCGCCCCGGGCCCGGGCGCTGGCCGTGCTGGGCTACCCCGACGCCCCGGCCGCCGCCGACGCCGTCCCCGACCTGCTCGGGCACGCCCCGCTCACCGTCGAGGGCATCAACCGCCGGATGGTCGACGTCCTGGACGGGCGGCCCGGCACCACCCGGGTGGCCCTGCCCGAGGGCGGCGCCTGGCTGCTGGTGGAGGTCGCGGGGGCCGACCCCGAGGACGCCGGGCGGGCCGCCCGGGACATGCTCGCCGCGCTGCCCGTCGCCACCCGCCCGGCCGATTCCCTCGTGGTGTCCGACCCGGCCCATCAGCGCGCCCTGTGGCGGATCCGGGAGGAGGGGGCCGGGCTCACCCAGCGCACGCCCGCCGGGGAGGACGCCTGGTCGGGCTGGGAGGACGCGGCCGTGCCCCCGGAGAACCTGGCCGGGTACCTGCGCGACTTCGACGCCCTCATGGAGCGGCACGGCCGGTACGGGGTGGTCTACGGGCACTTCGGCGACGGCTGCCTGCACGTGCGCATCGACTTCGAGCTCACCACGGAGGAGGGCCGCACCGCCTACCGGGGGTTCCTGGAGGAGGCCGCCGACCTGGTCGTGGCGCACGGCGGCTCGCTGTCGGGCGAGCACGGCGACGGCCGGGCCCGCTCGGGCCTGCTCGCCCGCATGTACCCGCCGGGGCTGCTGCGGGCCTTCGCCGACTTCAAGCGGCTCTTCGACCCGGCCGGGGTGATGAACCCCGGGGTGATCGTCGACCCGGCCCCGGTGGACGCCGACGTCCGGCTGGCGGCGCGCCCGCTGCCCCTGCTCGACGAGGCGACGCTGGCCTACCGGGACGACCGCGGCGACCCGGCGCGGGCGCTGCGGCGCTGCTCGGGGGTGGGCAAGTGCCGCAGGCACGACGGCCCGGGGGTCATGTGCCCCAGCTACCAGGTCACCCGGGAGGAGCGGCACTCCACCCGGGGCCGGGCCCACCTGCTGTTCGAGATGGCGGTGGGGGAGGTGGTCACCGACGGCTGGGCCTCCGAGGAGGTGCGCGAGAGCCTGGACCTGTGCCTGTCCTGCAAGGGCTGCCTGAGCGACTGCCCGGTCAACGTGGACATGGCCGCCTACAAGGCGGAGTTCCTGGACCGCCACTACCGGGGGCGGGTGCGCCCGGCGGCGCACTACTCGATGGGGTGGCTGCCGGTCTGGGCCCGGCTGGCGGCGCTGGCCCCGGCCGAGCTGGACCGGGCGCTGCGGCTGTCGGGGGTCTCCCGGCTGGCCAAGCGGCTGGCGGGGGTGGCGGCCGAACGCGACCTGCCGGGGTTCGCGCGCACCACGTTCACCCGGGCGTTCCGGCGCCGCGCCGCCCGCGGGCGGGCGCGCACCGGCGGGCCGCGCGTGGTGCTGTGGCCCGACACCTTCGGTGAGCACATGGACCCGGGGATCCCGGCGGCGGCGGTCCGGGTGCTGGAGGACGCCGGGTTCACCGTGGTCCTGCCGCGGGGGCCGGTGTGCTGCGGGCTGACCTGGGTGTCCACCGGACAGCTCGGCACGGCCCGCGCCGTGATGCGCCGCGCCCTGCGCGCGCTGGGGCCGCTGGTGGAGGAGGGGCTGCCGGTGGTGGGGCTCGAACCCAGCTGCACCGCGGCGCTGCGCCACGACCTGGTGGAGCTGGTGCCCGGCCCGGAGAGCGAGCGGGTGGCCGCGGCGGTGCACACCCTGGCCGGCTTCCTCGCCGAGCACGCCCCGGACTGGCGCCCGCCGCGGATCCCGGCGGCCGCCCTGGCCCAGGTGCACTGCCACCAGCACGCGGTGCTGGGCTTCGACGCCGACCGCGAGCTGATCGCCCGGGCGGGCGTGGACGGGGAGGTGCTGGACGCGGGCTGCTGCGGGCTGGCGGGGGACTTCGGGTTCACCGAGGGCCACTACGAGGTCTCGGCCGCCATCGGCGAGCGCGAGCTGCTGCCCCGCGTGCGCGCGGCCGGCGCCGACACCCTCGTCCTCGCCGACGGCTACAGCTGCCGCACCCAGATCCTCCAGGGCGCCGGGCGCCGCCCGCTGCACCTGGCCGAGCTCCTCGCCCGCGGCCTGGACGCGCGCGGGGACCGGCCCTAGATCGTTGATGGGGAAATGTGTCCTGGTCAGTGGTCGTAGGCGATCAACGACCGCTTGACCGGGGCACCCACCAGCCAGTTGTGCCAGATCGCGGCGTTGAGCGCGCAGATGCGCTGGCACACCCGCGCCCACAGCCCCTCACTGGTGCGAGCCTGGTGGCGCTCCAGGCCGAGCTGGTTCTTCAACGTCCAGATGACGGCCTCGATCCTCTGACGCAACCAGCCCGGGAACCGGCCCTCGACGGATTCGCCCTTGAGCGCCGGACGCACCAGGGCAAACCCCAACCCGGCGGCCGCCGTCTCGATACCGACCCCGGCGAAGCCCTTGTCGCACACGATCACCGCCGGCCCCGGAGCGCACGGTCGGACGTGCAGCAGGTGCAGTGCCTGTTTGCGTTCGTCCAACTCCTTGGGGTGGGCCAGGGAGAACGCGCACACCGACCCCTCCGCGGTGGTGATGAGCACGAGCTTGGCACCCCAGTAGAAGGCGTGGTGGGACACGTCCCGCCCGTACCCGGCCACCTCGCCCGGGCCGGAGCGGTCCACCGTCACGCGAGAGGCCCCGCACCGCACCGGGGTGCCGTCCATCAACCGCAGGTTCTCCCACCAGGTCGGGACGGAGCGGGCCAGCCACATCGCGGCCTTGAGCAGGACCGGGGCCGCATCGCGCAGGTGGCGGTTGTACTCGGACTGGCCGGGCAGGCGGGGGAACAGGTGCCCGATCCGGGCCGGTGCCGCCCGCATCCAGTGGCGTTCGGAGTCACACCTGAGCAGGACCTGGGCCAGGGCGACACAGACGAGTTCGGCGTCGGTGAGCTTTCGGGGGCGGCCCGGGCCGCGGCGCTGGTTCGCCGAAGGGAGCACATGGTCGTCGAGATGGACGTAGAGTGCTGTCAGAAGGGCGTCAAGGTCATTGGTCACACTCTGATCCTCGACGCCCTTCGCCATGCGCGCAGCGGGTTCAGGGATTTCCCATCAACGATCTAGACGGTGTTCTGAGAACCTCCGCTGCCCTGCGGCCCGAGCGTCGCCCGCCACTGCCCCCGACGGACGTCCTGCGGCCGCAGCCCGGCCGCCTTGCCCGGCGGAGCGGGGCGTCCGATGAGCGGGTCCTAGACGCCCATCTGGTCGTGCAGGAGGTCCAGGGCGCGGGAGACCGCGTCCGGCAGGCGGGGGTCCTTCTCGTCCAGGCCCTCGCCCAGGTGGATGCGCCAGGAGGCGTCGCTGCCGCCGGGGCTGCGCCGGGCCACCAGGCGGAAGCCCGTGGTGGAGTCGGGGCGGGGGAAGGGGACGAACCGGTTCACCAGGATGGTGGCGGTGACCCGCTCGGAGACCGCCTCGGCCAGCGACCGGTAGTCCACCGCGTCGCGCAGGGCGACGGTGTGCTCGCCGCTGCCCTCCTCGACGAAGGAGAACTCCTCGCGCGACCAGCGGGCCCGGTCGATGTCCTGCCACGGCACGGTGCGGCCGTCGGGCAGGTGCAGGGCGCGGGTGGTGGCCGCCAGCACCGCGCCGCCCCCGGTGGAGACGGGAGCGTGCGCGAGCACGCGCTCGCCCCGCTCCAGCCGGGAGCGCACGGCGGCCGGGACGCCCCGGCCCAGCAGGCCCATCTAGTGCTCCGCGGAGCCGTTGTGGCCGTTGGCGCCGTTGCGCCTCGGGGGCTCCCCGTTGACGGTCTCCCACTCGATGAGGTCGATCTCCTCCTCGGTGGGCCGGGCGAGGAAGTCGCGTACCGAGGTGATCGGCATCTTGGCGACGGTCTTGTCGTACACGGTGCGGCCCGCACTGCTCACCTGGGCGCCGACCAGTCCGGCGACCTCCTGGACGACGGGGCTGTCGGCCGCCTTGCGGGCGGTGCGGACGATCTGTTCGTAACGGGCCCTGCCGGCCTTGGCGCCCAGGACGTAGCCGATGGCGAGTCCGGCGACGAAAGTGATCCGGTAGCGCATGGGTACCCTCTTCAGGCCTCGGAGACGGTCGTGGTGTTCCGTGTCTCGCACGTTACCCTGTCGTGGTGGCGCCCACACGGGCCGACACCGGTCACGAGTACTCCGGAAGGGCGCTAGTCTATTGGTGTCGCCACGGCCCGCAGGGCCCCTGGTGAACGCGATCCCGCGTAGCTCAATTGGCAGAGCAGCCGGCTGTTAACCGGCAGGTTATTGGTTCGAGTCCAATCGCGGGAGCAGGGGAAAACCGTTGGCGCCTCCCTCGGCGGGGGCGCTAGGCTGTTCCCGACACGCGATCCCGCGTAGCTCAATTGGCAGAGCAGCCGGCTGTTAACCGGCAGGTTATTGGTTCGAGTCCAATCGCGGGAGCCATGACGAAGGGCCCCTCTCGGGTGAGAGGGGCCCTTTCGCGTGTGTCGGACGGCGTGACGGCGCTGTCGTGCGGCGGCCGTCGGAGAGGTGCAGGCCGAGCCGCGGGTGCGGCCCGGCGGCTCAGACGCGGGCGGCGGCGCCGTAGAGCAGGCGGCGGTTGCGCTGGGGCATCTGGTAGCTGCCCGGGACGGGCGGGGCCACCGGCAGGGTCCGCCAGCGCTGCACCTCCAGCAGGCCGGGGCTGAGGATCTCCCAGCCGTCGAGCAGGCCGAGGATCTCCTCGCGCGTGCGCCAGTAGCCGGAGTTGAGGTGGCGGCGGAAGACGTTCTGGAGCTGCTCGGCCCGGTTGGCGTCCTTGGGGAAGACCGCCGCGTCCGGCCGGTGGTAGTGGCTGAACACCAGGTGGCTGCCGGCGGGCAGCAGCCCGCGCAGGGCGGCCATGTGCGCGCCCGGGGTGTCGACGTCGGCCACGTGCGAGAGGGCGCCCGCCATGAGCACGCCCACCGGGCGGTCCAGGTCGATGAGGTCGCGCAGGACGGGGTCGGCGAACAGGTCGGCCGGGCGGGTCGGGCCCCCCTCCACGGCGGCGGCGCGGTCCTCGCGGACCAGCGCCCGGTGGTGGGCCAGCACCATGAGGTCGTCGGTGGCGTACACGACCCGGGCCCGCGGGAGGATCTCGTGCGGGTCCCCGGGGGCGGGCAGTCCGGCGCCGAACTGCACGAACTGGTCGATGCCCGCATCCTCGTGGAGGTGGCGCGCCGCGCGCTGGAGGAACGCCCGCTCGCCCAGGACCAGGTCCTGGAAGCCCGGGGCGGCCTGCTCGGCGGCGACCGCGAGGTCGCGGTCCACCTCGAAGTGGTCCTTGCCCTTGAGGTGGAAGGAGTGCAACCGGGCCAGGCTCGGCCGGGTGAGGTCGACGGCGGGTGGGGGATTGGCGTGCTCCTGACGGGTCCCCGCCTGCCTCAGGAAATCGGGGGAGGTGAATCGCGACATCGCCGTCCTCTTGTCTGAGGTGGGGAAGTGTGGCCGACAGGAGGATTCTATTCATCGTTGGCTCGGTTGTTAACCGAGTCGGGGACACCGGTCGTAAAAAACAGCGGGACGTACGCCCTTGTCGTGGTCTCCGGGGCAGGTTGCGACCACCTTGGGGTTAGTGGCACTTATATGACCGATGTCCAATTATGCGAGGAATCGGGTTCCGTGCTCGCGGAGCGCGAGAAGCCTTGCCACGAAGCATCTTCCGGTTCCGAGTGGAGCCCGGTGGGGCTGAGGTGACGCATGTGGTACCCCCGGGGCGGGCGCCCCCGTGGACCGCCGCGGCCCCTCCGAACACGAATATCGGTCGTTGTCCCATATCCCGGCCGACGCGGAGAGAAATTCGAGAGCGCGCCCACGGCCTGCGACAATCGGTTTCGGCCGCCGAAATGGCACAAGGTCCCGAGCGCCGGCGAATACCGCGCGCCGACCGGGCGCACCCGCCGCGCGGACGCCGCTAGCCTGGGCCCATGGACCGTCCCCACACCATCCTCAGCTGCGCCGTGTCCGTCGACGGGCGCATCGACGACACCGGTCCCGAGCGGCTGCGCCTGTCCAACGAGGCCGACTTCGCCGAGATCGACGAACTGCGCGCGCAGTGCGACGCGATCCTCGTCGGCGCCGGCACCCTGCGCAACGACGACCCCCGGCTGCTGGTCCGCTCCGAGCGGCTGCGCGCCCGCCGCCGGGAGCGGGGGCTGACCGAGAACCTGCTCAAGGCCGTCGTCACCCGCACCGGGGACCTCGACCCCGGCGCGCGGCTCTTCACCACGGGGGACGCCGGAGCGGTCGTCTACACCGGCGGCGACGGGGTCGGGCGCGCCCGGGACCGGTTCGCGGGCCGCCCCGGCGGCCTGCCCCCGGTCGACGTGGTGGACGCCGGGGACCCGCCCACCGTGGAGGCGATCCAGGCCGACCTGGCGGCCCGCGGGGTGCGGCGGCTGCTGGTGGAGGGCGGCGGCCGCATCCACACCCTGTTCCTCACCTCCGGGCTGGTCGACGAGCTGAGGCTGGCCGTCGCCCCGTTCTTCGTGGGCGAGGCCGACGCCCCGTCCTTCGTTCACCCGGGGGCCTTCACGGCCACCCCGGCCGCGCCGATGCGCCTGGTGGAGGCCCGTGCGGTCGGCGACATCGCGGTCCTGCGCTACCGCCTCGACGCGGAGGGTGCCGCGTGAGCGCCGGGCCCGCGCCCGCCGCGGGCGACGCGGACGCCCACTGGCTGCGCCGCACCGTCGACCTGTCCCGGCTGTGCCCGCCCTCGGACACCGCGTTCTCCGTCGGCTGCGTGGTCGTGGCCGCCGACGGCACGGTGCTCGGCGAGGGCTACTCGCGCCGCGACGACCCCCACGACCACGCCGAGGAGGCGGCCCTGCGCGACGTCGGGCCGGACGACCCCCGCCTGGCCGGGGCCACCCTGTACTCGTCGCTGGAGCCGTGCAGCTCCCGCTCCTCACGCCCGCTGCCGTGCGCGTCGCTCATCCTCACCACCCCGGTCCCGCGGGTGGTCTTCGCCTGGCGCGAGCCGTCGGTATTCGTCGACTGCGTGGGCGCCGAGCGCCTGCGCGCCGCCGGCCGCACGGTGCTGGAGCGCCCCGACCTCGCGGACGGGGTCCGCGAGGTCAACGCCCACCTGCTCGGCTGAGCCGGCCCGCGCGGCCCGTCCGGCGCGCGCGGGCCCTGCGGATCAGAGCCGGTTCACGTCCGCGATGTGGACGACGGCGCGCCCCTCGGCGTCGGAGGACGCCAGGTCCACCTCGGCGGAGATGCCCCAGTCGTGGTCCCCGGCCGGGTCGGCGAGGATCTGCCGCACCCGCCACAGCCCGTCCTCCTCCTCGATGAGGAGCATCTTGGGGCCGCGGGCGTCGGGGCCGGTGCCGATGGAGTCGTGCTCGTCGTAGTACTCCTCCAGGGCCTCCTGCCAGGCCTGGGCGTCCCACTCGCCCGCGTCCTCCAGGGAGCCCAGCTCCTGGTAGCGGCGGCGGGCGGCCAGCTCCACCCGGCGGAACAGCTCGTTGCGGACCAGCACCCGGAAGGCGCGCGGGTTGGCGGTGACGGGGCGCACCCGCTCCTCGGGCACCTGCTCCTGCGGCACCTCCTGCTGCGGGTTGGTCAGCTGCTCCCACTCGTCCAGGAGGCTGGAGTCCACCTGCCGCACCAGCTCGCCCAGCCACGCGATGATGTCGTGCAGCTCCTCGGTCTTGGCGTCGTCGGGCACCGTCTGGTCCAGGGCCTTGTAGGCGCCCGCCAGGTACCGCAGCACCAGGCCCTCCGAGCGCGCCAGCTCGTAGTGGCCCACGTACTCCGTGAAGGTCATCGCCCGCTCGTACATGTCGCGGGCCACGCTCTTGGGCCGCAGCGGGTGGTCGCCCACCCACGGGTGGCCGCGCCGGTAGGTGTCGTAGGCGTGGGAGAGCAGCTCCTCCAGCGGCTTGGGGTAGTCGACGTCCTCCAGGAGCTCCATGCGCTCCTCGTACTCGACGCCGTCCTCCTTCATCCGCTGCACGGCCTCGCCGCGCGCCTTGTTGAGCTGGGCGCCCAGGATCTGCCGGGGGTCGTCCAGGGTGGACTCCACCACGCTCAGCACGTCCAGGGCGTAGGACGGCGACTCGCGGTCCAGCAGCTCCAGCGCCGCCAGCGCGAACGTGGACAGCGGCTGGTTGAGCGCGAAGTCGGACTGGAGGTCCACGGTGAGCCGGGCGGTGCGGCCCTGCCCGTCCGGCTCGGGCAGGGTCTCCACGATCCCGCCGTCCAGCAGCGACCGGTAGATGGCGATCGCCTCGTGGATGTGCCTGCGCTGGGCCTTGCGGTCGTCGTGGTTCTCGGTCAGCAGGTGCTTCATGGCGGTGAAGCAGTTGCCGGGGCGGGCGATGACGCTCAGCAGCATCGCGTTGCTCACCCGGAACCGGGAGGTCAGCGGCTCGGGCTCGGCCTCGATGAGCTTCTCGAACGTGGCCTTGTCCCACGACACGAAGCCCTCGGGCGCCTTCTTGCGCACCACCTTGCGCCGCTTCTTGGGGTCCTCCCCGGCCTTGGCCAGGGCCTTCTCGTTCTCGATGACGTGCTCGGGCGCCAGCGCCACCACGTTGCCGACGGTGTCGAACCCGGCGCGGCCCGCCCGCCCGGCGATCTGGTGGAACTCCCGGGCCCGCAGCCGCCGCACCCGCACCCCGTCGTACTTGCTCAGCGCGGTGAACATCACGGTGCGGATGGGCACGTTGACGCCCACCCCCAGGGTGTCGGTGCCGCAGATGACCTTGAGCAGCCCGCGCTGGGCCAGCCGCTCGACCAGCCGCCGGTACTTGGGCAGCATCCCGGCGTGGTGGACGCCGATGCCGTGGCGCACGTACCGGGACAGGTTGCGGCCGAACCGGGTGGTGAAGCGGAAGTCGCCGATCTCCGCGGCGATCTGCGCCTTCTCCTCCTTGGTGCACATGTTGATGCTGGTGAGCGACTGCGCCCGCTCGATCGCCTGCGCCTGGGTGAAGTGGACGATGTAGACGGGGGCGTCGCCGCCCTGGAGCAGCTCCTCCAGGGTCTCGTGCAGCGGGGTGACCCGGTAGTCGTAGTAGAGGGGGACGGGGCGCTCGGCGGACGTGACCACCGCGGTGGACCGCCCGGTGCGCTTCTCCAGGTCCTCCTCGAACCGGGTGACGTCGCCCAGGGTCGCCGACATCAGCAGGAACTGCGCCTGCGGCATCTCCAGCAGCGGCACCTGCCAGGCCCAGCCGCGGTCGGGCTCGGCGTAGAAGTGGAACTCGTCCATGACGACCGTGTTGATGTCGGCGTCCGCGCCCTCGGCCAGGGCGATCTGGGCGAGCACCTCGGCGGTGCAGCACACGATGGGGGCGTCGGAGTTGACGCTGGCGTCGCCGGTCATCATCCCGACGTTCTCGGTGCCGAAGATCTTGCACAGGTCGAAGAACTTCTCCGACACCAGGGCCTTGATGGGCGCGGTGTAGAACGCGCACTCGTCCCGGGCCAGCGCGGCGAACAGGGCGCCGGTCGCGACCATGCTCTTGCCGGAGCCGGTCGGGGTGTTGAGGATGACGTTCGAGCCGGAGACGACCTCGATGAGCGCCTCCTCCTGGTGCGGGTAGAGGGTGAGGCCCCGCTCCTCGGCCCAGGCGGCGAACGCCTCGTAGAGGGAGTCGGGTTCGGGTTCGGCCGGAAGCGCATCAATGAGACTCACGGTCTCTATACTGCCCGCTCCCGTCCACTGCCCGCTCCAGCGCTGGTAGGGGGCCGGACACGGCGACGGCGGGCGCGCCCCGGGGCGCGCCCGCCGTGCGGCGGTCGGGGTCTCATGGGGCCGGCCGGCCCCCGGGACCCGCCGGTCCTCAGACCAGGCCGAGCTTCTTGACGGTGTCGCGCTCCTCGACGAGCTCCTGGACGGAGGCGTCGATGCGGCCGCGGGAGAACTCGTCGATCTCCAGGCCCTGCACGATCTCCCACCGGCCACCGCGCGAGACGACGGGGAAGGAGGAGATGAGGCCCTCGGGCACGCCGTAGGAGCCGTCGGACGGGATGGCGGCGGAGGTCCAGTCGCCCTCGGGGGTGCCGTTGACCCAGTCGTAGACGTGGTCGATGGCGGCGTTGGCGGCCGAGGCGGCCGAGGAGGCGCCCCGGGCGTCGATGATCGCGGCGCCGCGCTTGGCGACGGTCGGGATGAAGTCGTCCTCGAGCCACTTCTGGTCGTTGACGGCCTCGGCGGCGTTGGCGCCGTTCACCTCGGCGCGGAACAGGTCCGGGTACTGGGTCGCGGAGTGGTTGCCCCAGATCGTGAGCTTCTTGATGTCGTTGATCGACACGTCGAGCTTCTTGGCGAGCTGGGTGAGCGCGCGGTTGTGGTCCAGGCGGGTCATCGCGGTGAAGCGCTCGGCCGGGACGTCCGGGGCGTGGCTCTGGGCGATGAGGGCGTTGGTGTTGGCGGGGTTGCCGACCACCAGGACGCGGATGTCGTCGGCGGCGCCGGCGTTGATGGCCTCGCCCTGGGGCTTGAAGATGCCGCCGTTGGCCTCCAGGAGGTCGCCGCGCTCCATGCCCGGGCCGCGGGGGCGGGCGCCCACGAGCAGGGCGATGTTGGCGCCCGCGAAGGCCTGGCGCGGGTCGTCGAAGATGTCGATCCCCTGCAGCAGCGGGAAGGCGCAGTCGTCGAGCTCCATCGCGGTGCCCTCGGCGGCCTTGACGGCCTGGGGGATCTCCAGCAGACGCAGCTTCACCGGGGTGTCGGCGCCGAGCAGCTGGCCGGAGGCGATCCGGAACAGCAGGGCGTAGCCGATCTGACCGGCGGCGCCGGTGACGGTGACGTTGACGGGTGCTTTGGACATGGCGTGAACTCTCCTGACGACGATGTGCGACCCGCGATGTTACCAACGGGTACGAAGCGGCGCCGGTACCGGGCGCCGGGGTCGCCGGGCGCGCGCCGCACCACACCACACTAGACCGCACCGCGCCGCACACCGCGACCCAGGTGCGCCCAACGCGCCCCGGCGGCGGCCCGGGGCCCGCCATCCCTTGCGCGGCAGCGCATTCACGACTCGGAAACGTCGGACACACCCTGTTAGGATGACGTGCGTCGACGACGGCGGGCCGGTAGCTCAGCTGGTTAGAGCAGGGGACTCATAATCCCTGGGTCGCGGGTTCGAGTCCTGCCCGGCCTACCCCGTTCCGCCCGCGGGAGCGCGTGCGGGCCCTTCCCGCCCCTGAACCCGGCGGCGGCCCCCCTCTCCGTCCCGGTGGTGGCCCACGTCTCACCAACCATCCCGAACCCGGCGCCGTCGGACGGATCGTTAGCAGGGGTGTGTCCGGCGGACCGTGAGGGGTGTGGTGTGGACGAGCGGCGACGAGGGCGCGGAGCGCACCGCGGGTCCCGGCAGAGCGGGCCCGGCCCCTGGAACAGGGGCCTGCTGCGCGCGTCCGCCGCCGTCCTGGTGGGCGCCGCCCTAGTGACCGTCCTGCACGCCACCGTCTCCCGGGACGTGGACGCCCGGCCCACCGAGCCCGCCCCGCAGGCGCCGGCCGCGCCCCCGGGCCGCCCGTTCAGCAGCCTCCTCGACCGTGTCGGCGTCTCCCGGGACGGCTCGACGGCCGACGTCGACCTCGACGGCGCGGGCAACAGCCTCTCCGCCCAGGCCCTGGCCCTGGCCGGATGGACGCCCGGGCGTGAGATCACCCTGCTGGGCACCACCCTGGAGGTCCCCGACTACGCGCCCGGGCGCCCGGACCACCTGGTCGCCGACGGTCAGGAGGTACGCCTGCACGGCCGCCACGAGTCGCTGACGTTCCTGGTCACGGCCACCGGCGCGGGCGGCGCCCCCGTCGGCGGCAGCGGCCGGATCGTCTACACCGACGGCACCGAGCAGCCCTTCGCCCTCACCTCCCCGGACTGGGTCAGCGGCCCGGCCGGCGACGCCGCCCTGGTCCTGCCCTACGCCAACACCGACGACGCCGACACGGACGCCGACGACACCGGTGTCACGGACGGCGCGGACACGGTGCTGGGCTCGGTGCGCCTGTACGCGCGCTCGGTGCCCGCCGACCCCGGGCGGGAGGTCTCCCACCTGGTGCTGCCCGAGACCGACCCCGGGGACCTGCACGTCTTCTCCATCGGGACCCGCGCGGCCGACCACGGCTGGACCGGGACCTGGGCCCGGGCCACCTCGGCCTACATGGAGGTGGGGCCCTGGCAGGACCAGACGGTCCGCCTGGCCGTGCGCAGCACCACGGGCGGCCACCGGGTCCGGATCCGCCTGGACAACACGTTCGCCGCCGAGCCGGTCACCATCGGCGCCGCCTCGGTGGCCCTGCGCGGGACCGGCGCCGCCACGCACGGCTCGGCCGTCCCGCTCACCTTCGGCGGCCGCTCCGACGTCTCCATCCCGGCCGGGGGACAGGTCTACAGCGACCCCGTCGACCTGCTGCTGCCGCCGCAGACCGACGCCCTGGTCAGCCTCTACCTGCCCGACCCCGTGTACGCCGCGCCGCTGCACTACGCGGCGGGGGACACGAGCTACCTCGGAGAGCCGGGCGGCGGCGACCACACCCTGGACACCACCGGCGCCCCGTTCACCGGCCGCCTTTACCAGTGGCCCTTCCTCACCGGTATCGAGGTCATGGACGCGCCCGGGGCGATCGTCGCGTTCGGCGACTCCATCACCGACGGCGCCCGCTCCACCCGGGACGCGCACAGGCGCTGGCCGGACGTGCTCAGCGCACGCCTGCACGCCCGCGCCGACCTGCCCCACCCGGGCGTCCTCAACCTGGGCATCACGGGCAACCACGTGGTGAGCGACGCCTACCCGGGCGAGGGGGTCTCGGTGAACGCCTCCGGGGTCTCCGGGCTCCACCGCGCGCCCCGCGACGTGTTCGGCCAGCACGGGGCGCAGGCGCTGGTCCTCTTCGCCGGGATCAACGACCTGCGCTGGGGCACCCCGCCCGAGCAGGTCATCGCGGGGCTGGAGGACCTGGCGGCCTCGGCCCGCGAGCGCGGGATGCGGGTGTTCGTGGCGACCCTGGGCCCGTGCGCGGGCGAGGCGCGCTGCACCGCGCAGGTGGAGGCCGCCCGCCAGACGGTCAACGCGCACCTGCGGTCGCGGGCGCAGGACCCCTCGTCGCCGTTCGACGGGGTGTGGGACTTCGACGCGGTGCTGCGCGACCCGCAGGACCCGACCCGGCTGCTGCCCGCCTACGACTCGGGCGACCACATCCACCCCGGGGACGCGGGCCTGCGCGCCCTGGCGGAGTCGATCGACCTCGACGCGCTGATGGGCCGCCCCCGCGCCGACGGCGGCTCCCCCGACGAGGTCAGCGCGGACAGCCCAGGTGGTGGTGGATGACCAGGTCCACGTAGACGGCCCCCAGGTCGGCCAGGCTGAGCCCGCCCTCGGGGCGGTACCAGTGCAGCAGGGAGTCGAAGGTGTCCAGCACCTCGTCGGCGGCCCGGCCCGGGTCGTCCACGTGGAAGGCGCCGGCCAGGACGCCGTCGACGATGATCCGGCGGATGTGCTCGCGGTAGGTGCGGTGGAGGGCGCCGATCTCCCGGTGGCGCTCCTGGTGGATGGCGCGCAGGGTCGGCAGGATCTCGTGGGCGAGCGCGGTGGCGGTCCGGTGCCGCCAGCCTGTCTCCACGTGCCGGACCACCAGCGCGGACATGCGCTCGACGGCGCCCGCGGCGGGGTCGTCGGCGGCCAGCTGGCGCTCCACCCGGTCCCGGGCCGCGCGCAGGACCACCGCGTAGGCCAGGTCGAAGCGGGTGGGGAAGACACGACGCAGCGAGGCGGGGTCCGTCCCGGTCTCCGCCGAGATGCGGCGGGTCAGGTCGGACATGGGCAGGCCTCGGGAGCCGTGCTCGGCGAACAGCCTGGCGGCACAGTCCAGGACGGGGGCCGTCGCGCGGAGCGCGTGAGGGGAGATGTCGGCCGTCATGTGTCGGTGTCTCATCGCTCGGGGGCGCACCGTCGAGGGGACGGCGGCGCGCGTCAGGGTTCCTTGCGTGAATCGCTTTCGAGGATATCCGCGATCGCACGGCGAAACGGGCGGAACCGCAGAACTCGGTGATTAATGGCGAAGTTCGGTGACACATGTGAACCATGCGAGAAATGTCGCGTGAAATGCCCTCCGTGGCGCCTCCTCCCCAGGGGCGCCACGGTGCGCACGAGGCCGCGGAAGCGGCTCAGAGCTGCCCCGTCGTCTGCACTCCCCCCTGGACGCGGCCGGTCGTGAGGGGGACGAGGTCGTCCACCCGTTCGGTGGCGATGGCGTCCACTCCCATTCCGACCAAACGCGCCATCTCCGTGAAATCGTTCACCGTCCACGCGGCGACCGAATATCCGAATCGGTGCATTTCCCCGATCGAGTCCCGCGTGATCAGGGTGTGGTGCGTCCCCAGGTACGTCGGCCGCAGGCCGCGCAGGGCCGACTCCGACGGCGGGGTCGGCTGGTCCCAGGCGATCATGAGGCGGGCGTCGGGGTTCTGGGCGCGCAGGGCGGCCAGGGTCTCGGTGGAGCCGGTGTGCAGGACCCGGGCGGTGACCCGGTCGCGCAGCAGGGTGTCCGCGGCCAGGGCGGCCTCCGGGGTGGCGGAGTCCACCAGCAGGGGCGGCCCCTCGTCACCCGTGAACTCCGCGGTGACCTCCATCAGTGTCGGGATGCGCCGGTCCACGTCGTCGCGGGCTCCGGCGAGTTCGGCGAGGGTCAGTTCGGCCACCGGCCGCGGCGGGGACCCCGGGGTCGCCACGGTGCGTTCGTCGACCAGGACGGGGTACCCGTCGGAGGTCAGGTGGACGTCGATCTTGACCAGGTCGGCCCCGGCGCGCCAGGCTGAGCGCAGGGCCGGGAGCGTGTTCCCGGGGAAACGTGCGGTGTCTCCGCGCAGTGCGATGGACAACGTCATGCTGTCAAGGGTGGCAAAAACCACCGGCGCACGTGGGGCAAACAGGAAAAACGCCGAAACCGGTTGCGGCGGGCGGCCGCCGGGGCGCGAACGGCGGTGTGTCCGGGGGGTTCCCGCGCGATTGCGAGCGGACTCACGTCGTGGGACAGCCGTCCCCGGTGCCGCGAACTGGGAAACTTTGTTACACGGCGTCGTGACCGCACGGCGCAGCGGCCAGGCCCCCGAGTGTGAGGCGAACGATGATTCCGGACCAGCGACGAGAGCACATCCTCAAGCTCCTCCAGGAGCGGCATGTGCTGAGTATCAACGAGCTCACCTCGATGCTGTCCGTGTCCCACATGACCGTCCGTCGCGACATCCAGGCACTGGAGAACGACGGCAAGGTCCTGTCGGTCACCGGAGGGGTGCGGCTCGCCGCGCGGCTCAAGAGCGAGCCGTCCTACCTGGCCAAGGCCCAGCTGGAGGTGCCCGCCAAGCGGGCCATCGCGCGGGCCGCGGCCGACCTGGTGCGCGAGAACTTCACCATCTACCTCGACGCGGGCACGACCACGCTCCAGATGGTCCCGATGCTCACCGACAAGGTCGGGCTCACCGTCATCACCAGCGACTTCAACGTCGTGGGCCACCTGATGGAGTACCCGGGCATCGAGCTCATCCACACCGGCGGCGTGGTGTCCCACTCCGACCACTCGTCGGTGGGCCGCTTCACCGCCGAGTTCCTCAAGCAGGTCAACGTGGACCTGGCGTTCATCGCCAGCAGCTCCTGGGACGCCGAGCGCGGGTCGACCACCCCGTCCGAGGCCAAGGTGGTGGCCAAGCAGCAGCTGCTGCGCATCGCCTCCAAGAGCGTGCTCACCGTGGACAGCACCAAGTACGGGAAGTTCGGCACCTTCCGGGTGGCGAGCCTGGAGCAGTTCGACCTCATCATCACCGACGACCGGCTCCCGCGCTCGGCCGTCGACGAACTCGCCGAGCGCGACGTGCGCCTGAAGCTGGTGGAGTGCGAGCGCTGAGGGACGGGCCCTGTCAGCCCGCGTCCTCCTCCAGGTCGGCGCGGGTGAACAGGGCCAGCTCCGTGCCGTCGGGGTCGTAGAAGAGCAGCGTGGAGCCCTCCTCGCCGTGCACGATCGGCAGGTGGTCCACGTCCTTGTCGGCGAACCGCTCCTCCCACGCCTCCAGCTCGCCGAGGTTGGCGACGCCGAGGGTGAGCCGGTCCAGGCCGCAGTGCCTGCGGTCGAACCGGTTCTTGAAGTTGTTCCGGTGCTGGATCAGTGCCAGGAGCAGCCCCGAGGCGGGGTGCAGGCACTCGGTCCGCAGGGTGCCGTCGTGGTCGCGGCGGCACTTGACCTTGAAGCCGAGCACGTCGCGGTAGAAGTCCACGCTTTCGTCGCGGTCGCGCACCGAGAGGGTGATGCGGGCCAGTCCGGTGAGCTGTGGCACGTCGTCCTCTTTCGAACGGCGGGAGTCGAGGATGGTCATGAGTCCGAGCACAAGGTCCGAGCCTAAGGGTCGTCAGGATCTGCAGGTCGTCTTTTAACGCTCGTTTAACGCCTGATGTTCCCGGTATCACTCCCGTGGGGCGGTATGTCCGCGGCGCCCCCGGATCCGGGGGCCTCCCCGGCCTCGGGGGAGCGCCCGTACCAGCGGGTCCGCATGACCGCCACGGTCACCAGCAGGGAGACCAGCCCGCCCAGCGTGGCCAGGGCGAACGCCCCCTGGTAGCCGTGCGCGTCGGCCAGCGTCCCGGCCACCGCCGAGCCCAGCGCCTGGCCCAGGATGAGGCTGCTCAGCACGATCGCCATCGACTGCGACAGGCGGCTGGCCGGGGCGGCCCTCTCCACCAGCGCGAACAGGGTCACCAGGTGCGGGCCGATCGCGGCGCCCAGGACGAACACGGCCAGGGCCAGGGTGGCCGCCCCGTGCGGCAGGTACAGCGGCAGGGAGAGCAGGAACAGCGCCCCGGCCGCGACCCGCGCGCGGGAGGTGAGGGTGAAGCCCGCCGGCAGGGAGGCCATCAGCAGGCCCGCCACGGCGCTGCTGGCGCCCATCACCGCGTACATCAGCCCTGACAGGTCGCCGTACCCCGACTCGGCGGCGAACGCGGTGACCCCCGTGGACATGCCGCCGAAGAACAGGCCCTGGCAGAACATGGGCACGGTCAGCACCAGCAGGGCGGGCACGGCGATCCGGCCGCCCCGGCCGCGGACCGGCGCGGACCCGGGCGGCGCCGTGGGGTGCAGCGCGAACACCGTTCCGAACACGCCGATGAGCACGGCGGCGCCCAGCACGCTGGCGGTGGGCGAGACCAGCACGGTCAGGACCCCGACCAGGGCCGGGCCCAGGACGAAGGCGGCCTCGTCGAGCACGCCCTCCACCGACATGGCGGCGGCCAGCGAGCGCTCCCGCTCCACGCCCCGGTCGCCGCGCCGGCGGATGAGCACCACCCACCGGGTCCGCGCCATGGGGGCGACCTGGGGCAGGCACAGGCCGGCCAGGGCGGCGAGCCCGGCCAGGACGGGCAGGCCGTACCCCGCCAGGACGGCGGCCACGAGCAGCGCGATGAGGACGGCGTCGACCAGCGACATCACCAGCAGGGGGCGGCGCTGGCCGTGGCGGTCGGCGAACCGGGCGATGACGGGCCCGCCGACGGTCTCGCCCAGGGCGAAGGCCCCGGTCACCGCCCCGCCCGCGGCCACGCTGCCGGTCGCCCCGGTGACGAGGGTGAGCAGGCCGATGAGGGACATCGAGATCGGCAGGCGGGCCATGAAGCTCGCCGTGAGGAGTGGCCATCCGGCCAGGTGGTGCATCCGGCGCAGCGTCTCCAGCGGCGACATGCGTCCGCCCCTTTCGTGGTTCCCGTCCCGCGCGCTCGTCCTGGGCGCTTTCCGGGTACCAGCACGACGCGACGAGGGGGACCACGGAAGGGGACCGCAATTCATCCCATGATAGGCAACGCCGGTCGTACCGGAACTGACTTTCGTGGGTACCGGGGGCGGCGTGCCGGTCGGTAGCTTCGGTGGCATGGAAGAACCCGCCCCGACCCGAGCGACCCGTGCCCGCCGCGCCCTGCGGCGCGCGGTGCGGCCGCTGCCGGGGCCGCCCACCCGGGCCGCCGCGCTGGGCGATGCGGCCCTGGGGGCGGTCGCGGCCCTGCTGTTCGCGGGCGAGGCGGTGGTGGTCTTCGCAGTGGGCGCGACCGGTGCGGGCGAGGCCGCCGCCCGGGGCGCGACCGGAGTGGCGGTGGCGGCGGCCGCCGCCCTGCTCGCCCGCCGCCACCCCCCGGCCGCCCTGGTCGTGTCCGCGGCCGCCTCGTTCTGGTTCTTCTGCGGCGGGCTGCTGCTGGCCTGTGTCTCCTACCTCGCGGGCCGCCGCTCGCCCGACACGCGCCCCGCCCTGGCCCTGGCCGCCGCGGCCCTGGTGCTGGGGACCCTGCCGCTGCTGTGGGGCGCCTACCCGCTGAGCACGTGGGCGGTGGCGGTCGTCACCCTGCTGGTCAACACCGGACCCGCCTGGCTGCTCGGGGCCCACCGCCGCCAGCACACCGAGCTGGCCGCCGCGGGGTGGGAGCACGCCCGCCAGCTCCGCCGCGAGCACCGGCTCGTCGCCGAGCAGGCCCGCAGCCGGGAGCGCTCGCGGATCGCCCAGGACATGCACGACTCCCTGGGGCACGAGCTCAGCCTGATCGCCCTGCGCGCCGGGGCCCTGGAGGTCGACCCCGGGCTGGGGGAGCGCCACCGCGAGGCCGTCGCCGAACTGCGCGCCACCGCGGTCACCGCCACCGAGCACCTGCGGGAGATCATCGGGGTGCTGCGCACCGAGGCCGAGCCCGACCCCGTCACCCCGACCGGGGAGGGGGTCGCCGACCTCGTCGAGCGGGCCCGCGACTCCGGCATGCGGATCGCCCTGGTCCGCGACATCGACACCGCGGCCCTGGCGCCGATGGTGGGCCGGGCGGTGCACCGGGTCGTCCAGGAGTCCCTGACCAACGCCACCCGGCACGCCCCGGGAGCGGAGGTGGCGGTCTCCATCGCCGGCGACGGGGAGCGCCTGGAGGTGCGGGTGGTCAACCCCGTCCCCGAGGAGGCGGCGGCGGGGCGGCACGGGGTCGGCGGCGGGCGCGGCCTCATCGGGCTGCGCGAACGCGTCCGGCTGGCCGGCGGGGCCTTCGCCGCGGGCCCCACCGGGGACGGGGCCTGGGAGGTGTGCGCGGTCATCCCCCGGCGGGGCGGGGCCGCGCCGCCCGGCGAGGCGGCCGAGGAGGACGAGGACACCGCCATCGACCGGCTCCAGCGGGCCGCGCGGCGCCGCATCCGCGGCTGGTCGATGGCCCTGGTGGCGGTGCCCCTGGCGGCCGTCGCGGGGCTGGCGGCGCTGGTCTTCTGGGTGATGGCCGCGAGCATGGAGGAGACCACCCTCACACCGGAGGAGTTCGGGGCACTGCGCCCGGGGACACCGCAGAGCGAGGTCGAGGAGGCGCTGCCGCCCTTCTCGGTGCCGTTCGACGCCCGGGAGCTGGCCGAGGGCGCGGTGCCCGAGGGGGCCGTGTGCAGCTACTACCGCAGCAGCGCCGACCTGTTCGACGAGGACCAGGTGTTCTACCAGCTGTGCTTCACCGACGGCCGGCTGTCCGCCAAGGGCGAGGCACCGATACGGTGAGCGCGCCCGCCGGGCCCGCGACGACGACCATGAGGAGAGCACACGTGATCAGGGTGCTGATCGCCGACGACGAGGCGATGATCCGCGCGGGGGTGCGGGCCATCGTGCAGAGCGACCCGGATATCGAGGTGGTGGCCGAGGCCGCCGACGGCCGGGAGGCGGTGGACCTGGCGGTCTCCCACCGCCCGGACGTGGCCCTGGTCGACATCCGCATGCCCCGCCTGGACGGGCTCGCCGCGGCGGCCGAGATGCGCCGGCTGGCCCCGTCCACCGCGGTGGTCGTCCTCACCACCTTCGGAGAGGACGCCTACATCTCCCGCGCCCTGGGCGACGGGGCCTCGGGGTTCCTGCTCAAGGCGGGCGACCCGCGCGAGCTGATCACCGGCGTGCACGCGGTCGCCGACGGCGGCGCCTACCTGTCCCCGCAGGTGGCCCGGCAGGTGATCGACCGCTTCGGCGGCGGTCGCCCGGCCCGCGAGGCCGCGGCCAGGACCCGCGTCGAGCAGCTGACCCAGCGGGAGCGGGAGGTCCTGGCCCTGGTGGGCGCGGGCCTGTCCAACGCCGACATCGCCGACCGCCTGTTCCTGGTGGAGGGCACCGTCAAGAGCTACGTCAGCGCGATCCTCAACCGGCTGGGGCTGCGCAACCGCGTGCAGGCGGCGATCCTCGCCTACGAGGCGGGGCTCACCGCCGACGGCTGAGGCGCGTCGGCCGGGAACGGGGTACGGGACTCGAACCGCGGTACCCGGGTAGGGGAGACTGTGGCGGACGCGACGGGAGACGGAGGCCGCGGCGGCGGCCGAGGAGGAGGGCACGGATGCTCAACGAGGAGGAGGGGATCCTGCTCGAAGCCTCCTGGGAACGGCTGGCCGGGGACTCCCCGCAGGCCCGGGCCGTGGGGCGCGAGCTCCTGACGCGCTGGAGCGAGCCCCACCGGCGCTACCACACCCTCACCCACCTGTGGGCGACGCTGCGGGCCGTGGACATCCTGGCCGAAGAGGCGGTCTCGCCCGACCTGGTCCGCTACGCGGTCTGGTTCCACGACGCCGTGTACGAGACCGAGCCCGGACTGGACGAGGACCGCAGCGCCGGGCTGGCCCGCGAGCTGCTCCCCATGCTGGGCCTGGCCCCCGAGCGGGTCGGTGAGGTGGCCCGGCTGGTCCTGATGACCAGGGAGCACGCCCCCGGGCCGGACGACTCCGACGGGCAGGTGCTCTCCGACGCCGACCTGTCCGTCCTGGCCGGGGCCCCGGACGAGTACCTGGCCTACACGGCGGCGGTCCGCGCCGAGTACCGCCGGGTGCCCGAGGAGGCGTTCCGGGAGGGCCGCTCCCGGGTGCTGCGCGGCATGCTGGACGCCCCGCAGATATTCCACACCGAGTTCGGCCGCATCCACTGGGAGGCCAGGGCCCGGTCCAACATGCTCGCCGAACTGGACCGGCTGGCCGCCGAGGCGGCGTCCCCGGACGGCCCGCGGAGCGCGTGAGGCGCCCGTCGAGGACCTTCCGCCACTCGACGGGCGGGCCGGAGCGGAGCGGGGGTCCACAAGGGCGCGGCCTAGGCCCGGAGCCTGGGGCGGCGCAGGCCGGCGGCCCGCAGCCGGGTCACCAGCTCCTTCCCGGTCACGTGCTCGGCGCCCAGGGCCAGGGCCCGGGCGTGCAGGTGCTCGGGGATGTCGTAGTGGTCGCGGTCGAAGGCCCGCTCGGGCACGCCCAGCTCACGGGCGAAGTCGTGCAGTTCGGCGTAGGAGCTGTCGCTCACCAGGTGCGCGAACAGCCAGCCGCGGGGGCCGGGCCAGACGGGGGTGTCGATGAGCACGCTCATGGGGTCCTCGGGGCTGAGACCGGGCGCCAGGGCACCGGGCTGGACAGGATCATCGTGCTGGAGGGGCGGCCGTGCGCGGCGAGGCCGTCGATGACCTCCTCGAAGTGCTCCATGGTGCGCACCGCGATGAGCAGGACGCAGCAGTCGTCGCCGGTGACCCGGTGGGCCTGGAGGATCTCGGGCCGTTCCAGCGACCCCGGCTCGCGCAGCAGGCAGTGCGCGCCGAAGCACTGCATGCGTACCAGAGCGGTCACCGGCAGGCCGGCGGCGGCCGGGTCCACGTGCGCATGGTAGCCGGTGATCACCCCGCGGTCGGTGAGGCGCCGCACCCGGTCGGCCACGGCGGGGGCCGAGAGGTTGACGCGGCGGGACAGCTCGTTGAAGGACAGGCGGCCGTCCCGCTGGAGCTCGGCGAGGATCCGCTGGTCGACGCCGTCCAGCGCCGTGGGCGCTCGTGAGGCCATGCTTTGCAATCCAAAAGTAGATTTTCCGGACATGTTATGGATACCAGGTTGATGTCCTGCTTTGGAGTGCAACGTCCATTCCTTTCCCCCCTCTTCTGCTCGATCATGTGTGCTGACGTACACAGCGCCGTGACGGGGGTTCCACGGGCGGCGCCGTGTGCACCCAGCACGTTCCGCGCAGTACACGAGGGGTCCTCCCGATGCTCACCACGACGTCCGCACAGCAGTGCCCGTACATCCCCGCCGATGTCGAGGGCACCGATGCCGAGGCCCGGGCCCGGCGGGCGCAGGAGAACGCGGGGCAGCCCACCCTGTCCTTCGACCGCAACACCCCCTACGTCGCCTACGCCGGGATCGACACGCTGCTGCGCCTGCAGAACCCGCGCACCGACGAGCCCGCCGAGACGGCGTTCATCATCGGCACCCAGATCATGGAGCTGCTGTTCGTCCTGGTCCAGGAGCGCTGGGAGCGGGCCCGCGACGCCCTGGAGAACGACGACGTCCCCGGCGCGCTGGCCTGGCTGCGCCGCGCCACCGCCGCCCAGGACGTCCTCAACGACTCCTGGAAGCTGCTCGGGGACATGAGCCCCACCGAGTTCAACCGGTTCCGCGACTCCTTCGGCGAGGCGTCGGGCTTCCAGTCCTTCGGCTACCGCAAGCTGGAGTTCGTGCTCGGCAACAAGTCCGCCCCCATGATCCGCCCGCACAAGGGCATGGCCGGCGTCGCCGCCGACCTGCGCGACCTGCTGGAGCGGCCGAGCCTGTACGACGCCGCGCTGCGCCTCCTGCGCCGGCGCGGCCTGCCGGTGCCCGCCGGGGCCGCCGAGCGCGACTGGACGCAGGAGTACGCGCCCGACGCGCGCGTGGAGGAGGCGTGGGCGCGCGTCTACGCCGACGACAACCCCGGCAACGACCTCTACCTGCTGGCCGAGGCCCTGATGGACGTCGCCGAGCGGGTGACGCGGTGGCGCCACCTGCACCTCATGGCGGTCAAGCGCACCATGGGCGGCAAGCCCGGCAGCGGCGGCTCCAACGGCCTCACCTGGCTGGCCCGCAACGTCGAGAAGGACGTCTTCCCCGAGCTGTGGTCCCTGCGCAGCACCATCTGAGCCCGGCCCCGTGACACCGAACCACCATGAGCAGGAAGCAGGACGCCCGATGACGCCCACCACCCGGCAGGAGTGCGCCGCGCTCGACGCCGCCGACCCGCTGGCCCCGCTGCGCGACGAGTTCGTGCTCCCCGCCGGGGTGATCTACCTGGACGGCAACTCGCTGGGCGCGCTGCCGCGCAGCACCCCGGGCCGGGTCGCCGACATGATCGAGCGGGAGTGGGGGCAGGACCTCATCCGCAGCTGGAACGACGCCGGCTGGTGGGACAAGCCCCGCACCCTGGGCGCCAAGGTCGCCCCGCTGGTCGGCGCGGACCCCGACGAGGTGATCGTCGGCGACGGCACCTCGGCCAACCTGTTCAAGTGCGTCATCGCCGCGCTGCGCATGTCGGACCGCTCCGTCGTCCTGGGCGAGGCGGGCAACTTCCCCACGGACCTGTACGTCGCCGAGGGCGCCGTCTCCCTGGCCGGGGCGGTCCAGCGCCGGGTGGACCCCGACGGCCCGGACCTGGAGCGCGAACTGGCCGCCGGGGACGTGGCGGTGCTGCTGCTCAGCCACGTGGACTACCGCACCGGCACCCTGCGCGACATGCCCGGCATCACCCGGCTGGCCCACGAGCACGGCGCCCTGGTGATCTGGGACCTGTGCCACAGCGTCGGGGCGGTGCCGGTGGAGCTGTCCGCCTCCGGGGCCGACTTCGCGGTCGGCTGCACCTACAAGTACCTCAACGCCGGCCCGGGCGCCCCCGCGTTCCTGTACGCCGCCCGCCGCCACCACGCCGCGGCCGACCAGCCGCTCAGCGGCTGGCACGGGCACGCCCGCCCCTTCGACTTCACCGGCGACTACGAGCCCGCCCCGGGGGTGTCGCGCTTCCTCAGCGGCTCGCAGCCCCTGGTGGCCGACGCCGCCCTGGAGGCGAGCCTGGACGTGTGGGCCCGGGCCGACCTCGCCCTGGTGCGCGCCAAGAGCCTGGCGATGACGGACCTGTTCCTGGCCCGGGCGGCGGAGGCCGGCATCTCCTCGGTCACCCCGGCCGAGCACGCCCGGCGCGGCAGCCAGGTCGCCCTGGTGGAGCCGGAGGAGGGCGCCGGGTACCCGATCGTGCAGGCGCTGATCGCCCGCGGTGTGATCGGCGACTTCCGGGCGCCGGACGTGATGCGGTTCGGCTTCACCCCGCTGTACCTGCGGTACACGGACGTGTGGGACGCGACCGAGGCCCTGCACGAGGTGGTCCGCACGGGGGAGTGGCGTGAGGAGCGCTTTGCCCGGCGCGGGCAGGTGACCTGAGTCCGGAGACGGCCCCGGGGGTTGCGGCCCCCGGGGTTCTTTGCGTCGGGAGGGGAACACCCGCCCTCCCGGTGACCCTGCCGGAGAGGGCGGATTGCCCTGGCTTGACGATGCGCGCCCGTGTGCGCGCCCGCGCCGCCCGGGCCGGGACCGCCGTGACCTACCGGCGCGTACACCGGTCCCCGTAAGGGGTCCGGCGGCCTTCGCGGCGTGTCGGAGGGAATCCGTGACGAGGGCCACGGACAGGGCCCGCCCGCCGTCCCCGGGCGGGCCCGAACCCCTGCCACGACGGGGGTTCCGCTGTTCCCGGAGGCCTCGGGGAAACGACCCGGACCGTGCCCGGGTGAACACGGATCGTCATTTTACCCGGAATCCTTGCGCACTTTGCTTAAACCTGGGTTAGTGTCCTCGTGATCGCTTCGTTATGAGTCTTCTACGAAGTGGTGCCGAGCCCTTGACCGGCCTGTGAGCCGCAGGGGAATCGAGACCCTTTCCGGGAATCCGGGCCGCCCGCTCCATGAGCCGGCCCCGCGGACCGCCGAAGTCCATCGGCGCTTTCCGATTCCCACCCGCCGATTTCCACGGCGGGAGAGCCCTGTCATGTCGCCCTTTCCGAGGCGTGCCCGAGCATGCCCGGTGAACTGCTGCGACGTGCCCGAAGGTCTTCTCGGCCCTGTTGTCTACCTGGCAGATACTCAATGAGCAACGAAACTCCCATCCAGTACGGCAAAGTCACCGCGACCTACTTCTGGGACGACGGTTCCGGCATCAACGGTGACACGGGCGCGCCCGCAGGCGGCGAGCCCATGCAGAAGGGCCTTTTCTCCAGCCCGAGCTGGCCGCTGGGTACCGAGGGCTACGTCGTTTACGAGGGCAAGAAGGCCGAATTCTTCATCGGTGACCGCGGTCCCGGCGTCCCCTCCAACGACTGCGACGTCCTGCTGGACATGGACGGCAAGACCTTCGCCGAACTGACCGGCGAGACCTGGGACGACACGAACTACACCGTCAGCGGCGGCAACGGCCACCTCTACGGCGTCGAGTACTACATCACCGAGTGGGGCGACGGCAACGGCACCGAGGGTGCCCCGCACCCCTTCCAGCAGCCCGACAACAAGTGCGAGGACGCCGTCTCGCCGATCCCCGAGGAAGTCCTCAACGAGGAGTCCGAGGAGGAGAAGAAGGAAGAGGCGGAGAAGAAGGAGCAGGAGAAGGCCGAGAAGGCCGAGGCCGAGAAGAAGGAGGAGGCGGAGAAGAAGGAGGCCGAGGAGCAGGCCGCGGCCGCGGACTCCGACGACTCCGAGGGCTCCGACGACTCCGGCGTGAGCGCCCAGACGGCCGCCAACGACCTCTCCGGCGTCCAGCTCACCGGTGCCGGCGACGGCGTCCTGGGCGGGACCGGCCTGCTGGCCCTGGCCATCATCCCGGCCATCCTCATCGCCCTGTTCTTCGCCTGGAACCGGCGTCCCGCCGGCGCCCACGCCGGTGCCGAGGACGAGGGCCGCGGCCTGACCGCCCAGAGCAGCGGCCGCCACAGCCTGGGCTCCCTGTTCGACCGCCTGCGAGGCCGCGGGTAGGGGACATCCCCGCCCGGCCTGCCGGGTCCCCGTGATCGCGGGGAGCCCGAGACGCCAGGTGTCCTCACGGACAAAGGACTCTCCGGGGCACGCGACCCGGCGGGCCGACGAAGGGCCGTGGTCTCGACGACCACGGCCCTTCGGCATGTCCGGGGGCGGCGCCGGTCGCCGTCGACCGGCCCGCCCGCCGACCCTGTCACTCCCGGGACCGCGGGTTCCGGCGGCGCCATTGCCGTCGGCGGTCTCCGGAGGCGTTCCCGGATCGGTGTACTCCGTGTCTTGAATATGAGGCGAATCACCCCATATTGTCGATGCCCCCACGCCGATACTGGACGAACTGCTCAGTAGCGCCGCCGCGCGATCCCCCGGGTCTCATGGGAGCGCGGCCTGAGCGGTATGAGGTAAGACACATGGCCGTGCCGTTGGACGACACCGACCGCCGCATCATCTCCCTGCTCCGCGACGACGGCCGCATGTCCATCCGGGCCGTGGCCGAACAGGCCCACATCTCCCGGGCCAACGCCTACTCCCGCCTGGAGCGCCTGCGCGACGAAGGGGTCATCCGCGGGTTCACCGCCGTCATCGACCCCGAGAAGTACGGCATCGGCCTGTCGGCCTACGTCTCGGTGCGCATCGAGCAGCACTCCTGGGAGAGGTTCCGCGAGTACCTGCGCGACATCCCCGAGGTCGACCACGCCGCCCTCGTCTCCGGCGACGTCGACCTGCTGCTGCTGGTCCGGGTCGCCGACGCCGGCGCCCTGCGCACCTTCGTCCTGGAGCGCCTGCAGCGCATCCCCGAGGTCAAGAGCACCCAGACCATGTTCATCCTGGACGAGCCGCCCCTGTGAGGGGAGGGGCCATTGGCCCCGCGAGTGGCCCTTTCCCGCCGGGTCCGGCGTCGGCAGGATGGGCCCATGCCCGACTACCGCGTGATCGACGCCTTCACCGACCGGCCGCTGGCCGGGAACCCCGCCGCCGTCCTCGTCCTGGAGGACGCCTACGACGACGCCTGGGCCCAGGGGGTCGCCGCCGAGTTCAACCTCTCGGAGACCGCCTTCGCCCGCCCGGTCGACGACCCCGGAGCCGACTACGAACTCCGCTGGTTCACCCCCACCGTCGAGATCGACCTGTGCGGACACGCCACCCTGGCCACCGCCCACGCCCTGGTCGAACTCGGCGTCCCGGGGCCGTACCGGTTCACCACCCGCAGCGGCCTGCTCACCGTCGCCGAACGCGACGGGCGCCTGTGGATGGACTTCCCGGCCAAGCCCCCGGTGCCCGTCGCGGCCCCCGACGGGCTGGCCGAGGCGCTGGGGACCGAGCCCCTGTGGGTCGGCCTGGGCGGCGCGGACGACCTCCTCGTCGAGGTCGCCGACGAGGCGACGGTGCGCGGCCTGGAGCCCGACATCGCGGCCCTCGGCCGGCTGCCCTACCACCTGGTCATCCCCACCGCCCGGGCGGAGGAGGGCGTGGACTTCGTGTCCCGCGTGTTCGCCCCCCGGGTCGGCATCGCCGAGGACCCGGTCACCGGCCGCGCCCACACCGTGCTCGCCCCGTTCTGGGCCGAGCGGCTGGGCCGCAAGGAATTGTCCGCCCACCAGGCGTCGGCGCGCGGCGGTGACCTGCTGCTGGAGTGGCGGGGTGACCGGGTGCTCATCGGCGGTCACGCGGTCTCGGTGGCCCGGGGGGAGCTGAACCTCTAACGTGGACGCAGCGGGAGGGGTGCGCGGTGGGCGCGCACCCCTCCCGCTCCCGTACCCCCGCCCCCCGACGCGAGGAGCACCCATGGAGCAGTGGGTCACCGAAGACGACATCCACGCCGCACGGACCCGCCTGGAGGAGGGGCACCCCGGCTGGGAGCGGCCGTCCGCCTTCGCCGTCGGGCGCGAGCGCGACGGCGAGCCGGCCTTCCCCGTGGTCAACGTCCCCGGCGCGATGCACGGCCTGCCCGCCGTCGTCCTGGGCCGGGTCCTGGGGCACACCCGCGGCACCGCCGTGTACGACCTGACCGCCGAGGACCTGCGCGCGGCCGAGCGGGGGCTCGCCCCGGCCCAGGCGTGCACCGTGTTCGACCACCCCAACCTGTTCGCCTGGCGGGACCTGCTGGACGACCTGCGGGACACCGACCGGCTCTTCGCGGTGTTCGTGCAGGACCCGGCCGACCCGCCGGTGGACGGGCGCGACCTCGCCTTCCGCCGCGCCGCCGGAAAGGCGACCGGCGGCCGGTGAGCTGTGTCACCATAGGGGCATGTCGTTCGTACTGGTGTTCGTAGACGTGCAGGACAACTTCCTCGAGGGGGCCGAGGCGGTCCCGGACGCCGGGCCCCTGCGCGCCGAGCTCGCCTCCCTCCTCGACCGCGCCCGCTCCTCGGGCACCCCCGTCGTGCACGTCCTCAACGACGGGGACGAGGGGGATCCCGACGAGCCGTTCGGCGAGGGCTGGCAGCCGACCTTCCCGGCCCGGGAGGACGAACCGGTGTTCCGCAAGACCGGCCCGGACGCCTTCACCTCGCCGGGGCTGGCCGAGGCGCTCGCCGTCACCGGCGCCCGCGGGCTGGTCCTGGCGGGCTTCCAGAGCGAGTACTGCATCTCCGCGACGGGCCGCCGCGCCCGCGGCGAGGGCTACCGCGTGGTCCTCGCCGCGGGCGCCCACGGCACCTTCCCGGCGGACGGGGCGAGCGCGGCCGAGCGCGCCGCCGCCGTCGAACGGGAACTGCGGGCCGACGGAATCGAGGTTTCCCCCGCGCGGGAGATCGAGTTCCGGTAAAAATGAAGGCGTGGCACCTCCCCACCCCTCCCGGGGAGGTGTCCGCACGGCCCCGGTGCACCCCCTTGGCGCCGCGGGCCGTGTCCCACCCCGAAGGGCCGGACCCGGAAGTCGCACCGGGCCCGGCCCTTTCACGTGCGCTCCGCCACCGCTCCGGCCGGCATGCGGGGCGTCGTCCACAGGGGGCGGGCGGGGGCGGGCGGGACGGCCTAACCTGGCGGGGAGCACGGAACCTGAGTTCGGGGGAGCGGGAGATGGCGGAGCGGTACGGGGGCGGCCGGGGCGGGCGCGGGGGCCACGGGGGCCGGGGCGGCGGGCGCCGGCCCGAGCCGGAGCCCCTCCAGGGGGTGCGCGACGACGAGCGGCTCTCGCGGGAGCTGCTGCGGATGGACGGCGACTCCTACGGCCGCTACAAGTCCCTCAGGGGGGACTGGGACTTCGGGGACTTCACGCTGACCGTCCAGCGGGTGCAGGCCGACCCGTTCGCGCCGCCCTCGCGGATCCTGGTCGCGCTGCCCGACGCCGGCATTCCCAAGGACGCCTGGGCCGACCCCGTGCGCCGCCGGGCCACCGCCGACTTCCTGGGCCGCCGGGCCGGGCGGCTGCTGCGGCGCTCGCTGCTGCGCATCGACACCGGCGGGCAGGAGGTCCTGGAGCGCTCCTCCTGCCGGGTCACCGAGGGCGGCGGCCTGGAGCTGCGCATCGGTATCGACCTGCCCGGCCGCGGCCGCCGCATCGACGGCCGGGCCGCCGAGCGCGAGTTCTGCGACACCCTGCCCGGGGTGGTCGACGACCTGTACTGGGAGGCGGTCGACCGGGACGCCGCGCGGGCCTTCGCCGACAGCGTGGCCGACACGGTCGCCCTGCGCTCGGCGCTGGCGGAGCGGGGCCTGGTCGCGTTCGTCGCCGACGGGGCGGTCCTGCCGCGCCGCAGCGGGATCAGCGACGAGCCCATGGCCGAGGGCGCGGTCCCGTTCTCCTCGCCCGACAGCCTGCGCGTGTCGGTGGACCTGCCGCACCGGGGCACGGTCACCGGCATGGGCGTGCCCGAGGGCGTCGTCCTCATCGTGGGCGGCGGCTTCCACGGCAAGTCCACCCTGCTGCACGCCCTGGAGCGGGGCGTCTACGACCACGTGCCGGGCGACGGGCGCGAACTGGTGGTCACCCGCGCCGACGCGGTCAAGATCCGCGCCGAGGAGGGCCGCCGGGTGGAGCGGGTCGACGTGGGCTCCTTCGTGCGCAACCTGCCCACCGGCGCCGACACCGCGGACTTTCGCACCGACAACGCCTCGGGCTCCACCTCGCAGGCCGCCAACATCTGCGAGGCGCTGGAGGCCGGGTCGCGCACCCTGCTGGTGGACGAGGACTCCACCGCCACCAACCTGATGATCCGCGACGAGCGCATGCAGGCCCTGGTGCACGGCGACCGCGAGCCCCTCGTCCCGTTCGTCGACCTGGTGCGGCCGCTGTACCGCGACCACGGCGTCTCCACGGTGCTGGTCATGGGCGGCAGCGGCGACTACTTCGACGTCGCCGACCACGTGGTCATGATGGACGCCTACCACCCGCACGACGTCGGGGAGCGCGCGCGGGAGCTGGCCCGGGAGCGGACGGACGCGGTGTTCACCGCTCCGCGCGCCCGCCTCGTCGACCCGCGCTCGGTCGACCCCTCCGACGCGCGCGGCCGGTCCCGGATCAAGCGCCGCGACATGGACGTGCTGGTCTTCGGCGACGACGACGTCGACGTGCGCTCCGTCGAGCAGTTCGTCGACCCCGGGCAGATCATCGGCGCCGGGCTGGCCCTGCGCGCCCTCGACCTGCGGGACCGCACGCTCGCCGAGGCCCTGGACGCCCTGGAGGCCGAGCTGGCCGAACACGGGGTCACCCGGCTGGGCGCGGACTTCGGCGGCGACTACGCGCTGCCGCGCCGGCAGGAGGTCGCGGCGCTCCTCAACCGGCTGCGCTCCCTGCGGGTCCTCGGGCAGCGGTGGTGAATACGGGTCGGTAATCTGGGATACCGGGGTGAACGGCCCGAGGACGACCGGGAACACGGTGACGCCGGTCGGTGTTGGACTGCCACGCGGCCCCCTGAAACCCCGAGCTTTCTGGAGACGAGACCCCGGTGCGCAACCCAGCAGATCTGTACGAACTCCGACCCGGTTTCGACGACGTCGCCGGCCTGGCGATGCTGGTCGCCCTGGACGGCTTCGTCGACGCAGGCAACGCGGGCAGGCAGATGGTCGAGGAGCTGTTCGAACGCTTCGAGGCCGAGGAGATCGCGGTCTTCGACGTGGACCGCCTCGTCGACTACCGGGCCCGGCGCCCGCCCATGACCTTCGTCGAGAACACCTGGACGGAGTACCGGGCCCCCAAGCTGGCCCTGTACCGCATGCGCGACGCCGAGGGCAGCCCGTTCCTGGTCCTGCACGGCCCGGAGCCGGACCGCGAGTGGGAGGCCTTCACCGCCGCCGTCATCGGCCTGGTGGAGCGCTTCTCGGTGTCGCTGTCCCTGAGCGTCCACGGCATCCCCATGGCCGTGCCGCACACCCGGCCGGCCACGGTCACTCCGCACTCCACCCGCCCCGAGCTGGTCGAGGGCCACACGCCCTGGATCGGCCGGGTCGAGGTGCCCGGCAGTGCGGTGTCGCTGCTGGAGTTCCGGCTGGGCGAGGCCGGGCACGACTTCCTCGGCTACGCCGTCCACGTGCCCAGCTACCTGGCCCAGTCCACCTACCCGCGCGCGGCGCTGGCCGCCCTGCGGTACATCGCCGACGCCACCGGCCTGTCCCTGCCCGCCACGGGCCTGGAGGAGGTCGCCCAGGCCACGGACGTGGAGATCGCCGAACAGGTGAGCGCCTCCGAGGAGGTCCAGCGCATCGTCGTCAACCTGGAGCGCCAGTACGACGACATCATGTCCTCGCGGACCGACCCGGAGGACCGCCGGGTGCTCCCGCTGGCCGACGACGAGGCCGGCCTGCCCACCGCCGAGGAGCTCGGCGCTGAACTCGAACGCTTTCTCGCCGAGCGCGAGAGCGACGGAAACGGTTAAATTACAGTCGTGTTCTACCAGATCCTCTTCAGCTCGGTCCTGCGCCACCTGGACGCCGAGACGATCCACAAGGTGAGCTTCGGCGCCCTGCGCTGCGCCGCCGCCGTGCCCGGCGCGGCCGCGGCGGCCGAGCGGGTGCTGGGCCCGCGCGAGCCCGAGCTGGCCGTGCGGGCGTTCGGCCGCGAGTTCCCCGGCCCGCTGGGCCTGGCCGCCGGGTTCGACAAGAACGCCGAGGGCCCCCGGGCCCTGGGCGCGCTCGGCTTCGGGTTCGTCGAGATCGGCACGGTCACCGCCCAGCCGCAGCCGGGCAACCCGCGCCCGCGCCTGACGCGCCTGGTGAAGGACCGGGCGATCGTCAACCGGATGGGCTTCAACAACGAGGGGTCGGCGCTGGTCGCCGAGCGCCTGCACCACCGGCGGGGCGGGCCCGGCCCGATCCTGGGGATCAACATCGGCAAGACCAAGGTCACGCCGGAGGAGGAGGCCGAGGGCGACTACGCGCTCAGCGCCCGGCGGCTGGCCCCCTACGCCGACTACATGGTGGTCAACGTCAGCTCGCCCAACACCCCGGGCCTGCGCAACCTGCAGAGCGTGGAGCGGCTGCGGCCGATCCTGTCCGCCGTGCGCGGGGCGCTGGCCGAGGCCGGGCGCCCGGAGCTGCCGCTGCTGGTCAAGATCGCCCCGGACCTGGCCGACGAGGACGTCGACGCGGTCGCCGACCTGGCCCTGGAGCTGGGGCTGGACGGCGTCATCGCGACCAACACCACCGTCTCCCGCGAGGGCCTGGCCTCCTCCGCCGAGGAGGTCGAGGCGGCCGGGGGCGGCGGCCTGTCCGGCGCGCCCCTGAAGGACCGCTCCCTGGAGGTGCTGCGCCGCCTGCGCGCCAGGGCCGGCGACCGGCTCACCCTGGTCGCGGTGGGCGGCATCGACACCCCCGAGGACGCCTGGGCCCGCATCCGGGCCGGGGCGACCCTGGTCCAGGGCTACACCGGCATGATCTACGGCGGCCCGCTCTGGCCGCGCCGCGTCCACCGCGGCCTGGCCCGCCTGGTCCGCGCCGCCGGGTACACCTCGATCGCCGACGCCGTCGGCTCCGAGGTCCCGGACACCGCGCCGGCCGCGAGCCCCGCCGCCACCGCCTGACCCGCACCGCACGGACCACCGCCGACGGCCCGGCCCGGGGCATCCCGCCCCGGCCCGGGCCGTCGGCGTGTCACCAGCTGCCGTCCCAGTCCGGGGGGTAGGTGCCGCCGGCCTCGGGGGCGAAGGCCTGTGACGCGGTCACGAAGACATAGCCCTTCTCGCGCAGCCGCTCGATGATCTCCGGCAGGGCCGCGACCGTCGTGGGCTGCGGGTCGTGCAGCAGGACCACCCCGTCGGGCTCCACCAGGTCCACCACCCGGTCCGCGACCGTGTCCCGGTCGGACCCGGTCCAGTCCTCGCTGTCGACCGTCCACATCACCTCGGCGAGCTCCTGCCGGGCCAGCTCCGCCTTGACGCCGTCGTCGGTGGCCCCGAACGGCGGGCGGAACAGCTCCACGGTGTACCCGGTCTGGCGGCGGATCCCCGCGCCGACCATCGCCACCTGCGCGGGCAGCTCCTCCGGCGTGAACTCCTCCGTCATGCTCTCGTGCAGGTCGTTGTGGTTGCCCAGCTCGTGCCCCTCGGCGTAGATCCGCCGCGCCAGCCACGGCCGGGTCAGCAGCGGGTCGCCGTTGAGGAAGAACGACGCCGTCACCTCCTGCTCGGCGAGGATGTCCAGCACGTGCGCGGTCGCCTCCACCGGGCCGTCGTCGAAGGTCAGCGCCACGCACTCGACCCCGGGGTCGGTGCAGTCCACGTCGGGGCCGCGCTCGGTCACCACGCCCGGGGGCACCGGGGCGGACTCCAGGGCGGTGTCGGGCTCGGACACCGACAGCACCGGCTCCTCGGTGAGCGACGCGCTCCGGGCCCGCTCGCCCAGGTCCGACAGCAGCGGTCCGGCCCGCTCGGCGTCGATGACCGCGGCGATCCGCCCCGGGGACGCGTCCGGCGGGTGCCCCTCGACCACGGGCGACAGGTGCCCGTCGTCGAACTCCACGACCAGGTCGCCGGCGGCGTTGAACCCGATCGAGTCGTAGGTGCGCATGACCGGCAGCAGCCCCCGCGGGTCCACGTCGGGGTGGTCCGCGAGCTCCTCGCCCACCAGGTCGTTCAGCTCCGCCAGCGCGGCGTCGTCGGCCAGCAGCTCGGTGGCGTACCCGGTGTGCCCGGTCGACTCGTCGTACCAGTACGTCGCGTACGTCTGGCGCCTCCCGTGCAGGTCCTCCTCGGTGCCGACCAGGCGCACGCCCAGGACGCCCTCGCCGGCGGCCACGACCTCCCAGGCGATCTCCAGGCCCACGGGCTCCCGGCTGGCCCCGCGGAAGTCCATGACCTCCCGGTCGATGTGCCCGTGCAGGGCGGTGGAGAACGCCTCGGCGCCCGGGAACTCCGGGTGGGCGACGGAGATCTCCACGTCCTCGGGGATGTAGGGGTGGTCGGGGAAGTCGTCCCCCTCGCCGCTCCACTCGGTGACCACGTCCCCGGGGCCGTCGACCAGTACGGTGACGGCCTCGCCGTCGGCCTCCTCCGGGGCGGCGGCCGGCGGGTTCTGGCAGGAGGCCAGGGGGAGCACCAGGGCCACGGCGGCCCCCACCGCCCACGGGTGCCGGCGTGCGGCTCCCACCCCGCGGGGGAGGGGCTGCTGCGGACGCGTACGGCTCGACGAGAACACCGGACTCCCTCATCCAGAACATGTGCACCGGGGCTGTTGGGTGCAACATAGGGGAATCCGGCGGCCCGGCCGTGACGCTGACCACATGTGGTCAGCCCCTGCGCTCTCGGTGACCGCCGCCGCCGCGCGCGGTGCCCCGGGCGGACCCCTGCGGGGTCCGCCCGGGGCCCGGAAGGCGCGGCCTACTCCCCGGAGTCCTCCCCGGCGCCGTCCGAGGGCGCGTCCGAGGGCGGCTCGTCGGGCACGCCGTCCACGTACCGCTCGCCGGGCTCGGCGTCGCCCAGCAGCTGCGACACGGTCACCATCGTGTACCCCTGCGCGTCCAGCTCGCGGATGATTTTGTGCGAGGCCGCGATGGTGGTGGGGTGGATGTCGTGCATGAGGATGATCGCCCCGTCCGAGGCGCCCGCGATCGCCCGGTCCGCGACCACGGAGGGGTCCCGGTCCTTCCAGTCGTTGGTGTCGATGCTCCACAGGACCTGGGCCAGGCCCATGTCCCGGGTCACCGAGGCGACGCCGTCGTTGGTCGACCCGTACGGCGGGCGCATGAGGTCCATCGTGTACCCGGTCTCCCGGTACACCAGGGCCTGCACGCTGTTCAGGTTGTCGTGGACGCCGTCGGCCCCCAGCCCCGCCAGGTCGGGGTGGTTCAGGGTGTGGTTGGCCATCTCGTGCCCCTCGGCGTAGGTGCGCCGCACCGTGTGCGGGTGCTCCATCACCGGCAGGCCGGTGACGAAGAAGGTCGCCTTGGCGTCGTACTCGGCGAGCGTGTCCAGCAGTTCGGGGGTGCCCCCGCCGGGGCCGTCGTCGTAGGTCAGGGCCACGCACTTGACCTCGGGGTCGGCGCAGTCGACGGACTCGTCCACGGGGGAGATGACGCCCGGGACCGGCTCGTCCGCGACGCCGGGGCCCTCCCCGGGCGCGGCGGAGACGGCGAACTCCTCGACCCCGGTGGTGGCGGCGCGCAGCACCCGGCGCCCGAAGTCCGACAGCAGCGGCTCGGACTCGGCGCGCTCGACGACCGCGGTCAGGGGTCCGGCGTCGGCCGGGGCGACCTGCCCGGTGTCGAACTCCACGACCAGGTCGCCGTCGGGGTTGAACCCGACCGAGTCGTACAGCGACGCCACCGGCAGCACCGTCCCCGTCTCGGCGGCGTCGCCGAGGCGGTCGCGCACCAGGGTGTTGAGGGCGGCCAGCTCGTCCTGTCCGGCCAGCAGCGACTGCGAGCCGCGGGTGACGCCGTCGCCGGTGTCGTACCAGTAGGTGGAGTGGAACTCCCGGGTGCCCTCGGAGTCGGTCTCCTCGCCCGTCATGCGCACGCCGACCAGGCCGTCGGAGGCGGCGGTGATGTTCCACCCCGCCGTGTAGGACTCCGCGCCCGGGTTGGCGGCGTCGAACGCCTCCACGTCGGCGCCCAGCCTCCCGCGCAGGAACTCCGTGAGCGGCTCGGCGTTGGGCAGCACCGGGAAGGACACCTCGGTGGCGACCCCGTCGTACTCCAGCTCCTCCGTCTCCACCCCGGTCAGGGCGGCCTCGTCGACCACGGTCAGCGCGTCGGGCTCGCCGGTGGCGGGGATGCGCTGCTCGATGGCGTCGGCCAGGCCGTGCGCCACGCCCCCGGCCGGGCCCGCCCCCAACGACTCCGGTGGTCGCACCGACAACAGCACCATGCCGGCCAGGACCACGAGGGAGACGCCCACCGTGATGACCGGGTGGTCGGGGGTCATGGCGGTTCGGGGCAGCTTGTTCACCAGGGGTTCTCCGCGTCCATTTCGCAGACGAACGTGCACGGGGCCGGCGGGGGCGCCACCGTGCGACGTCTTCATCGGGTGTGACGCCGCCCACGGGCGGAGGGTTCGGACTCCGGGGCGGCGAGGGGCACAGGGGGCATGCCGGGGGGCAGGGGCGAGGGGATGTCTCCCTATACTCGCAGGCGTGGAAGGTTCGTGCGCCATCCTTCCGCCCGGGGCGATCCCGGGCCGGTGGCGCGCGTCGCAAGAGGGAACCCGGTGCGAATCCGGGACTGCCCCGCAGCGGTGTACGGGAACGACCCCCGCCATGGAGCACTGGTGGACCGACCGGAGAGGTCGGGGACCGGGAAGCGGCGGGCATTAGGGGACCGGTGGCCCACCGGTCGCGCCCGTGAGTCCGAAGACCTGCCTCCACCCGGCGGCGCACCCGTGCCGCCGGTGGTCCCGTGCCCCGAGGGAGGGCCGAGGTCGGCACCCGTGGGCGCCCGTCGAGCGGCGCCCCACCGGCGTGCCCCCTCGCCGACCCCGGGCACGGTGCCCGGCTTTCGACGAGGGAGAAGAAGCTTCATGAACACCCCCGGACCCGCCGTGCGGTCCACGGTGCACGGCTACCCGCGCATCGGCCCCGACCGCGAGCTCAAGCGCGCCGAGGAGTCCTACTGGAAGGGCGCCTCCACCGCCGCCGACCTGGAGGAGGCCGCCGCCGGCCTGCGCCTGGACACCTACGCCCGGCTGCGCGCCGCCGGGATCGACGACATCCCCTCCAACACGTTCTCCTACTACGACCAGGTGCTGGACACCGCCGTCCTGTTCGGCCTGGTCCCGGAGCGGTTCGAGGACCCGTGCGCGGCCGCCGACGCCGACGGGCGGCTGCGCCGCTACTTCGCGCTGGCCCGCGGGGTCCAGGGCGCCCCGCCCCTGGAGATGACCAAGTGGTTCGACACCAACTACCACTACCTGGTCCCGGAGCTCTCCCCGGCCGTGCGGCCGCGCGTCGCCGGCGACAAGCCCGTCGCCGAGTTCCGCGAGGCCCTGGAGGCCGGGTACCCCACCCGCCCGGTGCTGGTCGGCCCGCTGACCTTCCTGCTGCTGTCCAAGGCCGCCGACGACGCCCCGCGGGGCTGGTCGCCCATCGCGCTGCTCGACGACCTGCTGGACGCCTACGGCCGCGTGCTGGCGGACCTGCGCGCCGCCGGCGCCGAGCAGGTGCAGCTGGACGAGCCGGTGCTGGCCACCGACGAGGGCCGCGCCGCCCTGGGCCACCTGGAGCGCGCCTACGGCGTCCTGGGCGGGCTCGCCGACCGCCCGGAGATCCTGGTCTCCACCTACTTCGGCTCCATCGGCGCCGACGCCCTGCGCGTCCTCAAGGAGTCCCCGGTCGAGGCCGTGGGCCTGGACCTCGTCACCGACGCCGAGGGCATCGCCGACCTGACCGCGGTCTCCGGGCTGGGCTCCACCCGCCTGGTCGCGGGCGTGGTCGACGGCCGCAACGTCTGGCGCACCGACGTCCCGGCCGCCGTCGCCACCCTGGGCACCCTGCTGGGCCTGGCCGACGGGATCTCCGTGAGCACCTCCTGCTCGCTGCTGCACGTGCCCATCGACCTGGACGCCGAGACCTCGCTGCCCCCGGAGTTGCGCGCGGCGCTGGCCTTCGCGGAGCAGAAGACCCGTGAGGTCGCGCTGCTGGGCAGGGTGCTGTCCGAGGGCACCGGGGACGGCTACGCCGCCGCCCCGGCCCCGGCCGGCGCGTCGTTCGTGGACGCGCGCGTGCGCGCCCGCCTGGAGGCCCTGGGCGCGGACGCCCACGAGCGGCCGCGGGAGCGCGGCGCCCCCGGCGTCCCGGCACTGACCACGACCACCATCGGGTCGTTCCCGCAGACCGGCGGGCTGCGCCGGGCCCGCGCCGCGCACCGCCGCGGCGAGCTGGGCGAGGAGGAGTACAAGGCGATCCTGCGCGCCGAGATCGACCGGGTCATCGCGCTCCAGGAGGACATCGGCCTGGACGTGCTCGTCCACGGCGAGCCCGAGCGCAACGACATGGTCCAGTACTTCGCCGAGCAGCTCCGGGGCTACGCCACCACCGAGAACGGCTGGGTGCAGTCCTACGGCTCCCGGTGCGTGCGCCCGCCGATCCTCTTCGGCGACGTCTCGCGCCCGGAGCCGATGACGGTGGAGTGGACCACCTACGCCCAGTCGCGCACCGCGAAGCCGGTCAAGGGCATGCTCACCGGACCGGTGACCATGCTCGCCTGGTCGTTCGTGCGCACCGACCAGCCGCTGGGCGACACCGCCCGCCAGGTGGCACTGGCCCTGCGCGACGAGGTCGCCGACCTGGAGCGGGCGGGGATCCGCCACATCCAGGTCGACGAGGCCGCGCTGCGCGAGCTGCTGCCGCTGCGGGCGGAGAAGCGGCGGGAGTACCTGGACTGGGCCGTGGGCTCCTTCCGGCTGGCCACCTCCGGCGTCTCGCCGTCGACGACCGTCCACACGCACATGTGCTACTCCGAGTTCGGCCTGATCGTCGACGGCATCGAGGAGCTGGACGCCGACGTGACCAGCGTCGAGGCGGCCCGCTCTCGCATGGAGCTGGTGGAGGACCTGGGCCGCCGCGGCTACCGGCGGGGCATAGGCCCGGGCGTGTACGACATCCACTCCCCGCGGGTGCCGTCGGTGGAGGAGATCGAGGCGTCCCTGCGCCTGGCGGTGGAGCACATCGACGCCGGGAAGCTGTGGGTCAACCCGGACTGCGGTCTGAAGACCCGCGGCTACGAGGAGGTCGAACAGGCCCTGCGCAACATGGTCGAGGCCGCCCGCCGGGTCCGCTCGACCCTGTAGGACCCTGTAGGCGCCGCACCGGGGGGACCGGTCCCGGAACGAAAGGGGGAGGGGCCGCGGCGGTCGCCGCGGCCCCTCCCTTCATGCTCTTCCGTGCGCCCGGTGGCCTCCGGGTCAGGCGGACTCGAGCAGGGCGAGGGCGTCCTCGCCGGCCATGGTCATGGTCGCCTCGATGTCGTCGGGGAGCGTGAACTTCTCGACGTCGTCGTCGGAGGCGCTGAACGAGGGGCTCATCGTGTACGTGACCTCGATGGTGATGTTGCCCGAACGGATCAGCACGGCGGCGCGGGGGACGAACTGGCCGAGGAAGTCGTACTTCGTGGTGATGAAGACGGCCTCGTCGCCCAGGGGGAGCTCCTTGTCCTGGTCCAGGTGCTCGGAGTCGTACAGGGAGTACGAGCCCTCGCCGCGGATGTTGGAGACGGCGTCCTGGTAGTCGGTCTTGGCGCCCTCGATGGAGTCCGACCCGGCGTAGGGGGTCTGGTACGTCACGTCGTAGGTCCCGAACATGGTGTCCGGGTTGCCCTCCGGCGGGGTGCCGCTGATGTCGGAGCAGGTGGAGCGGTTGTCGCTGGTGCTCTTGGAGCCGTCCTGGCCCATGAGCAGGCCCTCGGCCACGCGGTCGGTCAGGGCCTCGCAGGGCTCGATGGGCAGCGAGTACGGGGGCTCGCCCGCCGGGCCGCCGCCGCCCGCGGGCTCCTCGACCGGCTCCTCGCCGGCCGGGTCGGTGACGGGGTCGCTGGCCTCGGTGCTCCCCTCCGGCGGGGAGGCGACGGTGCCGCCCTCGTCACCGCGGTTGGTGGCGAGCATGACGATGAGCGCGACCACGAGGACCACGATCACCGCGCCGCCGCCGATGACCACCCACAGGGCGGCCTTGCCGCCGCTCTTGGGCTGCTGCGGCGGCGGGTAGCCCCCGGGGGGACCGTAGGCCGGCTGGCCGCCCGTGTACGCGCCCTGCTGGGCGTAGCCCGGCTGACCGCCCGTGTGGGGGTCGCCGTAGGGGCCGCCCGGCGGGCCGTAGGGAGGCTGCCCTCCCGGGCCGTCACCGCCGTAGGGGTTCTGCGGTGGCTGGTTGTAAGGTCCGTTTTCGCTCATGGCTCCCCTCGCCCGGATGATGTGTTGACGTGTTGTCTGGGACGCGTGTCGGCGCCTGTGGGTTCGTGTGACTTTCCGAAGTCGGGTCGAAAGGGACGCCGGTGACGTTCACACGGGCAGGGCGCGCCTTCCGTGGCCACCGAACCGCGGGCGAGGACGGGGGAGCGGGGGAGGAGCGGGCCCTGTGTGTCTCCAGGTGGCCCCGGTGTGGTGCTCCGGGGCGGCCGACGTGCATGCCGCCGGCCGGGGACGTGAGCATCCTATTCGGCGCACCCCGGGGTGCGGCAGGCCGGGGCCGGGGAGCGAGAGCGAATCGTCACTGTTTCGTGTCGATCACGTGCACCGCTCGTTTCCGTCCGTCCATTCCCCGGGACGGCCGGGCGCGGCGGAGCGCCCGGCCGTCCCGGAGCGGGTCAGAACATCGAGATGTGCACGTGGTCGAAGTGGTTCTCGGTGATGCTGCCGCGGTCGGCCATCGCGCGCCAGCCGGTGTCGCCGCGCCGGACGTCCCAGATCTGCTGGCGGTAGATCACGTACATGATCCCCAGGCGGTCGGCGTTCTCGCGGGCCCACTCGGCGATGGCCCAGCCGCGGTCGACCTGCTCCTGGGAGGGCATCGACCCGTTGCCGTCCACCATGAAGTCGCAGGCCCGGCCCTTGGGGTGCTCGCCGACGACCCAGCCGCCGACCGCCCGGTAGCAGCCGACCCCGCCGACCTCCGTGCCCTCGCCGAACTCCTCGATGACCAGCTCGCGCATCTGCTCGGTCCGGGGGGTGATGTTGTACTGGCCGCCCATCGGCTGGTTCGGGTGGTCCGCGATCATCGCCTGGACCTCCTCGCGCCGCTCCTCCAGCGCCTCCAGGTCGGCCTCGGCCTCCTCCAGGGTCTCCTGGGCCGCCTCCTGGGCCTCCTCGTCGCGCTCCAGCGCCTGTTCCAGCTCGGCGATCTTGTCCTGGTTGCTCGACGCCAGGAAGTCGATGACCACGGCGCGGTCGATGACCTGGTCGGGGTCGGCGTCGACGAAGAGCGACATGGACGGGTCGATGCCGTTGCCGGTGTAGGAGGCGTACGCCAGGGTGCGGACCTGCTCCTTGGAGGCCTGGGCCTCCTCGGCGGTCTCCTCGGCCCGCTCGGTGGCGCGCTCGGCCTCCTGGATGACGCCCTCCATGTCGCGCAGCTCGCCGTTGTACTCCTCGCCCAGGGTCTCCGCGCGCTCGCGCAGGGACTCCATGCTCTCCGGCTCCATGGGCAGGGCCAGCGCCGGAGTCTGGGGCAGGGCGACGAGCGCCGCCCCCAGGGAGAGGGTGACGGCGATGACACGCGCCCGGCCGGCGCGGCGGCGCCGGGAGGGGGACAGGGCGGAGGCGGCGTCGGCCAGGGTCTCGCGCCAGGTCGCGGCCGGCGGATCGGGAGCCCAGAAGTCGGCGAACTCGTCCACTCGGCTCTGGTCATCGGGGTGCACGGTGTGGTCGCTCCTCGGGCCCGCGCACCCCCGGGCTCGGGGCGGGGCGGGCGCTGCATCTCGTCGATTTCCCGGCCGGGACCGCTCCCCGAGCACGGGGAGGAGGGGCGACGGTGCGTCGCCGGGGACCGGGAGGCCCGTGCCATCGTGAGCGGCGATCGGCGCTGGGCGATGGTAACGGGACGGTCATGAGTGTAAGCACTCCCGGGGTCATACGGGAGGGAACGGATGGTTTCCGAACCGACAAAAGGTGCGATGTGGCACAGATAACCCGGTTCTCGGGTGTGATTTCGGTGAACCGACCCGCCGTCCCATGGTTGAGTGGTGAGCGTGAAGGCTTCTGGACGACTCCCGGTGAAACCCACCGCCACCTGGGCGAACACCCCCATGTGGTGTGATGGGCGCTGTTGTCGCGCGTCCGCCTGACCCCCGCCTCCTCGACGCCCGCGGCCGACCGGTATCGGCCGAGCGGTAATTTTCGAGGATTTCCGCGCCCCGACCGCCGCACCGCCCGCCCCGGCGCGTCGCCTCCACCCGGTCCGGGACCGCTCCGTACGCTCTGACGTGGGCGTCGTCCCACGTCGAGCAGCTCCGCGCCCGTACGGCCCGTACGCCGACCCCGGGCGCCCTGACCAACGTCGATGGGAAGACCGTGATTGACGCAGTGGGCCTGCACAAGGTCTACAGGTTGAAGAAACACCGGGTGACCGCCCTGAACGGGGTCGACCTGCACGTGGAGCCCGGCGAGATCTACGGTGTCGTGGGCCAGAGCGGCGCGGGCAAGAGCACCCTGCTCCGCTCCGTCAACCTCCTGGAGCGCCCCGACGCCGGGACCGTCACCGTCGACGGCGAGGAGCTGACCTCCCTGCGCGGGGCGCGGCTGCGCACCGCCCGCCGCGGCATCGGCATGGTCCACCAGCACTTCGCGCTGCTCTCCTCGCGCACCGTCGCGGGCAACGTCGGCTTCCCCCTGGAGGTCTCCGGGGTCGGCCGCGCCGAGCGCCGCGAACGCGTGGGCGAGCTCCTGGAGCTGGTCGGCCTGGGCGACAAGGCGCGTGCCTACCCGTCCCAGCTGTCCGGCGGCCAGAAGCAGCGCGTGGGCATCGCCCGCGCCCTGGCCTCCCGCCCCAAGGTGCTGCTGAGCGACGAGGCCACCTCGGCCCTGGACCCGGCCACCACCGACTCGATCCTGGCCCTGCTGCGCCGCCTGCGCGACGAACTGGGGCTGACGATCCTGCTGATCACCCACGAGATGGACGTGATCAAGAAGATCTGCGACTCCGCCGCGATCATGGAGAACGGCGAGTTCCGCGAGGCGGGCCGCGTGCTCGACCTCATCGGCACCCCCGGGTCGCTGCTGGCCCGCTCCCTCTTCCCGCTGCCGGACCTGGCGGGCCCCGACACGGTCGTCGTGACCTACCCCCGCTCGTTCGACGAGCCCCTCATGTCCGAGCTCACCCGCCGCTTCGACGTGGACGTCAACATCCTCGGCGGCGGCGTGGAGCAGGTCGCGGGCCAGTCCGTGGGCCGCCTGGGCGTGGACGTCCGCGGCGCCCGCCGCTCCGAGGCCCTGACCTACCTGTCCGAACACGGCCTGCTGGTCGAGGAGGCCGGAAAGTGACCACCCACACCGCCGACATCCTCTTCCTGGCCGCGGACACCGGGGCCGCGGGCCCGTGGGAGGCCGTCGTCGCCTTCCTCCGGGACTGGCCGAACATGTGGCCAAGCCTGTGGCTGGCCACCCAGGACACCGTCTACATGGTGCTGTGGGCGACGATCTTCAGCGTCCTGGTGGGCCTGCCGCTGGGCGTGCTGCTGGTCACCACCGACCGCGGCGGCCTCACCCCCGCGCCCGCGGTGCGCGCCGTCCTCAGCGCCATCGTCAACATCGGCCGCTCGCTGCCGTTCATCGTCCTGATGGTGGCGGTGCTGTCCCTGACCCGCTTCCTGGTCGGCACCACCCTGGGCCCGACGGCGGCGATCGTCCCCCTGAGCATCGGCGCGATCCCGTTCTTCGCCCGGCTGGTGGAGACCTCCCTGCGCGAGGTCGACCGCGAGGTCGTCGAGGCCGCGCACGCCATGGGCACCCGCAGGCTCACGATCGTCGGCAAGGTGATGCTGCCCGAGGCGCTGCCCGGCCTCATCGCGGGCCTGGTGATGACCGTGGTCGCCCTCATCTCCTACTCGGCGATGGCCGGCGCGATCGGCGGCGGCGGCCTGGGCGACCTGGCCATCCGCGAGGGCTACCAGCGCTTCAACGACCACTACCTGTGGGCCACCGTCATCCTGCTCATCGTCATCGTGCAGGCGGCGCAGAGCCTGGGCGACCTGCTGGTGCGCAGGCTCACCCGGCGCTGACCCGCACCGCGCCCCCCGGCCCCCCGCCCCCCGACATTCGTCCGACCCGTCTGGATTCCTGGATAGGAGATGCGATGACCGGAGACAGGGCAGGGGCGCCGTGGGGGCGCGTGCTGCGCGGGGCCGGGGCGGCGGCGCTCGCCGCCGCCGTGCTGGCGGCCTGCGGCAGTCCCAGCGAGCGCGCGGAGGAGGGGACCGACGCGGAGGGGCTCACCGTCCTGCGCGTCGGCGCGACCCCCACCCCGCACGCGGAGATCCTGCAGTTCATCGACGAGAACCTGGCCGCGGACGCCGGGCTGCGCCTGGAGATCGTCGAGTACACCGACTACAACCAGCCCAACGCCGCCCTGGCCGAGGGCGAGCTGGACGCCAACTACTACCAGACGGTGCCGTTCCTCGAGGAGTACCTGGCGGGGAACCCCGACGCCGACCTGAGCTACGTCTCCGACGTGCACCTGGAGGCGTTCGGCATCTACTCCCAGGACGCCGCCGACCTGGAGGACCTGCCCGAGGGCGCCGAGATCGGGGTGCCCAACGACACCTCGAACATGGGCCGGGCCCTGCACCTGCTGGCCGACGCCGGCGTGATCACCCTGGCCGAGGACGCCGGGGACTCGCCCGGGGTGGACGACATCGAGGACGACCCGCTGAACGTCACCGTCACCCCGGTGGAGGCGGCGCAGCTGCCGCGTTCGCTCCAGGACCTGGACGCGGCCGTGGTCAACGGCAACTACGCCCTGGAGGCGGACCTGCCGACGACGGCCAACGCGCTGGCCTGGGAGGGCACCGAGAACAACCCGTACGCCAACGGGCTGGTCGTGCGGTCGGAGGACGCGGGCGCCGAGGACATCGTGCGGCTGGACGAGCTGCTGCACGGCCCGGAGGTCCGCGACTTCATGGAGGAGCGCTGGCAGGGGATCGTCATCCCGGTCGGCGGCGGGCAGGCCGAGCCGACCGCCTCGGAGTCCCCGGAGTAACGTGTGCGCGGGGCGCCGTCCGGACGCCGCGCCCCGCGCCGACCACTCGTAACGGTTGGGTTTCGGGGTGACTTTCGTCGATTGACACAAGGTGTCCGGTCTGCTTGTTTTATGGGAGCGCTCCCATACGCGATGTCCCCTCGTCATGGAAGGTGCGTACCGAACAAGTGAGCAACCGCAGCGATTTCCCTGAGGACTTCCTCTGGGGGGCGGCCACCGCCTCGTTCCAGATCGAAGGCGCCACCACGGCCGACGGCCGCGGCCGCAGCATCTGGGACACCTTCGCCGAGACCCCCGGCAAGGTCCTGGGCGGCGACACCGGCGACCCCGCCGACGACCACTACCACCGGTACCCGGAGGACGTCGCGCTCATGAGCCGGCTGAACCTGGGCGCCTACCGGTTCTCCATCGCCTGGCCGCGCATCCTCCCCGAGGGGAGCGGCAAGGTCAACCAGGCCGGGCTCGACTTCTACAACCGCCTGGTCGACACCCTGCTGGAGGCCGGGATCCAGCCCTGGGCCACCCTCTACCACTGGGACCTGCCCCAGACCCTGGAGGACGCCGGCGGCTGGCCCGCGCGCGACACCGCCTACCGGTTCCGCGACTACGTGCAGATCGTGGCCGACTCGCTCGGCGACCGCGTCTCCGACTGGATGACCATCAACGAGCCCTGGTGCTCGGCCTTCCTCGGCTACGAGAACGGCCACCACGCGCCCGGGCACCGCGACCCCGCGGCGGCCCTGGCCGCCTCCCACCACTTGCTGCTCGGGCACGGCCTGGCCGCCCAGGCCATCCGCTCCACCGGCCACCCCTCCCGGGTCGGCCTCGCCCACAACCAGGCGGTCATCCGGCCCCACGGCCCCAGCGCGGCCGACGCCCGCTCCGCCCGCAGGGCCGACGGGGTGCGCAACCGCATCTTCACCGACCCGCTGCTCAAGGGCACCTACCCCGCCGACGTGCTGGAGGACCTGGCGTCCGTCAGCGACTTCTCCTTCATCCACGACGGCGACCTGAAGATCACCTCGGCCCCGCTGGACTTCCTCGGGATCAACTACTACTCGCCCGAGTTCGTCGCCGCCTCCGCCAAGGGCCTGGACCCGGCGCTGGTCAGCGGCGAGGGCGGCGCCTGGCTCGGCGCCGAGCCCGAGGAGGTGCACGTCTCCCAGGGCCTGCCCGTCACCCACATGGGCTGGGAGATCGACCCGACCGGCCTGTACGACGTGCTGCTCCGCCTGGCCGGCGAGAGCGGCGGCATCGACCTGTACGTCACCGAGAACGGCTGCGCCTTCGAGGACACCGTCACCGAGGACGGCAGGGTCCACGACACCGACCGGCTCGACTACTACGAGGGCCACCTGAGGGCCGCGAAGGAGGCGATCCACGCCGGGGTGCCCTTGCGCGGATACTTCGCCTGGTCGCTTCTGGATAATTTCGAGTGGGCGTGGGGATACTCCCGCCGCTTCGGGATCGTGCACGTCGACTACGAAACGCAGGTGCGCACGGTCAAGGACAGCGGCGAGTGGTACTCCCGCCTGGCGGCCACGGGACGGTTCCCGGAACGCTAGAACAGGCAGGCCGCCCCGGAGGGGGCGGACGACCAAGGCCGCCGCGGCCGGTGACCCCGGCCGCGGCGGCGTACGATTTTTCCCAGAGGGAGCACGCGAAGTGGCCAAGAGCGGTGACGGTGGCGGTCGGCGGCGTCCGACCCTGGAGATGGTGGCCGAGCGGGCCGGGGTCGGCCGCGGGACCGTCTCCCGGGTGATCAACGGGTCGGCGCAGGTGAGCCCGCGCACCCGGGAGGCGGTCCACAACGCGATCGCCGAACTGGGCTACAGCCCCAACCAGGCCGCGCGCACCCTGGTCACCCGGCGCACGGACACGATCGCCCTGGTGGTCTCCGAGCTGCGCGACCGGCTCTTCTCCGACCCGTTCTTCGCCGACATCGTCCGCGGCGTCAGCTCGGTCCTGCACGAGCGCGACCTCCAGCTGATGCTCACCACCGCCCGCAGCGAGGCCGAGCACAAGCGGGTCGGCGAGTACCTCAGCGGCTTCCACGTGGACGGCGCCCTCCTGGTGTCCCTGCACCGCGACGACCCCCTGCCCCGGCGCCTGGCGGCGGCGGGCGTGCCGGTCGTGCACGGCGGCCGGCCGCTGGCCGAGGTGCCCTCCCCGTTCTGGGTCGACATCGACAACGTCGGCAGCGCCGAGAAGGCGGTCCGCTACCTCCTGGAGAAGGGCCACCGCCGGGTCGCCACCGTCACCGGCCCCCTGGACATGTACGCCGGCGTGGAGCGCCTGCGCGGGTACCAGCGGGTCATGGCCGAGGCGGGCATCGAGATCGAGGACCGGCTCGTGGTCCAGGGCGACTTCAGCGTCGAGGGCGGTGCCGAGGCCATGGAGCGGCTGCTCGACGGCGGGCCCGCGCCCGACGCGGTCTTCATCGCCTCCGACATGATGGCGATCGGCGGGCTGCGGGTCCTGCGCGCCCGCGGGCTGCGGGTGCCCGAGGACGTCGCGGTGGTCGGCCACGACGACACCCTCATGGCCCACTACAGCGACCCCGCGCTCACCACGGTCCACCAGCCCTCGGTCCAGATGGGCCAGGAGATGGCGCGCCTGCTGGTGGACGTCGCGATCCCGCGCGCGGCCGAGTCCGAGACCGTCATGCTCGACACCCGCCTGGTGGTCCGCGAGTCCGCCTGACCGGCCCGGACGTCCCTTCCGGGCGGTCCGGCACGGCCCGGGCGGGCACCGGGGCGCCCCGGCGGGTGGACGTGTGCAGATGCATGTGCAAGGCTGGTCGCGACTTCGCGGGAGACGGTGGGGGCGCATGAACCCGATGCGGGAACCGACGCACACGCGGTGTGCCATCTCCTCGTGCGAATGGTGCGACCGGGACGGCCTCGACTGCCGGTTCTGCTCGGGTACCGGATGGTGGCGGCCCGAGCGCCCGCACCGGGACACGAGTGGGATCATCGTGTGGCTCCGGGTCGACGAGCCGTGCCGGGGATGCGCCGGCACCGGCAAGGAGCACAGCCCGACCGTGGCGATCTGAGATCCCGCCGCCGTGGTCCGGACGAGGCGGGGGACCGAGGAGGATGCGGTGCGCTGGGTGACCTACCTGTCCCCGAGTGGCGGCGGCGAGCGAGTGGGGGCGCTGGACGACGGCGACGTGCTGGGCGTGCCCGACCCCCGGAGCCTGGACGAACTGCTGGCTGACGGGGTGCCCGCCCTGGCCGGGGTGCTGGCCAGCACCCGCCGGGCGCCCATCGAGATCATCGTCGAGTGGGAGGCGCGCATGTGCGCCCCGCTCTCCCCGTCCTCCCCGGTGGCCGTCCTGTCCGGCGGCGACGTCTGGGAGGTCCCCCCGCGCCTGGTCGGCGCCGTGGACGACCCCGTCCCGGCCACCGCCCACAGCGCCCGTGTGGGCCTCGCGGCGGTCGCCGGTGCTCCGGGGCGGGTCGACGCCCGCACGCCCGCCTGCCTGTGGCTGGACGCCGCGGGGGAGCCCGTCCTGCTCGGCCTGGGCCCGGTCCTGGTCACCTCCGACGAGCCGATCGCGGACTGGGAGGCGGCCGTGGAGGTCGAGGGCACCGAGCGCGGGCGCGCCGTGCTGGACCCCGGGGACCCCTGGCTGTCCCGGGAGGCGGGCCGGGTGAACGCCCTGCTGCCGGTGGACTCCGGTCCGCTGGCCGAGGGCGACGAGGTGTTCGTGGACCTGGGCGAGCTGGGCTCCTACGAGGTCAGGGTCGGCTCCCGGGTCTGACCCGGGGCACACCCGCCGCGGGCCCCGCGGGTCCCTAGGGCGTGTACTCCCAGTGCCAGGGCTCGAAGCCGCCGCGCGCCCAGGGCGGGTTGTCCCAGCCGAACCCCGGGGCCCGGTCGAGCATCCATTCGTGCTCGGGGCTGCCCGGGACGTTCACGCCCCCGCACAGGTCGACGGCCAGCCCCATCCCGTGCGTGCTGGTCCCCGGCCGGGCCGCCATGCCGGGCAGCATCTGCTCGAACAGCGACACCTGCTCGTGGTACGGGCGGTAGGAGTCGGTCACGCACATCGCGCGCCCGAACCTCTCGCGGTAGGCGGCGTCCAGGTCGATGAAGGCCGCGGCGGCGTCGGCGCGCAGCCGCTCCCCGGGCTGGGGGAGCGGGCACAGCAGCGAGTCGGGGATGCGCCCGTTGGAGTGCGCCGACACGTCGCCCCCGGCGCAGGCGGGGGCGTCCGCCGCAGGACCGGTCCCGGCGCCCGGCTCGGGGCCGGGCAGGGCCCCGGACGCCGGGGCGTCCCTGGCCTCGCGCGGCGCGCCTTCCCCGGCCTCCCGGCGGGCCTCCAGCCGGGTCTGCTCGGCGATCAGCCCGGCGAGGGCCTTCTCCTGGACCCGGATCGCCTCCTCGGCCTCCTCGCGCGCCTCGTCGGCCCGCTCGGTCGCCTCCTCCTGTTCGCGCTCGGCCTCCCGCGCCGTCTCGGAGTGCGTGTCCGCGGCGACCCCGGCCGCGCGGGCCCGGCCCAGCTCAGCGGAGCGGTGGTCGCCGATCAGCGACAGGTCGGCGGCCAGGTCCAGCATCCCCGCCGGCCCCTGTGCCCCGAACAGGACGCGGGCGGGCGACAGGTCGGCGCCCTTGTAGACGGCGGCGGCCTGGCGGGCGACGGCCAGCCGGGAGGCCTCCCCGCGCGCCCGGGCCTCGGCGACGCGCTCCCGGGCGGACTCCCCCTCCTCGGCGAGCTCCTCCAGGAGCTCGCGTTCGGCGATGTACTCCTCGATCCGCTCCCCGGCCTCGGCGCGCAATCCCTCCAGTTCGGCGCGCAGAGTCGCCAGTTCGACCACGGGGTCTTCGGCGGCGGCGGGGGAGGGGCAGGAGAACGCCGCGAGCACGGCGAGGCCCACGGGAAATGCGAACCTGACCGAAAATGCGGGCCCGGCGGAGCGGACCCGCGTTGGGCTGCCCGAACGTTCCGCTTTTCGGTCATTACCCAGTGTGTTCGACGATGGACGCAATACCGCGCACATGCCCGCTTCCTCCCCCGGACCTGCGTGTACGTATTGTCACGATGTCATGTCGAGGTGGTCTTGATGGGGAAGCCGATGGTGTGTCCAAAAAGTTACCCGAACGCCCGGTCGGGTTTCGGTCCCCATGGCTGACCAGGGAGATTGGTAATAATGCCGACAATGACGGCATTATGGGGCTCGGTGAGCGAAGTGATCTTGCTCTGTGGGGCCCGAACGCCCGCAGCGATCCCTTCGCCCCCATTGGTACGCTATCCACCGCACGCGCACCCGCTGGAACTCTTTGGTCGGGTGGGCGGCTCCTCTCCTCCCAGGCGAGTCCGGCGGACAGTCTTCACATCTCCCCACATTCCCCACCGCTTACCGGTTCGGTGGCCACCAGTGGTCCATGCCGATGTGCCCGAGTGCTGCTCGGGTCGGAGCGGTCGGCCCTGGGTACCGACAGCCGTTCACGGCGGTGACACGAAAGGTTGCGAGGGTCCGTGTCGACACGAGCGACGAAAAACGGGACCGGCGCGCAGAGCGAGGCGGCGCAGGCCGAACAAGCCGATGCCGCGTCCCAGCGCAGTCCCGACTGGTGGAGGCCACGTAACTGGCGGGTGCGTTCCCGTCTGGTGGCCCTCATCGTCATCCCCACCGCCGTGGCTCTCGCCCTCGGCGGTCTGCGGGTCTACGAGGCCGCGGTCTCCACGGTCACCCACGCGCACATCGAGGACCGCGCCGAGGTCGGCGTCCTGATCGTGCAGCTGGCCAACCAGCTCGGTCGCGAACGCAGCGCCAGCGCGGTCTACATCTCCGACGACCCGGACCCGGCGCGCCGCTCCGACGACAAGCGCCAGGCCCTGGAGGAGGAGCGCGCCGCCACCCTCGACCTCCAGCAGACGCTCAACGCGCGGCTGGAGGACATCGGCGAGGTCGACGGCAGCCTCGCCAACACGCGCCTCAACAACATGCGCACCCAGCTCACCACGCTGGACTCGCTGCGCGACGAGGTCGACGACACCCGCATCACGGTGCTGCCGGTCGTCACCAAGTACCGCACCATCACGCGCTCGCTCACCGAGTTCAACCAGACGATCGCCGACGAGACCGGCGACACCGAACTGCGTGAGAGCGTCCGCACGCTGACGGCCCTGTCGAACGCCCGCGACCAGCTGTCGTACGAGACCGCCCTGATGGGCCACTCGCTCTACCGCAACTCGATGACCGGCGGTATCGCCGAGGCGATCGACTCCAGCCGCGCGCGCTACGACAACGAGATCTCCAACTTCGTCCAGGCGGCCTCGCCCACCCAGCGCGACATCTTCGACGAGAACTTCACCGGCCTCCAGGTCAGCCAGGTCTCGACGATGCGCATGCGCGTCATGTACCGCGCCGAGCGCAACGCACCGCTGAGCGGCGTCACCTCCAACGACGGACCCGACGACTACATCGAGATCGCCGGCGTCGCCCTGGGCAAGCTCCAGGACGTCGAGGAGCAGGTCGCCGAGGGCATCCAGAACGACGCCGCCCAGCTGCGCGCCACCGCGCTCACCCGCGCCCTGATCGACCTCGTCGTCGTCGCGGGCGTGCTCCTGGCCGTGTTCATCCTCACCTCCCTGGTGGTCCGTTCCCTGGTGCGCCCGCTGCGCACCCTGGAGGACGGCGCCCGCCGGGTCGCCGAGCGCGACCTGCCGGACGCGATCAACCGGATGCAGGAGGCCGGGGCGGTCCCCGAGAACGTCAAGGTCACCCCGATCGAGGTCGACACGCACGACGAGATCGGCGAGGTGGCCCGGGCCTTCGACGACGTCCACCGCGTGGCCCTGACACTGGCCTCCGACGAGGCCGCCCTGCGCAGCAACGTCAACGCGATGTTCGTCAACCTGTCCCGCCGCAGCCAGACCCTGGTGGAACGGCAGCTGCGACTGATCGACGGCCTGGAGCAGTCCGAGCAGGACTCCGACCGCCTGTCCGACCTGTTCCAGCTCGACCACCTCGCGACGCGCATGCGCCGCAACAACGAGAACCTCCTGGTCCTCTCCGGGCAGGACAACACGCGCAAGTGGGCCCAGCCGGTCCCGCTGGTCGACGTGCTGCGCGGCGCGGTCTCCGAGGTCGAGCAGTACGAGCGCGTCAACGTGCGCGCCCCCTCCCACATCTCGGTGCTGGGCCGCCCGGTCAACGACGTCATCCACCTCGTCGCCGAGCTGGTGGAGAACGCGACCTCGTTCTCCCCGCACGACACCGAGGTCCTGGTCAGCGCCAAGACCCTCGACAACGGCGGCGTCCAGGTCGACGTCACCGACAGCGGTATCGGCATGGCCGCCGAGGACCTGGCGGCGATCAACGCCCGCCTGGCCTCCCCGCCGGTCATCGACGTCGCGGTCTCGCGCCGCATGGGCCTCTTCGTGGTCTCGCGCCTGGCCCACCGCCACGGCATCCGCATGAACCTCAAGGAGGCGCACGGCGGCGGTACCACCGCGGTCGTCATCCTCCCGCCGGACCTGCTCATCACCCCGGTCGAGGGCCAGCACGCCCTGGGCGGCGCCGACAGCCGCCTGGAGCTCTCCGCGGCGGCCCCCGACACCTACGCCGACGCCGAGGCGGCCTTCGCCTCCGGCCCGGCCGCGCCCGAGCCGACCGACACCTGGCAGACCCAGGGCGCCGGCACCGACCTGGGCGCCGGACTGCCCAAGCGCCAGCCCGGCACGTCCTCGCGCGCCGACGAGCACCCGCCCAGCGGCCAGGACCTGTGGAACTCGGGTTCCTCCGCCGGGACCGAGAGCACCGGCTCCGACGTCTGGGGCACCACCGGCGGCTCCGGCGCGATCTCCGGCGAGACCGGTTCCCAGCGCCGTGTCGTGGACCCCTACGACACCCCCGAGGAGACCGCGCCGGCGCCCGAGAGCACCGGACACAGCCTCTTCGACCCGGCGCCGCGCGAGGAGACCGGCGGATCGCTCTTCGAGCGCCCCGTGGACCGCTCCACCGACACCGGCTCGTTCAGCCGGCCCGCCGACACCGGGGCCTTCAACCGCCCCTCCGAGACCGGCGCGTTCGACCGCCCCGCGGACACCGGCGCCTTCCGCCGCCCGTCCGACACCGGTGCGTTCCGCCGCCCCGAGCCCGAGAGCTACGACGCCTTCGGCGGCGGACGCTCCGAGCGCCCCTCGTCCGACGCCCTCTCGGGCAACGGCTCCCCGGCCGACGCCGGCCGACGCCGGGACGAGTCCGACACCGAGACCTTCCCGGCCGTCTCCGCCTCGTCCGCCCCGGCGGCCCCGTCCTCCACGGACTGGACCACCGGCGGGCAGCGGCCCCCGGCCGCGAACGAGACCGGTTCCTGGCGCTCGGGCAACGGCGCGGGGGAGAACCGCGAGGGCTACGGCTCCACGGCCTACCTGTCCCGCCGCTACGGCGCGGCCCAGGGCCCGGCCGGCAACACGGTCGTCCCGCCCACTCCGGGCGGCGAGGAGAACGACTCCCTGCCGATCTTCGACGCCATCGAGTCCAACTGGTTCCGCCGCCGCACCGGCGGAGGGCCCACGGTGGACGCGACGGAGACCGGCCCCATCCGCCAGGTCCCGGCGGCGCCCGCCGCCCCGGCGGCCCCCTCCGCGACCGCGGCACCGCAGTCCGCCCGGACCGCGGAACCGGAGACCCGCTCCGAGCAGGAGTGGAACTCCGCGGCCGACCGCGGCTGGAAGGCCGCGCGGTCGGCGGCCGAGCCCATCGCGGGCGGCCTGACCACCTCGGGGTTGCCAAAACGGGTTCCCAAGGCAAACCTTGTCCCTGGGACCGCCCCCAAGCCGGAGAACTTCAAGCAGATGCCGACCCGCAGCGCCGATCGCGTCCGCAACCGGTTCTCGGGCTTCCAGAAGGGCGTCCGCGATGGCCGCAGCCGCCTGGGCGACGGGCAGTCGGAGGGGTGACCGGAGTGGACAACGGCGGGGCAGGGTCCCTCTTATTCAGGGAAGCCGGATGCAATAGCATCTACCGAGCTTCTCGGACGCGTCACACCCGTCGCTCGAAGAGAATCGAACACCAGGCTCCCGACCACCCCCACGGGAGGGTCCGGGCAGTTGCAGAGGCAGTGCTGTCACATGCCGTGCCGGCGGTAGCAGTGCCGAAGAGACCAGCCGGCGAACTTGGACAGGAGATCAGATGAGTCGACAGGTGAATGAACTCAACTGGTTGATCACTGACTTTGCCGACCGGGTACCCGATGTCGCCCACGCGATCGTCGTCTCGTCCGACGGTCTGCCGCTGGCGTCGTCCGCGGGCTTCCCGGCCGACCGCGCGGACCAGCTGGCGGCGATCGCCTCCGGCCTGTCCAGCCTGACCCAGGGCGCGGCCAGGGTGTTCGAGGGTGGTGCGGTCGCCCAGACCGTCGTGGAGATGGAGCGGGGGCTGATGCTCATCATGGCCATCAGCGACGGCTCCTGCCTGGCGGTACTGGCCTCCGCGGAGAGCGACCTCGGTCTGGTCGCGTACGAGATGACCCTGCTCGTCGAGCGGGCGGGGCGGGCGCTGACACCAGCGGCGCGCACCTCGGGAATCCACTGATCCACCACCGACAGGAGGAAGTGGTGGCACCTCACAGTAGAGATGCCGGGAGCGCCTCGTGGTTCGGACAACAGCCGAGCGGTCCCCCCACAGGGGGGATCCCGGCGGTTCCGGGCGGCGGAGATGTTCCTCGACCTATCCAACAACCGTACGATCAACGATCCGCTGCGGGAAGCGCGCCCAGTTCTCTGGTCCGCCCCTACGCGGTGACCAAGGGCCGTACCAAGCCGAAGTCGCAGCTTCCCCTCGAAGCTCTGATCTCGACGACGACGACGGCCCTCAACGAGTCGGGCACGCTGACGCCCGAATGGCAGGCGATCAGCGACCTGTGCCGGGAGTGGCGCTCCGTGGCGGAGATCTCCGCGCTGTTGCGGATGCCGCTCGGCGTGGCGCGGGTGCTTGTGGCGGACATGTCCGAGCAGGGACTGGTCCAGATCAGGTCTTCGCTCAACAACGACGCCCGCCCGAACACCAACCTGCTTGAAAGGGTGCTCAGTGGACTTCGCAAGCTCTAGCCCGGCCGAGGAAGGCGGTGCTGGGGGGAACGCGATGACGTCGGTCAAGATCGTCGTCGCCGGGGGCTTCGGTGTCGGGAAGACGACATTCGTGGGCTCCGTCTCCGAAATCGTGCCGCTGACCACCGAAGCGGTCATGACCAGCGCCAGCGTCGGGGTCGACGACCTCGCCAAGACGCCGGACAAGCAGACCACGACCGTCGCCATGGACTTCGGCCGTGTGTCTCTCGATTCGGACCTGATCCTGTACCTGTTCGGCACGCCCGGACAGCACCGGTTCTGGTTCATGTGGGACGACCTGGTCAAGGGCGCCATCGGCGCCGTGGTCCTGGTGGACACCCGCCGCCTCGCGGACTGCTTCCCCGCGATCGACTACTTCGAAGAGGCGCGCCTGCCCTTCATCGTGGCGATCAACGGGTTCGACGGGTACTACCCCCATGCCGCGGACGAGGTCCGGGACGCGCTCACGCTCAGCCCGGAGATCCCGATCGTCCAGGTGGACGCCCGCGACCGGGCCTCCACCAAGTCGACGCTCATCACCCTCGTCGAGCACGCCATCACGGTGGGGGACCCCGAGGGCGCCGCAGGACAGCCCACCTCCACCGGCGGCCAGAACTCCTGGCGCTAGCGGAGGCCGATTCGGGCCGGGGTCCCGCACAGTGCACGGCCCGGTTCCCGCCAGACGGGAACCGGGCGTCCGTGCTGCCTGGCATCATGTCCGGATGAGCTCTTCCTCCCATCCCGAGCCGGGGATGACCGGCCGCTTCCGCGAGGTCGCCGAGCGCGTGCTCGACGCCCTCCTCGACGAGGACCCGGAGTGGGCCCTGGACCTGGGCGACCCGCGCGGCGCGGACCGCCTCACCGACCGCTCCGAGGAGGCCGACACACGGCGGGCGCGCCTCTTCACCGACGCCCTGGGCTCCCTCGACGACATCGACGACGACCTGCTCTCCCCGGGCGACCGGGTCGACCTGGAGGTCCTGCGCGCCCGGATCGGCTCCGAACTGTGGCACACCGCCGAGCTGCGCCCGCTCTCCCACGACCCCCTGGAGCACTCCCCGGGCGACGCCGTGTACGCGCTGGTGGAGCGCGAGCAGCTCCCCGTGGCCGACCGGCTGGCGGCGCTGGCCGCGCGCTGCTCCGCCCTGCCCGGCCACCTGGCCGTGGCCCGCGAGCGCCTGGGGTCCGGCCCCGGCATGTCCCGGGTGCACGTGGAGACCGCCCTGGCACAGCTGGAGGGCACCCGCACGCTCCTCTCCGACGGCGTGTCCGCCCTGGCGGCCCGGGAGCCCGACGCCGCCCCCGCCGACCTGGAGAACGCCCTGGAGGCCGCCCTCGGGGCGGTGGAGGAGTACGGGGAGTGGCTGAGCGGACGGCTGGAGTCCGCCACCGCAGACCCGCGCCTGGGCGAGCGGGTCTACGCCGCCCGGCTCTGGTACACCCTCGACTCCGAGCTGTCCCCCGAGGCGCTGCTGGTCCGCGCCCAGAGCGACCTCATCGCCACCGAGGAGGCCCTGGCCGAGGCCTCGTCCGCCTACCTCGGACGCCCGCCCGCCGCCGGACTGGCCGCCGAGGCGCTGGCCCGGGTCGCCGCGGAGAACGCCACCGGCCCGGACACCGTGCGGCCCCTGTGCGAGGACGCCCTGGCGCACCTGGACCGACGGGTGCGCGAACTGGACCTGGTCACCGTGTACGACGACCCCGTCCGCGTCATCCCCATGCCGGAGTCGCGGCGCGGGATCGCCGTCGCCTACTGCGACCCGCCCGGCCCGCTGGACCCCCGGGCCGCGCAGAGCCCCACGCTCGTCGCGGTCTCCCCGCCCCCGCGGGACTGGCCCGCCGCCCGCCGGGAGTCGTTCTTCCGCGAGTACAACGCCGGGCTGCTGCGCAACCTCATGGTCCACGAGGCGGTGCCCGGCCACGCCCTCCAGCTCGCCCACGCCTCCCGCCACCGCGGCGGCACGCGGGTGGGCCGGGTGCTGTGGAGCGGCCCCTTCGTCGAGGGCTGGGCGGTCTACGCCGAGGAGCTGCTGGCCCGCCACGGCTGGTCCGACGACCCCGCCGACAACGCGGTGCTGCGGCTGGTGCAGCTCAAGATGCGGCTGCGGATGATCCTCAACGCCATCCTGGACGTGCGCCTGCACACCGGCGACCTCACCGAGGCCGAGGCGATGTCGCTGCTCGTCGGGCGGGGGCACCAGGAGGAGGGCGAGGCCGCCGGGAAGTGGCGCCGGGCCCTGCTCACCAGCGCCCAGCTGTCCACCTACTACGTGGGCCAGGCCGAGGTCGCGGACATCGCCCGCGACCTGGCCGCCGTCCACCCCGGCCGGTCCGACCGCGAGCGGCACGACATGATGCTGGCGCACGGCTCCCCGCCGCCCCGGCACCTGCGCACCCTGCTCGGCCTCTGAACGCCCCGCCCGGGGCCTGGCCGGAACCGGACCGTCCGGAGCCGGTCAGGCCCCGGGGACGGCCGACGCGTGCGTGGCAGGGTGACGGCATGAGCATCCCGCGGCGACCCACCGCACGCCTGCGCCCCCCGTCCCCCTTCCCCGCGGCCGCCGACCGCGCCCTGAAGGCCCTGCGGGCGGCCGACCCCTCCTGGGCCCGCTCCCTCGGCGACCCGGCGGCCCCCGGGTGGTTCTTCGACGACCGGAGTCCGGAAGGGGACGGGCGGCGCACCGCCCTGTACCGGCGCGCCCTGCACGAGGCGGAAGGGGCCGCCCCGGCCCGTGCGACGCCCGACGAGCTGATCGACCGGGACGTCCTGCGCGCCCGCGCCGCCGCCCTGCTGTGGCGCACCGCGGACCTGCGCCCCCAGACCTGGAACCCGGTCGCCCACGACCCCGCCGCGGCCCTGGCCGGACTCCTGGACGACGTCCGGCTGCCGGAGGCGGAGTACCGCGACGCCGTCCTCGCCGCGGCCCTGGAGATCCCCGGGCACACCGGCGTCCTCCTGGCCCGGCTGGAGAAGGGCCCCGGAGTCCCGCCCGCGCACCTCACCGCCGCGATGCGCGTCGGAGAGCACCTGGAGACCGAGCTCGAATCCCGGGTCCGCGTGGTGCTCTCACCCGCCTCGGCGGCCCCCGGCGAGCGGACCACGGCCCTGATGGCCTGCCACCGGGTCGCCTCCGCCGCACGCGGCCACATCCTGTTCGCCGCCCACGGCCTGGCACAGCGCCGGGCCGCGGGCCCCCGCGTCCCCGAACACCGCCTGGACCACCGCGCCCGCCACCACCGCCACGACCTGCGGCTGCGCGTCACCCGCCTGGTGGCGCGGGCCCAGGCGCTGACCTGCGGGCCCGCCCCCGGCGACGGGGCGCCGCCGGTGCGCGCCCTGCTGCCCGCTCCGCTGTTCGTCCTGGGCTGGGAGGCGTACGCGGCCGACGAGCTGGCCCGCCGGGGCTGGTCCGGCGGCGACCCGGGCGACGCCGAGGGGGTCCGCGCCGACCGGGCCCTGCGCCTGCTGGCCGCCCTGGACCGGCTGCGCGACGCCCTGGCCGCCGTCGTCGAGATCCGCCTGCACACCGGCGACCTCACCGAGCCCGAGGCGATCGGCATGCTCACCGTGCGCGGCCACCACGACGTCGAGGAGGCCGACCGGATCTGGCAGGGGGTGCGCACCGCCGTGTTCCCCGCGGCCGCCCGGTACATCGCCCGCCGGGAGACCGCCGCGCTGCTCGCGGACCTGTCCGGGGCCCGACCCGGGGCGGGGCCCCGGGCCCTGCTCGCCCACGGCCCGCTCGCCCCCCGGCACCTGCGCACCCTGCTCGGCCTCTGAACGCCCCGCCGGGGAGGTCCGCGGCCCGTGGCCGCGGCCACCTCCCCGGCGCTTCTATGCTGGGTCCGCGACAGGGCACGACGGCGCGGAGGGGTCGGCGATGACGGACGGCAGCGGCTACGAGGAGCGGGGCGGCGCCCCCGGCGCGGGCACGGGGGAGCCCGACGGCTGGGAACGGCTGTGGACCCCGCACCGGATGGCCTACATCAAGGGCGAGAACAAGCCCTCCGGCCCGCGCCCCGAGGACGGCTGCCCCTTCTGCCGGGCCCCCGGCCTGAGCGACCCCGAGGGCCTGGTGGTGCACCGCGGCAAGAGCGCCTACGTCGTCCTCAACCTGTACCCCTACAACAGCGGCCACCTGCTGGTGTGCCCCTACCGCCACGTGTCGGAGTACACCGCCCTCAACGAGCAGGAGACCGCCGAGGTCGCCACCCTCACCCAGGAGGGCATCCGGGCCCTCACCGCCGCCTACCGCCCCCAGGCGTTCAACGTGGGCATGAACCTGGGGTCGGCGGCCGGGGCCGGCATCGCCGCCCACCTGCACCAGCACATCGTCCCCCGGTGGGGCGGCGACACCAACTTCATGCCGGTCATCGGCCACACCAAGGTGCTCCCCGAGCTCCTGGAGCAGACCCGGGAACGGCTCGCCGGACACTGGCCCTCGGACTGATCCCGGCGGAGCGGGGTAGGGGCCGTGGAACCCGGCGGACACGAGATTCGTTCGTCCGGTGCGGGGACGCGCCGTTCGCGGCGTATCGCCGCGGCCGACTGTTAGGATCATCGCCGTGCGCGCCCCGTGCGCGCACGCGCGGTACCTCCCAGAACCCCAGACATCCGGGCCGGTGCCGTCCCGGCTGGCGTCGATCGCGCACGGACCGCAGGCCCGTCGGCCGGCGGGGCGTCGCGTGCGCCAGGAAATCCCCGGCACATGCCGGTGGAGGTGCACTAGACGACATGCTGAGAATCCTTCGCCCCTTGGTCTCCAGGGTCACCGCTCCGCTCGGCCGGAGCCTGGCCCGGATCGGCCTGACCCCCAACATCGTCACGATCATCGGTGCCGCCGGCGTCGTGGCCGGTGCCCTCTACTTCTATCCGCGCGGCGAGCTGTACGCGGGCTCGGTGGTCATCACCGTGTTCGTGCTCTTCGACATGCTCGACGGCGCCGTCGCCCGGGCCAAGGACTCCGAGAGCGCCTTCGGCGCGTTCCTCGACTCCAGCCTCGACCGCATCGCGGACGCGGCCATCCTGGCGGGCCTGCTGTGGTGGTTCATCGCCGGCGGGGACGACCCCCTGCTCGCCGGACTCACCCTGTTCTGCCTGATCAGCGGGTTCATGGTGTCCTACATCAAGGCCCGCGCCGAAGGCCTGGGCGTCAACTGCGACGTCGGCGTGGCCGAGCGCACCGAACGCCTCATCGTCATCCTGGTGTCGGTGGCCCTCAGCGAGTTCGGCGTCCCCTACGTCCTGGCGGGCGGCCTGTGGGTGCTGGCCGGCATGAGCCTGCTGACCATCCTCCAGCGCCTGCTGGAGACCCGGGCGCGGCTCAACGAGATCGACGCCCGGGACAGGGAGCGGGAGCAGGAGGACGCCGTCGGCGCGGAGCCCGCGGAGGGGGCCGCCCCGGACCTCCTCGACGACACCGACGAGGGCGCCGAACCGGCACCCGGCAACCAGCGCTAGACACCGGAAGGGGCACGACGTGGACGAACGGGTGGCCGCAGCCGCCTACGCGGCGGCATGGGCGGCCGTGGGCCGCGCTCCCGAGAGCGCGGGGCGGGCGGTGTTCCGCCACCTGGCCGACCGCTCCTGGCGGACCCACGACGAGGGCACCCGCGGCCTGGAGCGCAACCTGCGCCGCCTGGTCGGCCCCGGTGCCACCGACGCCCAGCTGCGCGCCCTGTCCCGGGCCGGGATGCGCTCCTACATGCGCTACTTCTACGAGATGTTCCGGCTGTCGGCGATGACGCCCGAGCGCATCCTCGGCGACACGCGCGCCACCGGCGTCGAGACCCTGGAGAAGGCCATCGCCGACGGCCGCGGAGCCGTCGTCGCCCTGCCCCACATGGGCAACTGGGACCACGCCGGGGCCTGGATCACGCTGCGCGGCATCCCCCTCACCACCGTCGCCCAGCGGGTGCGGCCGGAGAGCCTGTACCGGCGCTTCACCGCCCACCGCGAGTCCCTGGGCATGGAGGTGCTGCCGCTGACCGGCGGGGCCGTCGGCACCGTGGGCACCCTCACCCGCCGGCTGCGCGACGGCGGCCTGGTGTGCCTGCTCGCCGACCGCGACATCAACGGCACCGGCGTGGAGGTCGAGCTGTTCGGGGAGGCCGCCCGCGTCCCCACCGGCCCGGCCGCCCTGGCGATGAACACCGGGGCCGCCCTGCTGCCCGTCTCCCTGTGGTACGACGGCCCCCACTGGTGCATCCGCATCCACGACGAGGTCCCCGTCGCGGAGGGCGCCACCCGCTCCGAGCGGATCCGGCGCACCAGCCAGGACCTGGTCCGGGTGTTCGAGGGCGCCATCGCCGAGCACCCCGAGGACTGGCACATGCTCCAGCCGGTCTTCGTGAGCGACCTGGACGCGGACCGCGCCCTCCGGGCCCGCCGGGAGGCGGGGGCCGCGCCGGAGGCCCCGACGCGTGCGGGCGGGCGGGCCGGGTAGGCCATGGGCATGCGGATCGGCCTGGTCTGCCCCTACTCCTGGGACGTCCCCGGCGGGGTGCAGCAGCACGTCGGCGACCTCGCCGACGCGCTCATCGCCCGCGGCCACGAGGTCTCGATCCTGGCCCCGGTCGGCGACGGCGCCGCCGACCTGCCCGACCACCTCGTCCCGGCCGGGCGCCCCGTGCCCGTGCCCTACAACGGGTCCGTGGCCCGGCTGAGCTTCGGGCCGCGCACGGCGGCCCGGGTCCACCGGTGGATCGCCCGGGGCGGGTTCGACGTCCTGCACATCCACGAGCCCGCCGCCCCCAGCGTCTCCCTGCTGGCCTGCTGGGCCGCCGAGGGCCCCCTGGTGGGGACCTTCCACACCGCCAACCCGCGCTCGCGGGCGATGTCCGCCGGCTCCCACGCGCTGCGTTCGGCCCTGGAGAAGGTCCACGCCCGCATCGCGGTCTCCGAGGCCGCCCGCCGCACCCTGGTCGAACACCTCGGCGGCGACGCCGTGCTCATCCCCAACGGGGTGGCCGTCCGCCGGTTCGCCGACGCCCGGCCGCTGCCCGGGTTCCCGGGGGAGGGCGGGTCCATCGGCTTCCTGGGCCGCCTGGACGAACCCCGCAAGGGGCTGGCCGTGCTGCTGGAGGCGTTCACCCGGCTCGCCCCGCACCGGCCCGGGCTGCGCCTGCTGGTCGCCGGCCCCGGCGACCCCGGCCCGGCGCTGGCCGCCGTGCCCGACCGGCTGCGCGAGCGGATCGTCCTCACCGGCCGCCTCGACGACGGGGACAAGGTCCGCGCCTACCACTCCGCCGACCTGTTCTGCGCCCCCAACCTGGGCGGGGAGAGCTTCGGCATCGTCCTGACCGAGGCCATGGCCGCCGGGGCCGCGCTCCTGGCCAGCGACATCCCCGCCTTCTCCGCCGTCCTGGGCGGCGGCAGGGCCGGCGAGCTGTTCGCCGTCGGCGACGCCGCGGACCTGGCGCGCCGGGCCGACGCCCTGCTCGACGACCCCGACCGCCGGGCCGTCCTGTCCCGGGCCGCCCGGGAGGCCGTCCGGGCCTACGACTGGGACACCGTCGCCGCCGACATCGTGTCCGTCTACGAGACCGTTCTGGCGGGGGAGCGTGTCCGCACCCACTGACGCCGCCCCGGTCCGTAACCTGGGAACGAGGGGGTGCGCACCGTGAGCGAGCAGGCCCTGGCGGTTCTCGTGGTCGTCGGCGCCCTCGTCGCCGTGATCGCCTGCGCCCTCTACCTGTCCTGGCGCGCCACCCGGCTGCACCGGCTCCACCAGCGCGTGGACCTGTCCCGGGCCGGGCTGCGCACCGCCCTGGACCGGCGCCGGGAGACCGCCCTCCGCCTGGCCCGCGTGCTGGGTCCCGTCCACGCCGCCGCCCTGCTCCCGGCCGCCGACGCCGCCGACGGCGGCGAACCCGCCGAGAGCGCCCTGTCCCACTCCCTGCGCCGGACCCTGGCCGACCCCGCCGCGCTGCGCGCCGCCGACGCCGCCGGGCTGCTGCCCGCCACGGCCTCCGCCGCCAGGGGTGTCCACCTGGCCCGGGTGTTCTACAACGCCGCCGTCGCCGACACCCGCCGGGCGCGCCGCTCCCGGGTCGTCCGGTTGTTCCGCCTGGCCGGCGGGGCACCGCTGCCGGACTTCTTCGAGATCGACGACCGGCCGCCGGAGCTCCCGGCCCCGGTGGCCGCACCCGACACCCTGTAAGGCCGGGGCCCCGGAAAACGCCTATCTGGCCAAAGCCCCCCGGAAGGGGAGGAACTACCATGGTGGTCCGGGAGACCCGGGGTGCGCGGCGCCGAGGCGTCCGCGCGCCCCCGACGCGCGAACGCCGGCCGCCGTCCGGGCGCGCCCATTCCCCTGGAAACACCTGATGGGACGGGAGTCCACCACCGTGGCTGACAACGCAGCGACCACCCCCGACGGCGCAGTCGGTACCCAGCGCGTCAAGCGGGGCATGGCCGAGCAGCTCAAGAACGGCGTCATCATGGACGTCGTCACGCCGGACCAGGCCAAGATCGCCGAGGACGCCGGTGCCGTCGCGGTCATGGCCCTGGAGCGCGTCCCCGCCGACATCCGCAAGGACGGCGGGGTGGCCCGCATGTCCGACCCCGACATGATCGACGGGATCATCGAGGCCGTCTCGATCCCGGTCATGGCCAAGGTCCGCATCGGCCACTTCGTCGAGGCGCAGGTCCTCCAGAGCCTGGGCGTCGACTTCATCGACGAGTCCGAGGTCCTGACCCCCGCCGACGAGGCCCACCACATCGACAAGTGGGCGTTCACCGTGCCGTTCGTCTGCGGCGCCACCGAGCTGGGCGAGGCCCTGCGCCGCATCGCCGAGGGCGCGGCCATGATCCGCTCCAAGGGCGAGGCCGGCACCGGCAACGTCGTCGAGGCCACCCGCCACATGCGGTCCATCCGCGCGGCGATCAAGCGCCTGGGCACCCTGGACGAGGCCGAGCTGTTCGGCGCCGCCAAGGAGCTGCGCGCCCCCTACGACATCGTCAAGGAGGTGGCCGAGCTGGGCAAGCTCCCGGTCCCGCTGTTCTCCGCGGGCGGCGTGGCCACCCCCGCCGACGCCGCGCTCATGCGCCAGCTCGGCGCCGAGAGCGTGTTCGTCGGCTCGGGCATCTTCAAGTCCGGCGACCCGGCCAAGCGCGCCGACGCCATCGTGCAGGCCACCCTCCACTACGAGGACCCCGCCGTCATCGCGCGCGTCTCGCGCGGCCTGGGCGAGGCCATGGTCGGCATCAACCTGGACGAGCTGTCCGACTCCCAGCGGTACGCCGGGCGCGGCTGGTAGCGGCCCCGGGCCCGGGCGGACGCCCGGGCCCGTCCCCCCGTTCAGGCAGTACAGAGTGAGGACGTACGTGACCCACAGACCCACCATCGGCGTCCTGGCCCTCCAGGGGGACGTCGCCGAGCACCAGCGCGTTCTCGACACCCTCGACGTGCACACCGTCAAGGTCCTCTCGCCCGAGCACCTCGACACCGTCGACGGGCTGGTGATCCCCGGCGGCGAGTCCACCACGATGTCCAAGCTGGCCGTGCGGTACGGGCTGCTCGAACCGCTGCGCAAGCGCGTCCGCGCCGGGATGCCCGCCTACGGGACGTGCGCCGGGATGATCATGCTCGCCGACCGTATCCTGGGGGGCACCGCGGACCAGGAGACGGTCGGCGGCATCGACATGACGGTGCGCCGCAACGCGTTCGGCCGCCAGACCGAGTCCTTCGAGACCGGTGTCCGCATCGGCGCGCTGGACGGCGGGCCGTTCGACGCGGTGTTCATCCGGGCGCCCTGGGTGGAGGAGGTCGGACCGGACGTCACCGTGCTCGGCGCCGTCCCCGGCCCCGACGAGGCCGGTAGGATCGTCGCCGTACGACAGGGCGGCCTGATGGCCACGTCCTTCCATCCCGAACTGACCGGCGACGCGCGTATCCACCGCCTCTTCGTCGACATCGTGAAAGGACTCGCATGAGCGGCCACTCCAAGTGGGCCACCACCAAGCACAAGAAAGCCGTCATCGATGCCAAGCGGGGCAAGCTCTTCGCCAAGCTGATCAAGAACATCGAGGTGGCCGCGCGCACCGGTGGCGGTGACCCCGACGGGAACCCGACGCTCTACGACGCGATCCAGAAGGCCCGCAAGAACTCGGTCCCCCTCGACAACATCGAGCGCGCCCGCAAGCGCGGCTCCGGTGAAGAGGCCGGCGGCGCCGAGTGGCAGACCATCATGTACGAGGGCTACGCCCCCGGCGGCGTCGCCCTGCTCGTGGAGTGCCTCACCGACAACCGCAACCGCGCCGCCTCCGAGGTGCGCGTGGCGGTCACCCGCAACGGCGGCAACATGGCCGACGCCGGATCGGTGTCGTACCTGTTCAACCGCAAGGGCGTCGTGATCGTGCCCAAGGAGGGCACCACCGAGGACGACGTCACCCTCGCGGTGCTGGACGCCGGCGCGGAGGAGGTCGAGGACATCGGCGAGGCCTTCGAGATCGTCTGCGAGGCCACCGACCTGGTCCAGGTGCGCACGGCGCTCCAGGAGGCGGGCATCGACTACGAGTCGGCGGAGTCCAGCTTCCTGCCGACCATGGAGGTCCCGGTGGACGCCGAGACCGCCAAGAAGGTCCTGCGCGTGGTGGACGTCCTGGAGGACTCCGACGACGTGCAGAACGTCTTCACCAACGCCGACATCCCCGACGAGGTCATGGCCGAGCTCGGCTGACCGACCCGTCACGACGCCGGTGGCCGCACCCCCGCCCGGGAGTGCGGCCACCGGCGTCCGGGGGGCGGGGGCCGTCACGGCGCGAGGACGGGGCCGTGCCGCGGGCGGTGCGGATCGCTCTCGCGCAGCAGGTCGCGGACCGCCTCCGGGGCGTCGTGGAGCGCGAGGTGCCCGGCGCCGGGCAGGACGCTCACCCCCGTCCCGAGCAGGCGGCGCGCGGGACCGCTCAGCAGTGACGGCGTGAGCACCCGGTCGTGCTCCCCGGTCGCGACGGCCACGGGTGTGCCGGACCAGTCCCGGAACTCCTCGCCGCGCAGCAGGCCGGGCACGGGCTCGGCCCGGCAGTGGCGCCCCACCAGCGCCGTCCACACCGTCAGCGGGTGTCCCTCCCGCTCCGGCGGGGCGCCCAGCGCGTCGAGCAGTCCGGCCGCGGTCCGGGCGTTCGGGGACAGCCGCCACGCCCAGGCGGCGCGGGTCCTGCCGAGGTCGGGAACGGGGGCGGCCAGGCCGTCCGGGCCGACCAGGACCAGGGCCGCGACCAGCGGCGAGGGTGCCGCGGTCAGGGCCGCGACCGCGCCGATCCCGTGGCCGAGCACGATCACGGGGGCGTCGGTGATCCGGGGTAACAGGTCGTCCAGCCAGGCCCCCAGGGCGCCCGCGCGGTGCAGCGCGGAGCGGGAGGCGTCGCCGGTCCCGGGCAGACCGGGCAGGTCGGCGGAGAGGACCGGCCGGTCCTCGGCCAGGAGGCGCAGGGCGGGGACCAGGTTCGCCGTCCCCAGGAGCTCGCCGGACAGCAGCAGGACCGGGGTCGCCGGGCCGCCGGACAGCCTGTGGACCCCCGTGTCCCGGCCGGCCGCCGGCACCCGGCGCGTCCGCAGCCTCGGCTCCCGGGCCAGGGCCGCCTCGCACCACGCGCGGACGGCGACCTCGCCGGCCGCCGACCGGTACACCGAACGGGCCGGGCCCAGCGGCGGTACGGGCAGGGGACTCATCACTCTTCCTCGGATTCCTCGGGTTTGCGCGGGAGCCGCGCACACGGCCGGGGACCGGGCCGCCGTCCGTCGGCGGTCCGGTCCCGGTCCGGGGTCTCTCAGCGCAGGGGGTCGAACGCGGCCAGGGCCTCCGGGGCCTTCCCCGTGGCGATCCGCTCGGCCAGGAGGCGGCCGGTGACGGGGCCGTGGGTGAGGCCCCACATGCCGTGGCCGCCGGCGGTGTACACGCCCGGGAGGCGGGTGGCGCCGACCAGGGGCATGCCGTCCGGGGAGACCGGGCGCGGGCCCACCCACACGTCGGTCCGCTCCTCCCAGCGCACCCCCCTCAGGAAGGGGCGGGCCGAGCGCACGATGGCCTCGACCCGGCGGGGCCGCAGGGCGTCGTCCGGCTCCCGGAACTCCATGGTCCCGGCCACCCGCAGCCCGCCCCGGTAGGGCGTGCACGCCACCCGGGCCTCGGGCAGGTAGACCGGTCCCGGGACGAGGTCCTCGACGGGCACGGTGAAGGAGTAGCCGCGGCCGGCCCGCACCGGGACCCGCACCCCCAGGGGGCGGAGCAGCCGGTCGGACCAGGCGCCGGCGCACACCACCGCGGCGTCGGCGCGCAGCGGTTCACCGGTCCCGGAGACCACCGTGATCGTCGAACCCGAGCGGTGCACGGAGGCCGCCTCGAACCCGCCGCGGACCGTGCCGCCGCGTTCGCGCACCGAGGCGGCGAGGTTGCGGACCAGGCCGCCCGGATCGACGTAGCGCTGCCCGGACAGCCGCACCGCGGCACTGATCGACGCGGCCGCCTGCGGTGCGGCGGAGCGCGCGTCGTCCCCCGCCAGGGCGGTGTACTCCACTTCCAGCCCGGAGGAGCCGATCCGGTCGAGTTCGCGCACCAGGGCGGCCGCCGCGCGCGTGGAGCGGAACAGCGCGGTGATGGGGGAGGAGACGGCGGTGGTGTCCACGCCCGCCTTCTCCAGTTCGTCGAACGCCTCCAGGCAGGCGGTGTTCAGCGGCAGGTTCGCGCGGACCGCGCGCTCCCACGAGGGCCACCGGCAGTGTGCCGCGAAGCGGAGCAGGAACGACCACAGGGCGGGGGAGGCGGTCGGCGGGATCGACAGCGGGGCGTCGGGGTCGACCAGGGAGCGCGGCCCCTGGAGCAGGACGCCGGGCTCGTTGAGCGGGATCGCCAGGCCGGGGGAGAGCCATCCGGCGTTGCCCCAGGAGGCGCCGGTGCCGATCCCGTCCCGGTCCACGACGGTGACCTCTGCGCCGCGCTCCTGGAGGAACCACGCGGTGGACAGCCCGACGACCCCGGCCCCCACCACCAGCACGTGCCGGACCGCACGCCCCGTGTCCGTCATCTCCGCCCTCTTCTTCCGTACGACCGTCGGACCCACCATCTCCCCTGTTCGGGACAGGGGGCTTGTCGGAAGGAGACAAGGCAGAGGGGTGTTTCTGTCCTGGAAGGACAATCAGGCCGGGGCGGTGATCCGGGCGTCGTCGCGGGTGGGGCCGGAGAAGACCGCCTCCAGCGGGGTTCCCAGGGCGTCGGCGATCTCCTCCGGCGGTGTGGGGCCGTCGGCCAGGACGGGCCGGGCCGCGGCCAGGGCGTCCGCCAGGGCCGCCTGGCGGCGCAGGTGGGCGTCGGCGCGGGCGTCCAGGGGTCCGGGCGCCGGGTGCAGCGGGTGGCTGGGGGCCGGGGCGTCGCCCGGGACGGGCACGAGCGGCCGCCCCGCCCGGTCGGTGTAGCCGGTGCAGCGCCGCAGCCGGCCGCCGGCCGCGGCGGCGCTGTCGGCGTGCGTCACCACCAGGGAGTCCACCCCGCCGGTGGCGGCCAGGGCGTACCGGTGGGCCGCCAGGTCCAGGTGGCCCACCCGGAACGCCCCCTGCCAGGGGTGCGTCCCGTTGTGCGGCTCGGGCAGCAGGCCGGCCAGCGACGGGTCCTCGGTGGGGAAGGGCCCCGCCCCGTGCCGCGTGGTGTAGGCGCGCACCACCCCGATCCGGCGGGCGTCGCCGGGGCGGCCCGCCTCGGCCAGCAGCGCCAGCGGGTTCGCGGTGGTGGTCGTGGACCAGGTGGTGTGCGGGTGGAACCCGTGCCACTCGTCCAGCAGCACCCCCTGGGCGCCCTCGAACACGACCGGGGCGCGGGCCAGCAGGCCCGGCAGGTACGACTCGTCCACGATGCGCACCCTCCGGGCGAACCCCCCGTACGCCGCGACGCAGTCCTCGACGTCCGGGGACGTCCGGGACCCGTCGCCGAGCTCGCGGCGGAGCGCGTCGAGGTGGTCGGCCAGCCGGTGCAGTTTGCGGCGCAGCACCGCGGGCGTGCGGCAGTCGCCGGCCGTGGGCGCGTCCCCGGGCCGGGCCAGGGCGTAGGCCATCGCCTCGCCCACGCCCATCCCGCACGACCCGTGGCGGCCGCCGCCCCGGGCCCGCTCGCGGATCCGGTTGGCCTCCTGGTGCCAGGGGGTGGCGATCAGGGCCCGCTCGTCCACCGTGACCAGTCCGAACGGGTCCGGGACGCTGAGGGACGCCAGGTGGGCGCCCTCGGCGGCCAGGGCGAGGGGGTCCACCACCATCAGCCGGGACAGGTGCGTGGGCACCGGCCCGTCCGGGGCGAGGGTCCCCGCCCCGAACTGGGAGAACGTGTGGTGGCGTCCGTCCGGGGCCACCACGTTGTGGGCGGCCTGGGCGCCCCCGTTGGCGCGCACGACGGCGCCGTAGCGCCGCCGTGCGCACAGCAGGTCGACCGTCACACCCTTGCCCGCGTCGCCGAATCCCAGGTCGACGACGACGGCCGAGGTGTCGGCCCACGCGGGGGCGCTCACAGCCGGTCCGTCCCCGGGGCCGAGGCGTCGCCGCCGGGCAGCCCGGTCGAGCGCACGACCGATCCGCGCGGACCGGCCAGCGGCGCCAGCGCCCTGCCCACGACGCCGCCGGCGTCGGACCCGGCGTCGGCGAGGTCGGCCAGCCCCTCCTCCAGGTCGATGGCCTCCTCGGACAGGCCGATGGTCACCGCGATGGTCTCCGACACCGCGCCCAGGTCCTCCAGGTGGATGACGTTCTGGCCCAGCTGCTCGTCCCAGAAGGACCGGACGGCGTCGTTGGTGAAGTGGCTGCTGCCGCTCGGCATGATGAAGTACACCTCGAACCTGCGCCGCAGCTCGGCGAGGATCTGCGGGAACGGGATGTCCTCGGCCAGGTCGTCGCCGATCACCTCGCGCACCTCGCGGGCCTTGACCTTGCCGTAGGCCTTCTCGTCGCCGATGAGGAACAGGTAGCCCTTGCGGCCGCGCTTGTCCAGGCAGTCCATGGCGGTGTGCCGGGCCATGAAGTACATGGCCAGCTCGTAGGACTCGGTGACCTGTCCGCCGCCGCCGCCCTCCAGCAGGATGTTGTTCAGGTCCTCCTCCAGCTCGTTGCCGGACTCGAACTGCCCGATCTGGAGCGGGGCCCGGTCGCAGGTGGCGTCGCCGATCCCGCCGAACAGGATCTGCGGGTGCTCCACGTAGCCCTTGCGCAGCAGCAGGCCGAACAGCGCGGGCAGCTTGGTCTGGAGCACGCGGGGGACGCGGCCCATCGAGCCGGTGACGTCGAACAGCACCGAGATGGCCAGGGACTCGGGGTGCTCGTCGGAGTCGCGGCTCTCGCGGAAGGCGACGCCCTTGGGGTCGAGCTTCTCGTGGACCTTCCACTTGGTGCGGGGGACGGACGACAGCACGTCGTCGGTGTAGCCGAAGTCGCTGCGTCCGGCGGAGGCGTTGTAGGCCTTGCGGGCGTGGTAGGCGTCGGTGGACCAGTGGCTGCTTCCCATGGTGGTTCTCCTCTGGGGTGAAGGGGTTTCGGGGTCGGTGGGCCGGGGTCCGCGGGATGTCGCGATCCGCGGGGTCAGTCCGGCATGGTGAAGGGGCGGAACCGGCGCGGCCCGTAGAGCCGCTCCAGGACCTCGTCGAGTTCGATCAGCAGGGCGAACCCGTCGGAGGGGCGCTGCCGCGCCGCCGGCAGGGCACAGCCCCTGGCGAACGAGCGCAGCTCCCGGGGCAGGCGCCCGGCGGTGATGTACTCGATGCACCGGGTCGCCATGTAGATGTCGGTCCGCACCGAGGCGGGGCCGCGCTCGGCCACCTCGGGCGGGTAGAGGTCCTTGCGGTGGGGGACCATCGCGGGGATGTGCGGGGCGGTGCGCGCGGCGTGCGCGGTGACCGAGTAGCACCAGTCGACCAGGACCAGGCCGTGCTCCCCGGGGTGGATCAGCACGTGTTCGGGCACCACCGCCCCGTGCACCACCCCGGCCCGGGAGGCCGCGTCGACCGCCACCAGCAGGCGGCGCCACATCCACGCGGCGTCGCGCGGGTCGACGCCGTCGGGGTAGGCGCGGCGCACGTCGGCCAGGCTGTGGAAGCCGTCCAGCCGGTCCAGCACGTTGGCCCTGCGCTCGACCCCGGTCGCGGCGTCGCGGTGGCGGATCGACTCCAGCAGCCGGGGGAAGAACGCCCGCGCCTCCTCCGGCCCGCGCTCGCGGATCCGTTCCAGGGCGGTGGCCTCGGCCTCCATGAGGTCGTTGTCGCGCGGGGACCGGGGCACCTTGATCACGGCGTCGCGCCAGCCGCCGTCCTGGTAGCGGACGGGGTACAGGTCGGCGACGTCGCCCGACGCCAGGGGGGAGGACCCCACGTGGTAGCCGCGGGATGCGGTCACCACCACGTGGTCGTCGAACCCGATCCGGCCCCGGACGGCCTCCTGGTAGCGCGTCCACATCCCGGTCAGCCGGGTGAACAGCGCGGCGTCGCCCCCGGGGGTGTCGGGGTGCAGCAGGCGGGCGAGCCGCCGGTGGGCGGACGAGGCCGCAGCGGGCACGGTGTCGTCGGCGGGCAGCGGCCCGAACAGGTCGGACGGGTCGCGGGCGGTGAGGACGGCGCGGGTCGCCTCCTCGACGGTCATCGAAACCTCCACGGGGGTCATGGGGCGCTCCTGAGCAGCGGCGGGTGCAGGGCGGCGGTGCCGCCCGCCCGGTACAGGCGGGGGCGGCGGCCACCGCCGGAGCCGCCTCGGTCGGCGAGCTCCCCGGTGTCCCGGACGAAGCCGGGGGCGGCGAGGATCTTGCGGTGGAAGTTGGCGGCGTGCAGGGACCGGTCCCACACCGCCTCGTACACCTCGCGCAGGTCGGTGATGGTGAACACCGGCGGCAGGAACGCGGTGGCCAGGGAGGTGTACTCCAGCTTGGCGCGGGCCCGCTCGACGGCGTCGGCGATGATCCGCGCGTGGTCGAAGGCGGGCTCGTACCGCGCGGTTCCGCCGTGCCCGAGGTCGCGCCAGGGGACCCAGGCGGCCTCGGCGGTGTCGCGGCCCTGCTCGGGGTCGGGCAGGTCGGGGGCGAGCAGCATGTACGCCACCGAGAAGACCCGCATGCGGGGGTCGCGGCCGCGGGCGCCGTAGGTGCCCAGCTGCTCCAGGTGCAGGGTGGTGGGCAGGGCGGTCTTCTCGGCCAGGACGCGCAGCGCGGCGTCGGGCAGGTCGGGGTCGGCGGGCCCCCGGGGGCCGTCCTCGGCCCGGACGAAGCCGCCGGGCAGCGCCCACCGGCCCTTCTGCGGGCTGGCGCCCCGGCGGACCAGCAGCACCAGCGGCTCCCGGGCGCGGATGGTCATCGCCACGACGTCGACGGTCACCGCGACGGGGGCGTAGGCGTGCGGGTCGTAGGCGGCCAGGAACTCCCGTTCGTCCGCGTCCCGCCGCATCCCGTCGTCCACCATGGTCGGTCCAGTTCTTCTCAGAGTGAGTTTTTCTCGCTTCGAGAAGAACTTAGCACGGCCCCCGCCGCGGAGTCCACCCCTTTTCCCGGCCGAACCGCCCGGTCCGGTACGGTCGGTCCGGCGGAAGGGGAGAACGTGGAGAGCCTGACGGACCTGGTGGGACCGGGCGCGACCGTCGCCCTGGGCGACGGGTTCGGCGCCCCGCGGAGCGTCACCGCCGACCTGTGCGCGGCCGCCGCGCGCGCCGGCGGCGTCCGCCTCGTCCTGGGCTGGGTCCCCGAGGCCGACCCCGGGCTCGACCCCGCCGCGTTCGCCGACGCCCGCACCGTCATGCCCGGCTGGGGCCTGCGCGACCACGTCGACCGCGGCCTCATCGCCCACCCGCCGGTGCGCATGTCCGCCGTCCCCGCCCTGCTGCACGGCCTGTGGCGCCCCGACCTGCTCGTCGCCTCGGTGGTCCCGGTGCCCGGCGGGTACGCCTTCGGCAGCGAGGCCGGCTGGCTGCGCACCGCCGTCGAGGCGGGCGCCCTGGTCGCCGCGGTGGTCTCGCCGAACCTGCCCCGCGCCGACGCCGGGCCGCCGCTGCCCGCCGACCGTGTCGTCGTCATCGGGGGGAGCGACCGCACCGCCGGGACCCTGCGCCCCTCGCCCACCGGCCCCGACCAGGCCGCCATCGCCCGCCACCTGGCGCCCCTCATCCCCGCCGGCGCCCGCCTCCAACTGGGCTTCGGCCCCGTGCCCGCCGCCCTGGCCGCCGAGCTGCGGGTCCCCGTGCGCATCGACTCCGGGCCGCTGCCCGAGGCCGCCGTCGACCTCGACGAGCGCGGCCTGCTGCTGGGCGACCCCGTGGGCATGTACCTCGTCGGCGGCCCGCGCCTGCACGCCTGGGCCGACGGCCGCCCCCTGCTGCACTCCGTGGAACACGTCCTGGACCCCGGCCGCCTGTCCGCCGACCCCTTCGTCGCCGTCAACACCGCGGTGGAGATCGACCACGACGGCCAGGTCAACGTCGAGGGCACCGCCCGGGGCGTGCTCGGCGGCATCGGCGGCCACTCCGACTACGCCGCGGCCGCCACCCGCTCCGTCGGCGGGCTCAGCGTCATCGCCGTCCCCACCCGCCACCGCGGCCGTTCCACCCTGGTCGAACGCCTCTCCCGGCCGGTCACCACCCCCTCCCAGGACGTGGAGGTCGTGGTCACCGAGCGCGGCGTCGCCGACCTGCGCGGCCTCTCCCGGGCCGAGCGCCGCGCCGCCCTGGCCGACCTGTGGGGGACCGGCCGCGCCTGAACGCCCCCGCCCCGTCCCCGGGCCCCGGTACGCTCGACCGGCACGGCCCCCGAGACACGCCGGGCCGGGCGCGGGACTCCTGTCGTCCCGCGGCATTAGCATGGTGCGAACGAACGTTCGAGAAAGGTGTGGGGCGCGTGCGCGTGCTGGGAATCGACCCGGGGCTCACCCGGTGCGGCGTCGGCGCCGTCGAGGGCGCCATCGGCCGCCCCCTGAGCCTCATCGGCGCCGACGCCATCCGCACCTCCCCCGACGAGGACCTGCCCCAGCGCCTGCTGGGCGTCGAGCGCGGCATCGAGCGCTGGCTCGACGAGGTCCGCCCCGACGCCGTCGCCGTCGAGCGGGTCTTCGCCCAGCACAACCTCAGCACCGTCATGGGCACCGCCCAGGCCAGCGGCATCGCCCTGGTCTGCGCCGCCCGCCGCGGCCTGCCCGTCGCCCTGCACACCCCCAGCGAGGCCAAGGCCGCCATCACCGGCAGCGGCCGCGCGGACAAGGCGCAGGTCGGCACCATGGTCGCGCGTATCCTCGGACTCGACGGCCCGCCCCGCCCCGCCGACGCGGCCGACGCGGTCGCCCTGGCCATCTGCCACATCTGGCGCGGCGGCGCCCAGGCCCGGGTGGCCCAGGCACAGCAGGACTTCGCCCGCAAGGTCGAACTGGCCCGCCGCGCCCGCGGCGCCCGCCCCTAGGGAAGGAGAAGGGCACCCGGTGCCCCCATGACATGATCGCGTTCCTCACCGGCCGGGTGGCCGCACGCGGCGCAGGCAGCGCCGTCATCGACGTCGGCGGGGTCGGCATGTCCGTGCAGTGCACCCCGAGCACCCTGTCCCGCCTGCACGTGGGGGAGACCGGCACCGTCGCCACCAGCCTCGTCGTGCGCGAGGACTCCCTCACCCTCTTCGGATTCGCCGACGACGACGAGAAGCACCTGTTCGAGCAGCTCCAGACCGCCTCCGGGGTCGGTCCCCGGCTGGCCCTGGCCATGCTCTCGGTGCACAGCCCCGACTCCCTGCGCCACGCCGTGGCCACCGAGGACACCAACGCCCTGACCCGGGTCCCGGGCATCGGCAAGAAGGGCGCCCAGCGCATCGTCCTGGAGCTGCGCGGGAAGATCGACCCGCCCGTCTTCACCGACGGCACCCTGCCGCCGGTCCCGGACGGCGCCGGGGCCGGGCCCAACGGCGCCTGGCGCACCCAGGTGGTCTCCGGCCTGGTCAACCTGGGCTGGTCCGCCAAGGACGCCGAGGCCGCGGCCGCCGCCGTCGCGCCCCAGGCCGAGGAGACCGCCGACGTCGCCGTCCTGCTGCGCAGCGCCCTGCGCACCCTCAGCCGCGCCTAGGAGGGCCCACCGTGTACGACGACCACGACCGACCGACGGGACCGGCGGACCGGGACCTCCCCGGGCCGTACGCCCGGGAGGCCGTCTCCTCCGAGGCCGGAGCCGACGAGCGCCGGCTGGAGGGCGCCCTGCGGCCGCGCGCGCTCGACGAGTTCGTCGGCCAGGAACGGGTGCGCGAGCAGCTCTCCCTGGTCCTGGACAGCGCCCGCAAACGCAACCGCGCCCCCGACCACATCCTCATGTCCGGCGGCCCGGGCCTGGGCAAGACCACCCTGGCCATGATCATCGCCGCCGAGCTTGGCTCCCCCCTGCGCATCACCTCCGGCCCCGCCATCGAGCGCTCCGGCGACCTGGCCGCGGTGCTGTCCACCCTCCAGGAGGGCGAGGTGCTGTTCCTGGACGAGATCCACCGGATGGCCCGTCCCGCCGAGGAGATGCTCTACGTCGCCATGGAGGACTTCCGGGTCGACGTGGTCGTGGGCAAGGGCCCCGGCGCCACCGCCATCCCCCTGGAGATCGCCCCCTTCACCCTGGTCGGCGCCACCACCCGGGCCGGGATGCTGCCCGCCCCGCTGCGCGACCGGTTCGGGTTCACCGCCCACATGGACTTCTACTCGGCCGAGGAGCTGGAGCGCATCCTGCACCGCTCGGCCGGGCTGCTCGGCGTCCCGCTGGCCGAGGACGCCGCCCGCGAGATCGCCGGGCGCTCGCGCGGCACGCCCCGCATCGCCAACCGGCTGCTGCGCCGGGTCCGCGACTACGCCGAGGTGCGCGGCGACGGGATCATGTCCCTGGACACCGCCCGCGCCACCCTGGAGCTGTACGAGGTGGACGCCCTGGGCCTGGACCGCCTCGACCGCGCCATCCTCGACGTGCTGCTCCGCCGCTTCCGCGGCGGCCCGGTGGGCCTGTCCACCCTGGCCGTGTCGGTGGGGGAGGAGGCCGAGACCGTGGAGGTGGTCGCCGAGCCGTTCCTGGTCCGCTCCGGGTTCCTGGCCCGCACCCCGCGCGGCCGGGTCGCCACCCCGCTCGCCTGGGCCCACCTGGGGCTCACGCCCCCGCCGGACGCCGCCTTCGGCGCGGCCGCCGCGGCCCAGGGCGGCGGCACCACGGGTTCCGGCGGCACCAACGGCAACGGGTCCTCGGGCACCCCCTGAACCGCACCGGCGCGGGCCGCGGCCGCCCCCGGAGGCGGGGGCGACCGTTAACACTCCGATCCGCGCCGGTTGGGGAACGGTGACCGGCGACACGTAAGCTGTGACGGACCGACGGAGATACGGGGTGACACCCCGGTCCGGAGAGTGCGTTCCGACACCGAAGGAACGCATCGGCCGCCCGGAACGTTGTAGCCACCGGGTGCCGTGCGGGCCGAACACGTCCGACCGGCACGAACAGGGTGGCCGCCGCGTCGACCGCGCCGCCGGCCACAGACGAAGACTTCAGGAAGGACGCCCCGTGCAGGGCCTTTACCAACTCGCCGACGGAGCCGCGCCCGCGGGCGGAGGAATCCTCTCCTCGCTCCCCATGATCGCCCTCATCCTCCTGGTGTTCTGGCTGCTCATCTGGCGGCCCAACCAGAAGCGGCGCCAGCAGGAGGCGCAGATGCAGAGCGCCCTCGTCCCCGGGGTCGAGGTCATGACCAAGGCGGGTATCTACGGCACCGTCGTCGAGGTCCAGGACAACGACGTGATCCTCGAGATCTCGCCGGGCACCCGGATCCGCATGCTCAAGCCGGGCATCGGCGAGATCCTCACCCCGCAGGCCGACGACACGCCGGTCGAGGACCGTCCCGACTTCGGCGACGACGACCCCAAGCCCAACAACTGACGGCCGCCGCACGTGCCCCGTGGCGACACCGCCCCGGGGCCGGCGGTCCGGCGCGCCGACGCGCGGACCCTCCGGTACCGGCCCCCACCGGGGCCGGTACCGCCGTGTGCGGCCGCCCCCGCGGGCGCGCCCGCGCCGCACGGCACGGACGTGCCGCAACGACAGTCACCCCGGAACACCAGTAAGGTCCACACCGCACCATGGCCCACGACCACACCCCCGCGGACACCGCCGCCGCCCCGGACCTGCTCCTGGGCCGCATCCGCGACATCCCGGACTTCCCCAAGCCCGGCATCCTGTTCAAGGACATCACGCCGCTGCTCAACGACCCCGCGGCGCTGGCCGCCACCGTCGCCGGCCTCGCCGAGCCCTTCCGGGACGCCGGCGTGGACCACGTGGTCGGGCTGGAGGCCCGCGGGTTCATCTTCGGCGCCCCGGTGGCCCTGGCGCTCGGCGCCGGGTTCGTCCCCGCGCGCAAAGCCGGGAAACTGCCCGCGGCCGTGATCGAGCAGCCCTATGATCTGGAGTACGGGACCGCGACCGTGGAGATCCACGCCGACGCGGTCACCGAGGGCTCCCGGGTGCTCATCGTCGACGACGTGCTGGCCACCGGCGGCACCGGGCGGGCCGCGGTGGACCTGGTCCGCAAGGCGGGTGGTACGGTCGTGGGATTCTCCGTCCTGATGGAGCTCACGGCTCTCGGGGGGCGCGAGAGGCTGTCCGACGTGGAGCCGCACGCCCTCCTCTCGGTCTGAGAGACCCGCCCGCACCCGCCGACCCGACGTCCGGCGTACCGGGACCCGGCGTACCGGCGGTTCCCTGAGCCCGCGGCCGCCGACCGCGTCGCCGCGCGTCAGCCCCGGTGGGAGGCGGGCGGGGGACACTAGACTGGACGGGGAGCGGCACCGCGGCCGTGATCGGCGACCGGACCTGAAGATACGCACGTGCACCGGAGCAGCCGGGCGACGCCGACCGCCCGTACGATCCGGGCGGAACCGCGGGAGGTAGGCATGCCAGGCGAAGTGGTCCCGACCGGGGCGGTATCCGGGAACGGGACGCGACAGGACGCCGCCCGCCCCGGGACCGACGGGAACGCCCCCACGACCGACGACCGCCAGGAGGGCGCCGCCACGGCGGCGCCCTCCACCGCATCCACGCCCTCCACCGTGCGGGTCCGCAGGAGACTCGCCCGACTCGGCGCCCAGCGGGGAGTGACGATGAACCCGGTGCTGGAACCACTGATCAAGACCGTGCGCGCCACCCACCCCAAGGTGGACGTGCGGCTCATCGAGCGCGCCTACGAAGTGGCCGCCCACCACCACCGGGACCAGAAACGCAAGAGCGGCGACCCCTACATCACCCACCCGCTCGCCGTCGCCACCATCCTCGCCGAGCTCGGCATGCAGGAGGCCACCCTGGCCGCCGCCCTGCTGCACGACACCGTCGAGGACACCGGGTACACGCTCGGCGAGCTGCGGGCGGACTTCGGCGACGAGATCGCCGAGCTGGTCGACGGCGTCACCAAGCTCGACAAGGTCAAGTACGGCGAGGCCACCCAGGCCGAGACCGTCCGCAAGATGGTCGTGGCCATGGCCCGCGACATCCGCGTGCTGGTCATCAAGCTCTGCGACCGGCTGCACAACATGCGCACCCTGCGCTACCTGCCCTCGGTCGCCAAACGGGAGAAGAAGGCCCGCGAGACCCTGGAGATCTTCGCCCCCCTCGCCCACCGCCTGGGCATGAACACCATCAAGTGGGAGCTGGAGGACCTGGCGTTCGCCACCCTCTACCCCAAGCGGTTCGACGAGATCGCCCGCCTGGTGTCCGAGCGCGCCCCCCGCCGCGACGTGTACCTCCAGGAGGTCATCGAGGCGGTCTCCGGCGACCTGCGCGAGTCCAAGATCAAGGCCACCGTCAAGGGGCGGCCCAAGCACTACTACTCGATCTACCAGAAGATGATCGCCCGCAACGTCGGCTTCGACGAGATCTACGACCTCATCGCCGTGCGGGTCCTGGTGGACAGCGTCCGCGACTGCTACGCGGCCCTGGGGACCATCCACGCCAGGTGGAACCCCGTGCCCGGGCGGTTCAAGGACTACATCGCCATGCCCAAGTTCAACATGTACCAGTCGCTGCACACGACGGTCATCGGGCCCTCGGGCAACCCGGTGGAGCTGCAGATCCGCACCCGCGCCATGCACCGGCGCGCCGAGTACGGCATCGCCGCCCACTGGAAGTACAAGGAGGACCGCAACAGCGGCGGGGCCGCGGCCACGCCCAAGGGCGGCTCCGACATGGCGTGGCTGCGCCAGCTCATCGACTGGCAGCAGGAGACCAAGGACCCCGGCGAGTTCCTGGAGTCGCTGCGCTTCGACCTGTCGGTGCAGGAGGTGTTCGTCTTCACCCCGCAGGGCGACGTCATCTCGCTGCCGCAGGGCGCCACCGCGGTCGACTTCGCCTACGCCGTGCACACCGAGGTCGGCCACCGCACGGTGGGCGCCCGGGTCAACGGCCGCCTGGTGTCGCTGGAGACCGAGCTGCACAACGGCGAGACCGTCGAGATCATCACCTCCAAGGACCCCGACGCCGGGCCGAACCGCGACTGGCTCGACTTCGTCAAGAGCGCCCGCGCCCGCAACAAGATCCGCCACTGGTTCACCAAGGAGCGCCGCGAGGCCGCGATCGAGCAGGGCAAGGAGGAGATCGCGAAGGTCATGCGCAAGCAGGAGCTCCCGGTCAAGCGCCTGTTCAGCGGGGAGTCCATCGTCGCCCTGGCCGACGAGCTGCGCTATCCCGACGTGGACGCCCTGTACGCGGCGGTGGGGGAGCGGCAGGTCAGCGCCCAGAACGTGGTCGCCAAGCTGGTCGACTCCATGGGCCTGGCCGACGACCACCCCGAGGACATCGCCGAGCCGGCGCTGCCCGCCAAGGCGCCCCGCCAGCGCCAGCCCGGCAACCCGGGCGTGGTCGTGGAGGGCGACGCCGACGTGTGGGCGCGCCTGTCCAAGTGCTGCACGCCGGTGCCCGGGGACGACATCGTCGGCTTCGTGACCCGCGGCAACGGGGTGTCGGTGCACCGCGCCGACTGCGTGAACATCGCGACCCTGGACCCCGAGCGCAAGGTGCGGGTGGACTGGTCGCCGACGGAGGACTCGCTGTTCCTGGTGGCCCTCCAGGTGGAGGCGCTGGACCGGGCCCGGCTGCTGTCGGACATCACCCGGGTGCTCTCGGACCAGCACGTCAACATCCTGTCGGCGACGGTGCAGACCAGCCGGGACCGGGTCGCCCAGAGCCGGTTCACGTTCGAGATGGCCGACCCCGCCCACCTGGGCAGCGTGCTGCGCGCGGTGCGCAACGTGGACGGCGTCTACGACGTGTACCGCGTCCGCAACTGACCGCCGGGGCGGGCGCCGCGGGCGTCCGCCCTCACCCGTCGGCGCGCCGCCCGTGGACGGTCATGCCGCTCGTCAGGGTCAGGGCCCAGGGCTCGTCGACCCCGTCCAGGTCCAGGGCGGTGATCAGGTGGCACATCAGGCCCATGGCCATGAAGTACCGGACCTGCTCCCGGGTGCCGCCGGACAGCTCGTGCACCAGGGTGACCGCCGAGGCGTACCCGCGCCGCATGCACTCCCGGACCTCGGGGACGTCGGCCGCGCTCTGGGCGTGCACCTGGAGCATGAGCAGGTCGCGGTCGGCGATCAGCTCCGCGTAGGAGTCGCCCATCGCGGCCAGGACCTGGGACGCGGGGGCGCCGGGCGCCTTCTCCGCGCCCTCGCGCAGGGCCTGTTCGATGAGCCCGAAGCAGCGGTCCAGCGTGGCCGTGAACAGGCCCAGCTTGCTGCCGAACAGCCGGAAGACGTAGGCCTGGGAGATCCCGGCCGCGTCGGCGATCTCCGTCACCGGGGTGGCGTGGTAGCCGCTCCGGGCGAAGACGGGCACCGCGTGCCGCAGGATCGCCGCCCTGCGCGCCTCGGCCGTGGAACGGCCCGCTTCGGTAACGCTCATGTAAGTGAGTACACACTCATGAGCGTCCGGTGTCAATCCGAACGGCGGCCCCGGCCCGCGGGGGGCCGGGGCCGCGCGCTCAGATGCGGATCGTCGTGGACCGCACGATCTGGAACACCGGGTGCCGGTGCGCCTCCGCCTCGAAGGCCTCGGCCGGCGCGTCCGGCGGGGCCTCGAAGTACGGTGCCACCACCAGGGCGCGGGGGTGGTCCACGTACTCGCGCAGCACCGGGGCCGCCTCCGCGGCGTCCAGTTCGCGCACGCTGACCAGCTCGATCCAGCCGCCCTTGCGCAGCGTCGCGAACCCGTCCGCGCGGATGTTGCGCACCCAGTCGACCTCCCCGTAGGGGGCGACCAGGAACCGGCCCTCGTTGTTGTCCACGAGGTTGATCGGGACGGTGCGCAGGAAGCCCGTCCTGCGCCCCCGCGTCGTGAGCAGGTACGTGTCGGGCGGGCACACCCCGTACTTGACGAAGCCGCCGAGCGCCGCGTTGAGCACCCGTCGGCCGCGCGTCATCTCGAACCGCTTCGCCGGTTCGTCCACCATCTGGCTACTCCCTCGATCGCTTGCCCCCCATTGTGGTGGTTGCCCGGGGGGAACGGCAGGCCGGAGGTCACCGGAAGGCCGAGATGCCGGTCACCGCCTGTCCGATGCTCAGCGCGTGGATCTCCTCGGTGCCCTCGTAGGTGGCCACCGTCTCCAGGTTCACCATGTGCCGCATCACCGGGTACTCCAGCGTGATCCCGTTGGCCCCGTGCACCGACCGGGCCGCCGCGGCCACCCGCTGGGCCGCGGCGACGTTGGCGAACTTGCCGAAGCTGACGTGGTTGTGGTGGGCCAGCCCCCGGTCCTTGAGCCGCCCGATCTGGAGGGCGGTCAGGCCGGCGTGGCCGACGTCCACGACCATGTCGGCGAGCTTGCGCTGCGTCAGCTGGAAGCCGGCGATCGGCCTGCCGAACTGCTCGCGGGTGCCCGCGTACTCCAGCGCCGCCTCGTAGCAGGCGCGGGCCGCGCCCGCCGCGCCCCACACGATCCCGTAGCGGGCCTCGTTGAGGCAGGACAGCGGGGAGCCCAGCCCGCGCGAGCCCGGCAGGACCGCGTCGGCGGGCAGCCGGACCCCCTCCAGCACCAGCTCGGAGGTGATGGAGGCGCGCAGCGACAGCTTCCTGTGGACGACGTTGGCGGTGAACCCGGGGGTGTCGGTGGGCACCGCGAACCCGCGGATGCCCTCGTCGGTGGCGGCCCACACCACGGCGACGTCGGCGACGGACCCGTTGGTGATCCACATCTTGGTGCCGTCGAGCACCCAGTCGGAGCCGTCGCGGCGGGCGCGCGTGCGCATCGAGCCCGGGTCGGAGCCGGAGTCGGGCTCGGTCAGGCCGAAGCAGCCGATGGCCTCGCCCGCGGCCATGCGGGGCAGCCAGTGCTCCTTCTGCTCCTCGGAGCCGTACTTGTGGATCGCGGCCATGGCGAGGGAGCCCTGCACGGACACGAAGCTGCGCAGCCCCGAGTCCACCGCCTCCAGCTCGCGGCAGGCCACGCCGTAGGCGACGGCGCTGGAGCCGCCGCAGCCGTACCCCTCCAGGTGCATGCCGAGCACGCCCAGGTCGCCGAACGCCTTGGCCAGGCCGCGCGGGTCGGGCAGGGTGCCGGCCTCGAACCAGTCCGCCACGTGGGGCAGCAGCTCGCGGGCGGCGAACGCCCGGACCGCGTCGCGCACGTCGCGCTCGGTGTCGTCCAGTCCGGCGTCCACGGCCAGGAAGTCGCGGGGGTCCGGGGCGGGTGCCTTGCGGTCGCTCATGGGTTTCCTTTCGGGTGCTGTTGGACGGCGCCGCGTTCGACCATCGCGTCGATCAGGTCCGCGGCCAGGCCCAGTTCGGTGAGGATCTCCCGGGAGTGCTGCCCCAGCAGGGGCGGCGCGGTCAGCGGGGGAGGCGTGTTCTCCAGCCGGAACCCGGCGCGGACCTGCTCCAGGAGGCCGGCGGTGGGGTGGTCGACGGCGCGCAGCACGTCGTCGCCGCGGGCGTCGGCGGTGCGCAGCGCGTCCAGCACCCCGCGGACCCGGCCCACGGGCACGCCCGCCGCCAGCAGGCGCTCGGCCCAGTGGTCGGCGGACCGGGAGCGCAGGGTCGCGCTGATCTCCCCGACCAGCTCCCCGCGGTGCTCCACCCGGCCCGGGTTGGTGGCGTAACGGGGGTCCGCGGCCAGGTCGGGCCGCTCCAGCGCCTCGCACATGCGCAGGTAGAGCGCGTCGTTGCCGGCGGCGATGACGAGGTCGGCGTCGGCGGTGGGGAACGCCTGGTAGGGCACGATCGTGGTGTGCGCGTTGCCGACCCGGGCGGGCTCGGCCCCGGTCACCAGCGCCTGCTGGGTGAGGTTGACCAGACCGGACAGGGTGGAGTTGATCAGGGACGCGCTGATCTCCTCGCCCCGGCCGGTGGTGCGGGCCCGCATCAGGGCGCCCAGGATGCCCACCGCGGCGTTGAGCCCGGTGAGCACGTCGGTGAGGGCCACCCCGACCTTGCTGGCCGGGCCCTCGGCGGGGCCCGTGGTGCCCATCAGGCCGCTCTCGGCCTGCACCACGATGTCGAACCCGGGACGGCCCGCCGGCTCGTGCTCGGGCCCGAACCCGCTCACCGAGCAGTACACGACGGCCGGGTTGCGGGCGCTGACGTCGGCGTAGCCCAGGCCCAGGCGGTCGATGACGCCGGGGCGGAAGTTCTGCACCACCACGTCGGCTCCCGCGCACAGCTCCTGGACGGCGGCCCGCCCGTCGGGGTCCTTCAGGTCGACGGCCAGGCTGCGCTTGTTGCGGTTCACCGACAGGAAGTAGGCGGCCTCCCCGCCCGCCCAGGGCGGGCCCCAGGCGCGGGTGTCGTCGCCCCGGCCGGGCTGCTCCACCTTGATCACCTCGGCCCCCATGTCGGCCAGGAGCATGGTGGCGTAGGGGCCGGCCAGGACCCGGGACAGGTCGGCGACGCGCACCCCGGTCAGGGGCAGGGGTTGAGGCACGGACAACGGGTTCACTCCTCGCCGCTCGGCAACTGGTGGTCGTCCCTGAGCTGGTAGTAGCTCTCCAGGCAGCGGCGCAGCGCGGTGGTGAGGGCGGCCCCGGACTGGCCCGCGTAGCGGGTCTGCACCCGGCGCACCAGTTCGGCGATGTCCTCGGTGACCGACTCGCCCTCGACCAGGGCCCGGAAGAAGTCCTTGGCCAGGTCGGTCAGGAGCGTGGTGTCGGCGGCGACGATCCGGCCGTCGGCGGTGTCCACCGCCAGGACGACGCCCAGGCGCTGGTACTGCGAATGGCTGGCCACGGAGTCGGGCAGGCGGGCGTAGCCGGAGATCAGGACGACCCGGGGATTGCGGAAGACCTGCTGCATACGGTCGTGCACGTACGTCACCTCTTTGATCGCGGGCATGCGAAAACTCCGATGCTCTGGAGTCTCGCGCCTGGGAGGCGTCCGGGGGGAACCGGACACCCGCGACGTGAGGGCAGATGCGGACCAGTATGGCGCGCCCGTTCCCCGGCTGTCGAGCGGAAAGGCGCGAAAGGGTGTCCCGGGCCACAGCCGGACCGCCCTGTTGCGTTCCGCGAGCGCTGTGTTAACCTGCGTCGCAGGTCACGAGTACCAGCGCGAAGCCCCGGCTCGCTGGTCGGCAACCCTCCTTCCGCGGTGGGGTGCCCCGGGTGAGGACCAGGTCCCGACACGACCGTGTCGGACAAGCGCGGACCCTTGGCGCTGCCCCACCGGCACCCGTGGGTCCCACGACCCACAGAAGAGGTGTGCCATGACCGTCGTCACTCCCATCGGCTCCGCCCGCTCCGCCCAGCCCGACCTGGGCCGGTGCACGATCGTCACCGCCGATGAGGGTGTCCCCCTGGTCTCCGGCGAGCGCGTCGAGTACGCCAACCTGGACTACGCGGCCAGCGCCCCCTGTCTGACCCCGGTCGCCGAGGCCCTGGCGGCGGCCCTGCCCTACTACGCCAGCGTTCACCGCGGCGCCGGCCACCACTCCCGGGTCAGCACCGAGGCCTACGAGCGGGCCCGCCGCTCGGTGGCCCGCTTCCTGGGGGTGCGCTCCGAGCCCGCCGACGCGGTGGTCTTCGTGCGCGGCACCACCGACGCCCTCAACCTGCTGGCCCGCGCGGTGCCGCAGGACTGCACGGTGGTCGTGTTCGAGTCCGAGCACCACGCGAGCCTGCTGCCCTGGGAGCACCCGGCCTCCCGCGCCGGGTCGGTCGTGCGCCTGCCGCTGCCGGAGTCCCCCGGGGCGGCGGTCGACACCGCCCGCGCCGCGCTGGCCGCCGCCCCGCGGGGGCCGCGCCTGCTCTGCGTCACCGCCGCCTCCAACGTCACCGGCGAGATCTGGCCGGTCGAGGAGCTGGTGGCGGCCGCCCACGCCGAGGGCGCCCGTGTGGTGGTGGACGCCGCGCAGTACGCCCCGCACCTGCCGTTCAGCCTGTCGGCCACCGGCGCCGACTACGTTGCCCTGTCCGCCCACAAGCTCTACGCCCCGTTCGGGTCGGGCGTGCTGGCCGGGCGCGCCGACTGGCTGCGCGAGGCCGCGCCCTACCTGTCCGGCGGCGGCGCCACACGGCTGGTCACCGAGGACGACGTGGTGTGGAACGACCTGCCGGCCCGGCACGAGGCGGGCAGCCCCAACGTGCTGGGCGCGGTCGCCCTGGCCGCGGCCTGCGACACCCTCACCCCCCGCGTGCAGGAACTGCTGCACATCCGCGAGACCTCGCTGGTGGAGCGGCTGCGCGCGGGACTGGCCGGGATCGGCGGCGTGCACGAGCTGTCCCTGTGGGACGAGGACCACCCGCGGGTGGGCATCGTGTCGTTCGTCGTGGACGGGATCCCCGCCGACCTGCTGGCGGCGGCGCTGTCGGCCGAGTACGGCATCGGCGTCCGCGACGGCCTCTTCTGCGCCCACCCGCTGACCCGCCACCTGCTGCCCGCGGGCCACGGCCAGGCGGTCCGGGCCAGCCTGGGCGTCGGCACCACGCGGGAGCACGTGGACCGGCTCGTCGGCGCGGTCGCCGACCTGGTCGAGCACGGCCCGCGCTGGGAGTACGCGGACGCGGACGGACGCCTGGTCCCGGTGCCCGACCCCCGCTGACGCCCCACCCCGCCGGGCCCCCTGCGGCGGGGCGGCCCTCCCGCCGCCCCCGGGGCGGGAGGTCCCCGGTCGGGGCGCCGCCCGCGGGCGGCGCCCCCGATGTGCTTTTCAGGACTTACGCCTCGGAATCCCTGAGGGCACAAGGCGCAACAAACGACGAAATAGGGCACATAACACACAGGGGTGTGCCGGGAATCACTTTCCCAAGGGGTAGCATCAGGCCCTGATGGCATGGCGCGGTGCCGCGGACCCGACCGGTCCTGCCGACGGCGCGCCGGCCTCCCACGAGCGGACCGGCTGGGGGAGCGTGATCGTGACGGACGTCCGAGGCAACGAGGCGGGACCGCTCAGGGGCGCCCACCGCGAGCCGGTGCGCCGACCCGCACGCGGATCCGGCGTCGTCGACCTGCGCGGCCGGCCCCCGCGCCCGAGCCCGGAGCCCGACGAGGCCGCCCGCCGCCACACCGCGTTCCTGGACCGGGTGACCGCCTACCTGTGCGCGGACGCCGGGACCGGCCAGTTCGTCGACTGGGGCTGCCCGGTGCCCGGCCTGGCCGCCATGGTCCGCGCCCACCGGCCCGGCGCCCGCGTCGTCCACGTCGCCCCGCCCGGGGTCGCCGGCACCCTCGCCTCCTCCGACGGGGCCGTCGTCTCCTCCGAGGGCGGCCCCTCCGCCGCCCTGCACCGCCTCGCCACCTCCGGGCTCGTCGACCTCGACGAGCCCGTCGCCGTTCTCATGACCCGGCCCTTCCCCGCCGACGCCCCGCCCGGGGGCATCGCCGACCTGTACGGCCTGCTGCGCGGCGGCGGCCACCTCGCCCTGGCCTCCACCGCGCCCCACCAGGTGCTGCTGCGCGCCCTGGCCCCCTTCCACCCCGTCGAACCCGGGGCCGCCGACCTGGTGTGGTGGCCCTATCCGGACGAGGACGTGGCGGCCCGCGGCAGCGGGATCCTGGGCGCGCTCGGCCGCGCGCCCGCACGGGGCGGGGGCGGGAACCGATGGCGACGCTGAACTGGACGGGCGAGATCCTGGCGCAGCTCCAGTTCTACTGGGACTTCTCGCTGTGGCCCCGGCTGGAGGGGCTCACCGACGCGGAGTTCCACTGGGAGCCCGCCCCCGGCGCCTGGGGCGTGCGCCCCGGCCCCGACGGCCGCTTCCGCCCCGACCGGGCGAGTCCCGAGCCCGACCCGCCGCCGGTCACCACCATCGCCTGGCGGCTGGGCCACATCGTCGTCGAGGTCCTGGAGCTGCGCGACGACCGCCACTTCGGCCACGGCGCCCTGCACGGCGTCGAATGGCCCGGCACCGCCGACGGCGCCCGCGAGCGCCTGCGCCTGGCGTACCTCTCCTGGTCCGACCACGTCCGCTCCCTGGACGAGGAGGGCCTGGCCGCCCCGGTCGGCGGCGCCGAGTCCCCCGAGTGGTCCGACTTCCCCATGGTCGCCCTCGTCCTGCACGTCCAGCGCGAGGTCATCCACCACAGCGCCGAGATCTCCCTGCTCCGCGACCTCTACCGCGCGGGACTCCGGTGACCCCGCCCGATCCGGGACGCCGCGACCGCCTCCTCTCCGACCTGATGGAGCGCGCCCGCGCCGACCCGGCCGTGATCGGGGCCGCGCTGACCGGCTCGCTCGCCGCCGGCACGGCCGACCCCTGGTCCGACATCGACCTCGTCCTGGGCACCGCCGGACCGCACGAGGCGGTCCTGGCGGACTGGACGGACCTGCTCACCGGCCGGTACGCGGCGGTCCACCACTGGGACCTGCCACTGTCCCGGCCCGGTGCGGTCCGGGTGTTCCTGCTCCCTGGCGGTCCCGAGGTCGACCTCACCGTTGTCCCGGGGGAGGAGTTCGGCGCCCGGGGCCCGCAGTGGCGGACCTTGTTCGGCCGGGACCACGCCCTGGAACCCTTCGCCGAGCCCGACCCCGACACCCTCATCGGCCTGGCCTGGCACCACGCCCTGCACGCCCGTACCTGCGTCGAACGCGGCCGCATCTGGCAGGCCGTCCACTGGATCGGAGCCCTGCGCACCCAGGCCATCGCCCTGGCCTGCCGCAACCGGGGGCTGCCCGCCGCCCACGCCAAGGGCGCCCACCTGCTGCCGCCGGAGGTCCTGGGCCCGCTGGCCGCGTCCTTGCCCGCCGACACCTCCCGAGAGGGCCTGCTCCAGCCGCTGGCGGCCCTGGCCGACCTGCTCATCGCCGAGATCGCGGCGGCCGACCCCGGGCTCGCCCGCCGCCTGGCCTCCGAACTCGCCCGCGCAGCGAAGCCCTAGACCACGTGGAGGGGGTCGACGCGGATCTGGGCCAGGCGCTCCTCGCGGCGGGCGCTGCGGGCGGCCGCGGCGGCCTTGAGGGAGCGGGCCAGGGGGCCCACCCCCGCGCGGGACACCCGGAGCAGGGCGCGCTCGGTGGTGCCGGCCCCGCCCGGCCCGGCGGGGCCCTCGCGGTCGGGCCCGACGGGCACCGGGCCCAGCAGCTCCACGCCCTCGGGCAGCTCCACCTGGTCCAGGAGCTCGCGCACGTGGTCGGGGCCGCCGGTCACCGACGCCATCGACACCGCCGGGGGGAACCCCAGCTCGCGGCGGTCGGCCAGCTCGCGTTCGGCGAACCCCGCCGGGTCCCAGCGCACCAGCGACTGCACCACCGGCGACGA